>NZ_CP135529.1:2580000-2902500 GCF_032401055.1 Tardiphaga sp. 709 | reverse complement strand
TTGTCGGCATAGCGTCCTGCGTTGTCGGTCGCGCATGCCGTACGCGGGTAATCGGCGGAAATTCGGCAACCGAGCAGCAGGGCGGGGAAGGGACGACCGGCCGCTGCGATCATTCAGCCACGATTCAGCTGCAGCATTCCATCCTCTGCCAACCGGGCTCGTTGAACCGGGTTCGCTCCGCGATCGACTTCCACTGGTCGCACCAATTTGCCGAGGAGATCTTCATGCGTTCCATTATTCGTCCCGCCATCGCTGCTCTGGCTATCGCAGGCCTTGCGACGATTCCCGTCACTGGCGCCGCATATGCGCAGGCGCAGAAACAGCCCGCCGCAAAACAGACGCCACCAACGCCGACACCCACCGCAGTTCCCGCGCAAAATGCGCCGGCGCCAAAGCAGATTGCGCTGACGGACAAGCAGATCGAGCAGGTGCTGGCCGCGCAGAAGGATCTCGATGCGGTCACCGCTAAGCTGCCGCAGCAGGCACCTGACAAGCCGGATCCCAAAGTGGTCGCGCAGCTCGATGACGTCGCCAAGAAAAACGGCTTTGCGAACTACGGCGACTACAACGACGTCGTCGAAAACATCATGCTGGTGCTGGGTGGCTTCGATCCGCAGACCAAGAAATATGTCGGCCCCGAAGTGGTGTTCAAGCAGCAGATCGCGGCCGTGCAGGCCGACAAGAAGATGCCGGCCAAGGACAAGAAGGCCGCGCTCGCCGATCTCAACGCCGCGCTCAAATCGCCGCCGCCAGCAGTCGAGAACAAGGGCAATATCGATCTCGTCGGCAAATATTACGACAAGCTGGCCGCAGCGATGCAGAACGACGAGTAAGTCCTTCATTGCCATCGCACGGCCTGGACTTCTGAAGATCGGGGCCGCGGTACGGTCCCGATTGTCGTTGGAGGCAGGGCCAACGCTACGAAATAACGCCTTGGCGTGCTCCGAATTGTTGTCTAAGCCCTCGTTATTCCGGCTTTTACGAGCCTTTCACTGACGCGGGAGACCGACATGTCGAATCCGAAAGAAGTTCCCGCCCTCCCGCTAAAGGGCTACAGCCTGTTGGACTTCCAGCCCGATCCGACCGTGGTCGGTATCTCCTTCGACACCGAGGCGGGTGTGTTCATGTTCGTGGCCACCAAGGAAATCCTCGACATGCTTGGCCAGGCTTTCATCCACAAGGCCGCCACAATGCCGTCGCGCGAGCAGAGCTGAGACAAAGCTGTTTGCCGCTCCGGAATCGGGTGGCGAATGACTGAAGATCGTCGCAAACTCCGGACCTCACCACATCGGATGCTGATGCGATCGATGGAGGCTCATATGACCGACGTTCAGTTCACTCTCTTCGACACCGCCATCGGGCGTTGCGGCATCGCATGGGCCGATCGCGGCGTTGTCGCTGTGCAATTGCCGCAGCCAGACGAAAAACAGACCCGCGTGCGCATCAAGCAGCGCCATGCGGATATCGTTGAAGCCGCACCGCCGCCGGCGGTGCAGGCAGCCATCGACGGTATCGTCGAACTGATGACCGGCAAGCCGACTGATCTTTCGGAGATCAATCTCGATCTCACCGACGTTCCCGAATTCAACCGCAATGTCTATGCGATTGCCCGCCAGATCCCGCCGGGCGCAACGCTGACCTATGGCGATATCGCCAAAAAGCTTGGCGGCGTCGAACTGTCACGCAATGTCGGGCAGGCGATGGGGCAGAATCCGTGTCCGGTGATCGTGCCGTGTCACCGGGTGCTGGCTGCCGGCGGCAAGCCAGGCGGATTTTCGGCCAATGGCGGCGTCGAGACCAAGCTCAAGATGCTCGCCATCGAGGGCGCGTATGTGAATCACACGCCCTCGCTGTTCGATTGAGTTTGCCGCAGGCCTGACGCAGGATTTTCGCAAGCTGACGTGAAATCGCGTCAGGCCGCTTTTCGACCCTAACCCTTTGGCGGGACGGAGATCTTGACCGATTCCCGCTGCAGCATCTTGTTGTGGAAAGCGTCGAGTTTCGGAAACGCCTTGTGCCATCCGCAATCCGGGAAGCGGAAGTCGGCATAACCGAGCACACAGACGAGCGCGATCTGCGCCGCATCCATCGGACGGGTCAGGATGTCGGGATGATTTTCGAAACGCGTGAGGCCCTCCCATGCACGATCCCACTGATCGTCATACCAGGCCTGCCACAACAGTTCCTTCGGACGCACACCGACTTCGTAGCGGCACAGCAGCATCGCATCCGTCATGCCCTGCAGCATCGAATGTTCGCTCTTCACCTTCCAGCGCGCCGGACCCGAGGCCGGGATCAGCTTGTTGCCGCCGGCGAGCTCGTCGAGATATTCGGTGATGACATAGGAGTCGACGATGACATTGCCATCGTCGAGGATCAGCGCAGGCAGCTTCCTGACCGGGCTGATGTCATGCGAATAGGCTTCGTTTTTCTGGGTGGGGGCGACAGCGGCAGGCGTGAGTTCGATCTTGTCGATCAGCCCGAGTTCGATCGCGGCAATGCGAACCTTGCGTGCGAAAGGCGAACCCGGAGAAAACGTCAGCTTCATGTTCGATGTCTTTCATGAATGTAAAAAACGCGGACACGCCTTGCATGTCCGCGCGAAATGAAGGGCGCTTAAGCCGCAACCACTTTCTGCTTCTGCTCGCCGAGTTTCTCGATGCCGAGCGTCATGACGTCGCCGACTTCGAGGAATTTCGGCGGCTTCATGCCAAGGCCGACGCCGGGCGGCGTGCCTGTAGTGATGATGTCGCCGGGCATCAGCGTCATCATGCCGGACAGATAGGAGACGATCTGCGGCACATTGAAGATCATGGTCGCGGTCGAGCCGGTCTGGCAGCGCTTGCCGTTGACGTCGAGATACATGCTGAGCTTGTGCACGTCGCCGACTTCATCTGATGTGACCAGCCACGGGCCAAGCGGGCCGAAGGTGTCGTGCGACTTGCCCTTGGTCCACTGGCCGCCACGTTCGATCTGGAAGAAGCGTTCGGAGACGTCGTTGCAGACGCTGTAGCCGGCGACGTGCTTCAGCGCATCGCCTTCGGTCACATATTTGGCCCTGGTGCCGATGATGATGGCGAGCTCGACTTCCCAGTCGAGCTTGGTCGAGCCGCGGGGCTTTTCCACATCGTCATTGGGGCCGCACAGGCTGTTGAGCGCCTTCATGAAGACGATGGGCTCCGATGGAATCGGCATGCCGGATTCTGCAGCGTGGTCGGCATAGTTCAGGCCAATGGCGATGAATTTCGGCTTGCCGCCAACGGGCGAGCCGATGCGCGGCGAGCCGCTCACGGCAGGCAGCGACGCCGGGTCGAGCGCAGCGAGCTTGGCGAGATTGGCGGGAGCGAATGCGTCGTCAGCCAGATCCTTCACCTGGCCGGAGAGGTCGCGCAGCTTGCCGTCCTTGTCGATCAGTCCCGGCTTTTCGCTGCCGAACGCGCCGTATCTTACGAGCTTCATTGTCGTCTCCCTTGGGCTTTCCCGAAAGGTTGTGGAACAGGGCGCGGGGAAATTCAACCGCGGTCCTGAAAGGTCAGAGCCGCAAAACTAGTGCTGCAGCGCGGCAAATCTGAAAGCGTCACCCTCGCGCATGATGCGGCCGGCGCCGAAGTGACCGCCGATCACCAGCGTCGGTGTATCCGCGAAACGCGAGAACAATGCGCGCCGCGATACGGCGGATTGCAGGGGATCTGCATCCGCCGTGGACGACCAGTCCAGATGCGCCATCTGCACCGGATGATGCGCGGCGTCGCCGGTCAGCAGCGCTTCCTCGCCTGCGGATTTGATGTGCACGCTCATATGGCCGGGGCTGTGGCCCGGCGTCGGGATCAGCGTGACCTCGTCCGAGAGTTGCGTATCGCTGGCAACGAGATCCATCAGCCCAGCATCGGCGATCGGCTTTACGGAGTCGTTGAACACGGCGAGATGCGACGCCGTATCACCATGCGCCGCCCAGTAGTTGTATTCGTGCTGCCCGAACACATAGCGTGCATTCGCGAATGTCGGCACCCATCGGCCATCGACCAGTTTTGTATTCCAGCCGACATGATCGACATGCAGATGGGTGCACAGCACCGTGTCGATACCGTCCGGCGCGAAGCCTGCCGCCATCATGTTCTCGAGGAACGGCGTGTGCAGATTATTCCAGGTCGGGACCGAACGGCCCTGCTTGTCGTTGCCGAGACAGGTATCGACGATGATCCTTTGCGTCGGCGTTTCCACCACCAGCGCGTGGATCGACATTTTCAGCCGGCCTTCAGGAGTTGAAAATTTCGGCATCAGCCAGGGCAGCGCATGGACCTCATCGGGGCCGACCTGCGGGAGAATGAAGCGTGTGCTGCCAATCGTCTCGCCTTCGATGATCTGCGTGATCCTGACCTTACCGACCGTCCATTGCATCAGGCGTTCACCCCATTGTTCTTTTCAGGCTTGGAAAGATGCGGGTTTCCGGCGTGGCGCGCAATGGATCATCTCGCGGGGGTGCGCGTTGTCTGAGTGGAACACCAGGCCCTGCAGCGAGGAGCGTGCGATGCCAGAACTAGCGATTTCATCCGAGAAAGTGGGCTTTCTGATCGAGAAGGCGCGGCAGTTCGATGCCAAGGATATCGCTTCGGATCCCGATTCCGGCTCCAATGGCGCGGACGACGACATGATCGATGTGTTGGAGGACAATGGCGAGGATCCCGTGGCGCGGGAAATCGCGGGCTTCATCAGCGCACTCACCGAGGACGAGCAGATCGATCTCGTCGCCCTGATGCGGCTGGGACGCGGCGACGCCACCATCGACGAATGGAATGACTTGCGCCGCGAAGCCGCAGAAGGGCGCAACGGGCGCACAGCGCGCTATCTGCTCGGCGAACCGTTGCTCGGCGATCTCCTGGCCGAAGGCCTGGAAGAATTCGGCGTTGATTGGTCCAGCGAACGCACCACGCCTGTTCACTGATTGCGTAATCAAACCGCGTAACTCAAAAAGAAAAGGCGATCGGCCTGCCAGCCGATCGCCTTTTCGCGTCTTGAGATATCGCTGCTTACATCGTGCCGGGGAAAGCGCCGCCGTCGAGCACGATATTCTGGCCGGTGATGAAGCCGGATTTCGAACTGCACAGCCAGGCACATGCCTGACCGAATTCATCGGCTTCACCGAAGCGACCCGACGGATTTTCGGCCGCGCGCTTGGTCAGGATTTCGTCGACCGAAAGACCTGTCGCCTTGACCTGGCCGGCGGCAACGCCCTTCAGGCGGTCGGTGTTGAACGGGCCGGGCAGCAGGCCGTTGATGGTGACATTCGCACGCACGGTCTTGCGCGACAGGCCGGCGATGAAGCCGGTAAGGCCACTGCGTGCGCCGTTCGACAGGCCGAGCACATCAATCGGCGCCTTCACGGCGGCCGAGGTGATGTTGACGATACGGCCGAACTTGCGCTCCATCATGCCGTCCACCGTCGCCTTGATCAGTTCGATCGGGGTCAGCATGTTGGCGTCGATGGCCTTGATCCAGTCGTCGCGGGTCCAGTTGCGGAAATCGCCGGGTGGCGGGCCGCCGGCATTGTTGATGAGGATGTCGATCTGGCCGGCCGCCTTCAGCGCAGCTTCGCGGCCTTCGACCGTGGTGATGTCACCGACGACTTCGGTGACCTCGACGCCCGGATAGGCCTTGCGGATATCGGCAGCGGCTGCCGCCAGCACGTCGCCGCCGCGTGCAGTCATTGTGACATGCACGCCTTCTGCGGCCAGCGCTTCGGCGCAGCCCCGGCCGAGGCCCTTGCTGGATGCGCAGACAAGCGCGCGGCGGCCTTTGATTCCAAGATCCACGATATCACTCCTGAAGTTCGATAATCCGAGGGCCGCGTTATAGCGGTTCCGGCGGGGTCTGATAAGGGCGCCGACGTCAGAGCCGGTGCGCGCGTTTCCATTGTTCGATGGTGGCAGTCACGTCCGCCGGCAGCGATTTGATGCCCTTCTGCCCGGCCAGCCACAGCAGGGGCCGCAGATGCGACCCGGTCATATAGGCCGGCTGCATATTGGCCGGCACCAGCTGGTCGAAGATCAGCACCAGCGTCACCGCGATCAGGCCGACGCGAATGGCGCCGAGCAAAGCGCCGCCGAGCCGGTCGCCGATGCCGATTTCGTGGCCGATCATGTCGTTGACCGCCATGCGCAGCAGCGAGCCGAGCACGATGCCTGACACGAGGAAGATCGCGAAGAACAGCAGTGAATTCTGCGTGGTCGAAGCGGCGGCGCTGCCGGACAGCTGTGGCGCGATCAGCCCGGTGATCCAGACGGAGATCGGCATGGCCAGCAGATAGCCCAGGATGGTCACGGCGCTACGCAAGAGGCCGGCGCGGAAGCCGATGACCATGGCGACGATCAGGCCGACATAAACGACGACATCGAAACTGTTCATCGCGGCTTCGTCCCCATGCGGCAATTCCGCGTCAAAGAAATCGGCGGAGCGCGGCGGTTTGCGATCGCGGCAAGGCCGGGTATCACTAGGGCAAAATCAAAGGGAAATGCCATGTCCGGGATATTCGACGTCAGTAAAGAAATCATCCTCATTACCGGAGCCTCGCAGGGCCTTGGCCGGCAATTTGCACGCGTGTTGGCCGCGCATGGCGCCGCCGTGGCGCTGGCCGCGCGGCAGACCGACAAGCTGAAGAGCCTGCAGGACGAGATCACCGGCAAAGGCGGCCGCGCCGTCGCCGTGCAGATGGACGTCACCGACATGGCGTCGATCAGTGGGGCGTTCGATGCCGCGGAGGAAGCGCTCGGGCCGATCAGCGTGCTCATCAACAATGCCGGCATCGCCGTCGAGAAACTCGCCGTCGATCAGACCGAAGCCGATTGGGATTCCGTGATCGGTGCCAACCTCAAGGGCGCTTATTTTGCCGCAACCGAAATTGCCCGGCGCATGATCGCCAGGAAGGAGGAGGGCAATATTGTCAACATTGCCTCGGTGCTGGGTTTCGGGCTGACCAAGGCGGTGTCGCCCTATGCGATCTCGAAAGCCGGCATCGTGCAGGCGACCAAGGCACTGGCGCTGGAACTCGCCGGTCACCGTATCCGCGTCAATGCGCTGGCGCCGGGCTATATCGACACCGACATCAACCACGCCGTCTGGGACACGCCGGTCGGTGAGAAACTGATCAAGCGTATTCCGCAACGCCGGGTCGGCCATGAATCTGACCTTGACGGTGCCATCCTGCTGCTGGCCTCGCAGGCCTCGCGCTACATGACCGGCAGCACCGTGACCGTGGATGGTGGCTTTCTACTGAACTAGGCCGCCAGAGGGCGTCCAGCGGGTCTTTGAAGGCTGTTTGGCTCCGTGCGGTCCGTCACTGGGCCGGACTGTGCCGAAACAAGGCAGATTGGCGCGTTCCCGGACCGTCATAAAAGCGCAAAAAGATCGCCGCTGCCCCTTTCCAAAGCAGGCTGGCATTGGTACATACCCCTCGCACCGAGGGCTTTGCCCCGGTTGCCTTCTCAGGAAGCCTCCGGACTGGGATCGATCGACGCCTTGGCGTTGGCCGACTTCGTTTCGTCTCTGGTTTTCCGAAAGGTTTGGCGCGGGGTGGAGCAGCCCGGTAGCTCGTCAGGCTCATAACCTGAAGGTCATAGGTTCAAATCCTATCCCCGCAACCAAACCATCAAACAAAGCCCAGCAATCTTAAAGGATTGCTGGGCTTTGTTTTTTGATGCTGGAATCGACACCAGTAACATCAATAATTTAGCCTGTGGGCTCAGGTCACCTCGCAACCAATTGCGGAATGCAAAGACGCAACGGCGATGATGGCGTAGTCCTGCGTGTCAGGGAGGCGGGCTCGAGAAATGCTTGGCCTTATGGATCGTTGACGCGCAATCCGATCATCCCTGGCGTCGAACAACAGAGGGTGGCCACCCTCTGCTGATTATCCTATGCGACTTGAATATGGTCCTATGACTTCGTCTTCCCCAACGGTAGCAATCGTGAAGGTCGGCAAGCAGCTAGATTTTTGTGATCCCAGCGGTCGAGCTCCTCTATGTCGATGTCGGGCGGGCGGCCCATAATCGGAAAGTCGAAATTGTCGCTGCTGAGCGCGTCGCCGATTTCCTGCTGGTTGCTGGTTGCTGGTTGCTGGTTGCTGGTTGACAGCGTGACGCCGACGTTCGGGTTTCGCTTCGAAAATCCGGAGATCATGAATGGCACAAAATATTTCGACGCGTTGATGGCGCCGATCGAGGCCGGCCAGCGATCTTGCCCATCATCATTTTCAGCGAGGTTTCGCAGTCGCGATCCCGCTACTCTCGGAGAGCGACCAGCACCTCGCGCCCGGCTTCGGTCAGGAGCATGCCGTCGCTGCTGCGCTGAATCTGCGGCCCGCCAGAGTCTGCAGATTGCGAATCTGCAGCGTGACTACGGGCTGTCTCAGATGCGCTTTTTTGGCCGTAGCCGTGACCGAGCGATCGCGGTGAACGGTGGCCAGTGCGCAACTGGCGACGGATCAATTCCCACGGAAACCGGCTCACCAGCGTCGCAGCCTCCATAAGGAAAACTTTGTCCCGGCCAAAGATAAGAATATTTTACTAGTTCTGCAAACTGGGGTGTTGTTGGTGCGCGGACGGCCGAACGGCACGACGCTTTGAAAATGGCCCCGCAGAGGGCAGCGATGAGGGAGCGGCTATGGATGAACGCGTGACATTGCGTTCGCATCTCGATCGCGCGGGGGCGAAGACGCCGAACCGGCTTGCGATCGCTGCCGTGATCGAGGGAATCGCCGCCGCGTCCATCGACCTTGCCGATCTCATTGCCGACGGTCCGCTGGCCGGCATTACCGGTCGTCTCAGCGGCGTAAATTCCGACGGCGATGCGCAGAAGGACATCGATCTTGTCGCGGACAGGATGATGCGCCGCGCGCTGCTCGTGACCCCCGTCGCCGCCATTCTGTCCGAAGAGGCAGACTTGCCAGAAATCCTCGACGTCGCTGCGCCGCTCTGTGTCGCGATCGATCCGCTGGATGGCTCCGCCAATCTTGAGAACAACATTTCTGTCGGCACCATCTTCTCGATCCGTCCGCGCGGCAACGACGCGGTTTCCACCTTCTTCGAGCCCGGCACGGCCCAATGCGCCGCGGGCTTCGTGGTCTACGGTCCCCAGACCACGCTGGTGCTGGCGCACAACGGGCGTGTCGACATCTTCATTCAGGACCGCCGCGCGCGTGAATTCCTGCTCGTCGCACAAGGCGTCAGGATTGCGCCCAATACGCCGGAATTCGCCATCAACGCGTCGAACCGGCGACACTGGCACGGTCCGGTGCGGGCCTATATCGACGAATGCGTGGCCGGCATGGGTGGCGACGGCGGTGCCGATTTCAACATGCGCTGGATCGGCTCGCTGGTCGCCGAGTCGCTTCGCATTCTCGTCCGCGGCGGCGTCTTCCTTTATCCGGCCGATGCGCGCCCCGGATACCGCGAAGGGCGCCTACGCCTTTTATACGAAGCACACCCGATGGCGTTGGTCATGGAATGGGCCGGAGGCTCCGCAACCACCGGCCGTCGCCGCATCCTCGAAGTCTCGGCGCGAACGCCGCACCAGCGCGTGCCGCTGATCATGGGCTCGATGCGCGGCGTTCGCGACGTCGCCGCCATTCACGAGGGGATCGAACCGATGTTCGACAATAGCGACGCGCCGCTGTTTGCGCGGCGCGGCCTGTTTCGCTGAGCCGGGGACAGAGCAAATGTCACGCAGCTATCCCATCATATCGATCACGGGTTCGTCGGGCGCCGGCACCACCTCGGTGAAAAAGACGTTCGAGAACATTTTCCGTCGCGAGAAGGTCGCCGCCGCCTACATCGAGGGCGATGCGTTTCATCGCTACAACCGCGTCGAGATGCGCACGAAGATCCTGGAGGAGGGCGAGAAGGGCAACAAGCACTTCAGCCACTTCAGCCCGGAAACCAACCTGTTCGAGGAGCTGGAGAAAGTCTTCCGCGACTACGGCGAGTCCGGCACCGGCACCGTCCGTCATTACGTGCATGACGAGGACGAAGCCAAATTATACGGGGCGGCACCGGGGACCTTTACCGAATGGAGCCCGCTGCCGGAAAAGTCCGACCTGCTATTTTACGAAGGCCTGCATGGCGCCGTGGTGACCGACAAAGTCAATATCGCCCAGCATGCTGACCTCAAGATCGGCGTCGTTCCCGTCATCAATCTGGAGTGGATCCAGAAGCTTCATCGCGACCGCAAGGATCGCGGTTACAGCCAGGAAGCCGTCACCGACACCATCCTGCGGCGGATGCCGGACTATGTGAACTACATCTGCCCGCAATTCACCGAGACTGACATCAACTTCCAGCGTGTGCCGACGGTCGATACCTCGAACCCTTTCATCGCGCGGTGGATCCCGACGCCGGATGAATCAATGGTGGTGATCCGGTTGAAGAATCCGCGCGGCATCGATTTCCCCTATCTGCTGTCGATGATCCCCAACAGCTTTATGTCGCGCGCCAACTCGATCGTGATCCACGGCTCGAAGCTGGATCTGGCGATGCAGCTCATCCTCACCCCGCTGATCCTGCAATTGATGGAACGCAAAAGGCGCACGGTATGAATATTCAGAGTCCCGCTCCCCAGATGGATCAAGCGACCGTTTCGCACGCGGATATGGCGAATGCGATTCGCTTTCTCGCGATCGACGCGGTGGAAAAGGCGAAGTCGGGCCATCCCGGCATGCCGATGGGTATGGCCGATGCGGCGACAGTGCTGTTCTCACGCTTCCTCAAATTCGATGCCGCCGATCCGTCTTGGCCAGACCGCGACCGCTTCATCTTGTCCGCCGGCCACGGCTCGATGCTGCTCTACGCGCTGTTGCATCTGACCGGATCGGCGGAGGTGACGCTCGATCAGTTGCAGTTGTTCCGGCAATGGGGCTCGAAGACACCCGGCCATCCCGAATACGGCCACACCGCGGGCGTCGAGACGACCACCGGCCCGCTCGGCCAGGGCATCGCCACGGCGGTCGGCATGGCTTTGGCCGAACGCCTGATGAATGCCCGCTTCGGCGACGGTCTCGTCGATCACTACACTTACGTGATCGCCGGCGACGGCTGCTTGATGGAGGGCCTCAGCCACGAGGCGATTTCGCTGGCGGGACATCTGCGGCTCAATCGTCTGATAGTGCTGTTCGACGACAACCAGATTTCGATCGACGGCGCGACCTCGCTGTCGTGTTCGGACGATCAGCTTGCGCGATTCACCGCATCGGGATGGTCGGCTGGCCGCGTCAACGGCCATGATCCCGAGGCCGTGGCCGCGGCGATTGCGCAGGCGCGTGACAACGACCGCCCGTCGCTGATCGCGTGCCGCACGGTGATCGGCTTCGGCGCGCCGAATCGACAAGGCAGTGAGAAGGCGCATGGCGCGCCGCTGGGCGCGGACGAGATCGCGAAGACGCGCGCCGCGCTGCACTGGCCGCACGCACCGTTCCACATTCCCGATGCGGTGGCGCGACAATGGCGCGCGGTCGGCGCGCGCGGACAGACGGCGCATGCGGAATGGGCCGGGCGCGTTGCGCGTCTCGACGGCGCTGTGCGGGACTACTTTCAGGCCGCGCTGAAGGGCCAGCTTTCCGGCGGATATGACGGTGCGCTGGCCAAGATCTGCGCCCATTTCTTGAAGGAGCGGCCGACGATCGCCACCCGGCAGGCCTCGCAGCTCGTCATCGATGTCATTGCCGGTGTCCTGCCGAATTTGCTCGGCGGATCGGCTGACCTCACCCATTCGAACCTCACGCGCGCCAGGATGCAGGCGCCGATCCAGCACGATGCCTTCGACGGCAGCTACGTCCATTATGGCGTGCGCGAGCACGCCATGGCGGCGGCGATGAACGGCGTCGCTTTGCATGGCGGCTTCATTCCCTATGGCGGCACCTTCCTGTGCTTTGCTGATTACAGCCGCCCCGCGATCCGGCTGGCCGCGTTGATGGGCATCCGCGTCATTCACGTGATGACGCATGACTCGATCGGGCTTGGCGAGGACGGCCCGACCCATCAGCCGGTCGAACACCTGGCCTCCCTGCGCGCCATTCCAAATTTGCTGGTGTTCCGCCCCGGCGACGCCGTCGAGACCGCCGAGGCCTGGGATTGCGCGCTACGGACGCCGCATGGGCCGTCGGTGCTCTGCCTGTCGCGCCAGGCGCTGCCTGTGTTCCGCGATGGCATCGATTCCACCAACCGGGTGGCGCGCGGTGCCTATGTCGTCATCGAGCCGGAGGGCGCGCGCGACGTCACCCTGGTCGCAACCGGCTCCGAAGTGTCGATCGCGATTGCTGCGGCCAGGCTGCTTGCCGATGACGGCATTCGTGCCGCTGTGGTCTCGGCGCCGTGTTTCGATCTATTCCGGCAACAAAGCGGCGAGTATCGGGCCGCAACTCTCGGCAGTGCTCCGCGGGTCGGTGTCGAGGCCGCGATCGAAGGCGATTGGGCGCGCTGGCTCGGTGACGGCGGTGAGTTTGTCGGCATGACCGGATTCGGGGCCTCGGCGCCTGCGGACGATCTGTATCGCGAATTCGGTATCACCGCCGCGGCGGTCGCAACGGCGGCGATGCGCTGCATCGCCCGCTCGCGCATCGCCGCAGCCGAATGAGTTGTTCGGGACAAGACAACGAAATGGAGGACCTATGGCACGCATTACACTGAGGCAACTGCTCGATCACGCCGCCGAACATGGCTACGGCGTGCCAGCCTTCAACATCAACAACATGGAGCAGGGCCTGGCGATCATGGAGGCCGCCGCCGAGGTTGACGCGCCGGTCATCATCCAGGCCTCGCGCGGCGCACGCTCCTACGCCAACGACATCATGCTGGCGAGGATGATCGATGCGCTGGAGGAGATGCATCCGCAGATCCCGCTGTGCCTGCACCAGGACCACGGCAACGAAGAGTCCACCTGCGCCACCGCGCTACAGCACGGCTTTACCTCGGTGATGATGGACGGCTCGTTGAAGGCCGACGCCAAGACTGCTGCTGACTACGATTACAACGTCGACATTACGCGTCGCGTGGTCGATATCGCGCACTGGATCGGTGCCTCCGTCGAAGGCGAACTCGGCGTACTCGGTTCATTGGAGCATGGCGGCGGCGAGCAGGAGGACGGCCACGGCGTCGAGGGCACCGTCAGTCACGACCAGTTGCTTACCGATCCGGATCAAGCCGTCGATTTCGTCCGCGCCACAAAGGTCGATGCGCTGGCGATCGCGATGGGGACTTCACACGGCGCCTACAAATTCTCGCGCAAGCCGGACGGCGACATTCTCGCCATGACGGTCGTCGAAGAAATTCACCGCCGGCTGCCGAATACGCATCTGGTGATGCACGGATCGTCATCGGTGCCGCAGCCGCTGCAGGACATCTTCAATCAATTTGGTGGCGAGATGCCGCAGACTTGGGGCGTGCCGGTCGAGGAAATCGTGCGCGGCATCAAACACGGCGTCCGTAAGGTCAATATCGACACCGACTGCCGCCTCGCAATGACCTCTGCCTTCCGCAAAGTCGCCGCGCAAACCAGAGGCGAATTCGACCCGCGAAAATTCCTGAAACCGGCGATGGACGCGATGCGCGACCTCTGCCGCGAACGCTTCGAACAATTCGGCACCGCGGGTCACGCCGCAAGGATCAAGGTGATTCCGCTGGCCGAAATGGCGAAGCGCTATCGCAGTGGCGCGCTCGACCCGAAGATCGGCAACATCGCGCAAGCTGCCGAGTGAACAGACCTTATTCCATCCGGTGACGCCGGATCCAAACGAGGAGGCCACCATGAATGAACATGTTTCGATCACGATCCGCGGCAAGGACCGCTACAAGTCCGGCGTCATGGAATACAAGAAGATGGGCTATTGGGAGCCAGATTATGTACCCAAGGACACCGACATCATCGCATTGTTCCGGGTGACGCCGCAGGACGGCGTCGATCCGATCGAGGCTTCGGCAGCAGTTGCCGGCGAATCCTCGACCGCGACCTGGACCGTGGTGTGGACCGACCGCCTTACGGCCGCGGAAAAATACCGCGCCAAGTGTTTTCGGGTCGATCCGGTGCCGAATTCGCCCGGCCAGTACTTTGCCTATATCGCCTACGATCTCGACCTGTTCGAGAACGGCTCGATCGCCAATCTGTCGGCCTCGATCATTGGCAACGTGTTCGGCTTCAAGCCGCTGAAGGCTTTGCGGCTGGAAGATATGCGGCTTCCGGTCGCTTATGTGAAGACGTTCCAGGGGCCGGCCACCGGCATCGTGGTCGAGCGAGAGCGTATGGATAAGTTCGGCCGCCCACTGCTTGGCGCGACTGTGAAGCCGAAGTTGGGGCTGTCCGGTCGTAACTACGGCCGCGTCGTCTACGAGGCGCTGAAGGGCGGGCTCGACTTCACCAAGGACGACGAGAACATTAACTCGCAGCCCTTCATGCATTGGCGCGAGCGCTTTCTCTATTGCATGGAGGCGGTCAATAAGGCGCAGGCGGCGTCCGGCGAGATCAAGGGCACATATCTCAACGTCACCGCCGGCACCATGGAGGACATGTACGAGCGCGCCGAATTCGCCAAGCAGCTCGGTTCCGTCATCATCATGATCGACCTCGTGATCGGCTACACTGCGATCCAGTCGATGGCGAAATGGGCGCGCAAGAACGACATGATCCTGCATCTGCACCGCGCGGGACACTCGACCTATACGCGGCAGCGCAATCACGGCGTCTCGTTCCGCGTCATCGCCAAATGGATGCGGCTCGCCGGCGTCGATCACATCCATGCCGGGACCGTCGTCGGCAAGCTTGAAGGCGATCCGGCGACGACGCGCGGCTATTACGACATCTGCCGTGAAGACTACAATCCGATGCGGCTCGAACACGGCGTGTTCTTCGAGCAGAACTGGGCCAGCCTCAACAAGATGATGCCGGTCGCATCGGGCGGCATCCATGCCGGCCAGATGCATCAATTGCTCGATCATCTGGGCGAAGACGTCATCTTGCAGTTCGGCGGCGGCACCATCGGCCATCCGATGGGCATCCAGGCCGGCGCCACCGCCAACCGCGTCGCGTTGGAAGCGATGATCCTCGCTCGCAACGAAGGTCGCGACTACCTGCATGAAGGTGAGGAGATTCTCGCCAAGGCGGCGATGACCTGCACGCCGTTGAAGGCGGCGCTGGAGACGTGGAAGAACGTTACCTTCAACTACGAATCCACTGACATGCCCGACTACGCCCCCACCGCCACCGTCTCGCTGTAAGGAGCACGATCATGCGCATTACCCAGGGCTGCTTCTCGTTCCTGCCCGATCTCACTGATGAACAGATTTCAAAACAGGTGCAGTATTGCCTCGCCAATGGCTGGGCCGTGAACATCGAATTCACCGACGATCCGCATCCTCGCAACAATTTCTGGGAAATGTGGGGGCTGCCGATGTTCGATCTGCGCGATGCCGCCGGCGTGTTGATGGAACTGACTGAATGCCGCAAGGTCTACGGCGACCGATACATCCGGCTGTCGGCTTTCGACTCCAGCCACGGCTGGGAATCGGTGCGGCTCTCCTTCATCGTCAACCGTCCGAAGGAAGAACCCGGCTTCCGGCTCGAGCGGCATGAGGTGGAAGGCCGCAACATCCGCTATACGACAAAATCCTACGCCGTCGATCGACCCGAAGGCCAGCGCTACGGTGGGTCGTGAGTACGCTGACGGTGGTCGATAGCGCCGGCGACGCGTTACCTGCGACGCAGGTCGATCTGCGCCGCGAGTTCGACGAGGTCGGCATCGGCGAGGTGCTCGATCAGCTTGATCGTGAATTGATCGGGCTGAAGCCGGTGAAAACGCGGATTCGCGAGATCGCTTCGCTGCTGCTGATCGAGCGCATCCGCAAGCGCATGGACCTGGCGTCGGGCAACCCGACGCTGCACATGTCGTTCACCGGCAATCCCGGCACCGGCAAGACTACGGTGGCGCTGCGCATCGCCAGCATCCTGCATAGACTGGGTTTCGTGCGGCGAGGGCAGGTGGTGTCGGTGACGCGCGACGAACTGGTCGGGCAATATATCGGCCATACCGCGCCGAAGACGAAGGAGATCCTGAAAAAGGCGATGGGCGGCGTGTTGTTCATCGACGAGGCCTACTACCTGCATCGGCCCGATAACGAGCGCGATTACGGCCAGGAGGCGATCGAGATCCTGCTGCAAGTAATGGAATCGCAGCGCGAGGATCTGGTGGTGATCCTCGCCGGCTACGGCGACCGCATGGACAAGTTCTTCGGGAGCAATCCCGGTTTCCGTTCGCGCATCGCCCACCACATCGATTTCCCCGACTATGCCGATGCCGAATTGCTCGCCATTTCCGAGTTGATGCTTGGGGATATGAACTACAAATTCAGCGCCGATGCGCGCGCGGCATTCGTCCGCTACATCGCGCTGCGCAAGACCCAGCCGCTGTTCTCCAACGCTCGTTCGATCCGTAACGCGCTCGACCGCATGCGGCTGCGTCAGGCCAATCGGCTGGTCGCCAATCTCGACCGCGTGCTGAGCGTCGATGATATCATGTCACTGGAGGCTTCGGATGTGCTCGCGAGCCGGGTGTTCTCGAGCGGTCCTGGCGGGTAATGGTGCCCGACCGACACGCTGCCGATTGGTCGATGTCTATTTTTGTGAATCTCGGTCTTCCTAGAAGCGCGGCTCAAACGAAAACACCAGCAGATTGCTGCGCTAATATCTTCCGCGTGGCACGGATCTGTCCCTGCATAGCCAGACTAAGCTCAGCGCAATAGCAACGCAGCTCATGAAACGCCGCGAAAGAGACATCGCTCTATCAAACCCAGCTGAGAAGTTTGCAAAATGTGTTGCAGCGATTTTCGAGGAAGGCAAATCGACCTTCCTAAGGGAGAGCCGGCGACATTCTGAGCGACACGGTGGTGGCATCGAGCATCTCGCTTCGTGAGACCAGATCGGGAGGGGCTTTCGCGCCCCACAATGCGCCGACGCGCAGTTGGTGATTACTGCGGTATGCTCGAATTCAATACGGCGACTGGCACGATCCTCACAATGATGACGGATAACGTCGTGGCCGCATCAACTATTCTCCTGCCCATGTCGGCAGGACTAATCGCACCGAAAATGCTTTTCGACGGGGCAGTCAGCATGTTGCTCAAGGAGAGAAGCGGCTGGTGATTACTGGCGCGATATCAACCGGATACTCATGTTGGCAGAGCGCTTTAGTGACGGATTCGGGCAGTGGGCTCAATTGGTCGGTGCAACACTCTAATCTTGTAGCAAAGATGGAGTGCGGACATGAACCGGCGACAACGCATTAACTACTCGGCGGCGCAACGATCCGAGATCTGGGATCGTTGGCAAGCAGGCGAACCGATGAGTTCGATCGGACGCCGGTTTGACCGCGATTCCTCATTGGTATTCTCGATCATATCGCCGACTGGCGGTATCCGGCCGCCGGATCGGTGCCGTGCCAAGCGAGCGCTTAGTCTGTCTGAACGGGAGGAGATTTCTCGTTGGCTCAGCATGTGCCGCTCCTTGCGGTCGATCGCACGTCATTTGGGACGATCGGCTTCAACCATCAGCCGTGAAGTCCGACGCAATGGTGGGGCGGATCGCTATCGGGCAGCCCGGTCCGATCAGGCCGCCTGGGATCGATCGCGGCGACCCAAGCTCTGCAAGCTGGCTTGTCGTCCGTTCTTGAGGCGGACAGTATCGACCTTGTTGGGGAGGCACTGGTCGCCGGAACAGATTGCCGGCTGGCTGAAGCGGACGCACCCGGCGGAGCCCGAAAAGCAGGTGTCACACGAGACGATCTATCGCAGCCTGTTCATCCAGGCGCGCGGCGTCCTGAAAAAGGAGCTTCTTGAGCACCTGAGAGCAAAGCGTACGGTTCGTCGCTCCAGGCATGCGAGCATGAAACGGAACGGGCTCGGCCAGATCAAGAACGCCGTATCCATCAGTGAACGACCGCCTTCCGTCGATGATCGTGCGGTCCCTGGCCATTGGGAAGGCGATCTGATCGGTGGATCGAGGAATAGCTATATCGCAACGCTTGTTGAACGGCATTCGCGCTATGTGATGCTGATTAAAGTCGCGAACAAAGATACCGAAAGCGTTGTCTCGGCGTTGATCAAGCAATCGCGGCGGTTGCCCAGCGAACTTTACAGGTCCCTGACTTGGGACAGAGGTAAGGAGCTCGCCGACCATCAGCGACTGGCATTGGCCGCCGACGTCGATATCTATTTTTGTGACCCTCGCTCCCCATGGCAGCGCGGATCAAACGAGAACACCAACAGGTTGCTGCGCCAATATCTGCCGCGGGGCACCGATCTCTCCTTGCACAGCCAAGCCAGGCTCAGCGCCATTGCAAGGCAGCTCAATGAGCGACCACGGAAAACCTTGCTTTATCAGACGCCGGCTGAGAGGTTTGCCGAATGTGTTGCAGCGATCGGTTGAACTCACCGCGTAAAGCGGACGCTTCGGTCATCGATGCATAATTTGTTTGAGGAATGCACGGGTTCGATCCTGTTTCGGATCCGAGAAGAAATCGGTCGGCGCGCCTTCCTCGATGATCCGGCCCGCGTCCATGAACACCACGCGGTCGGCGACCGTGCGTGCGAATCCCATCTCGTGGGTGACGCAGACCATGGTCATCCCTTCGCGGGCGAGGCCGACCATGACGTCCAGCACCTCCTGGATCATTTCCGGATCAAGCGCCGAGGTGGGTTCGTCGAATAGCATGACCTGTGGCTTCATGCACAGCGCACGCGCGATGGCGACGCGCTGCTGCTGGCCGCCGGAGAGCTGGTTCGGATATTTATCGGCCTGTTCGGAGATCCGTACGCGCTCAAGAAAATAGCGCGCGATCTCGTCGGCCTCCTGCCTCGTTGCACCGCGGATCTTGCGTGGCGCGATGGTGAGGTTCTGCAGCACGGTCAGATGCGGAAACAGGTTGAACTGCTGGAATACCATGCCGACATCGCGGCGGACCACGTCGACATTGCGCGTCGAGTGATCGAGCTCAACGCCATTCACCACGATGCGGCCGTCGCGATGTTCTTCCAGCCGATTAATACAACGGATCATCGTCGACTTGCCGGACCCCGAAGGCCCGCAGATCACGACGCGCTCGCCGCGCGCCACCGTGAAGTCGATGCCCTTGAGCACTTGGACGTCGCCATACCATTTGGTGACGCCGGACATCTGAATGATCGGCGCGGACGTCTCTGCAGGCGCTTGCACCATGGTGCTCTCCGAAACGTTGTTCATGACGCCATCCAGCCGCCATCGACGAGGATGTTTTCGCCCGTCATGAAAGTTGCCTCGTCGGAGGCCAGAAACAGCGCCGCATTGGCGACGTCGTCGGGACGGCCCAGCCGTGGCATCGGCGTGCGACTGGTAGAGTAATCCATCCAACGCGGCTCCGCGGCGCGGCCCGGTTTGCCGGTGACGATCTTGCCGGGCGCAACCGCGTTGCAGATGATGTGATCCTTCGCGTAGTCCGCCGCGATCTGCCGCGTCATGTAGACGACCCCGGATTTGGAGGTGCCATAGGCGATGTCTTCCGGGCAGGCGATCATGCCGTGTTGCGAGGAGATGTTGACGAGGCGGCCGCGGGCCTCGTTGCGGATATCCTGCGTCAGCATCTGGTTGACGGCGGCGCGCGACATCAGGAACACGCCGGTGAGATTGACCGCCAGCGTCCTGTCCCATTCGGCGAGGCTGGTATCGGTCAGACGTTTGCCGGTGCCGATGGCGGCGTCGTTGACGAGCACGTCGAGGCGGCCGTAGCGCGCAACGGTCTGTTGGACGGCGCGGACGGTGTCGTCCTCCGAGGCGACGTCAATCTGGATGAAATCGACCTCATAACCGTCGGCACGCAGCAGCTCCAATGTCGGAGTGCCGCCCTCGCGCACGTCCATGGTGAGATCCGCGAGCATGAGCCTCGCGTCCTCGGCAGCAAATCGGCGGGCGATGGCGCGGCCGATGCCCGAGGAGGCGCCGGTGATCAGAACGGACTTTCCAGCCAGACGCTTGCTCATGCGGGTTCTCCTGCCTGCGACAACCAGCCGAGATAGTCGCGCGCCGCGTCTTCCAGATGAAATTGAGGCTTGAAGCCGGCATCCGCGGCCAGTCGCGCAATGCTCAGCGGCGCACGGTCCTTCGGCAGGCCATAGATTACGTTGCCTTCCGCTTCGATCTCCGCCATCCGCCAGCGGAAGCCGGGCATGTGCGTCGCGATGATCTCGCACCATCGTGGCAGATCGGACAACACACCGCCGCTGACGTGATAGGTGCGGTGCTTCAGCGCGTCGGAGGCGCTCACCCTCGCGATGCCGAAGGCAGCGTCACGGGAATAGATCCAATCGCCGGCCATGCTGCGCGGGAGAATCGCTTCACGGCCGTCGAAGGCCATGCGGAGCACCTGATAGTGTGGGCTGAGCGCATCGCGGACACTGGTCTGCAATTCCCATGGGCCAAAGACCGGCCCGAGCCTAATCACGCGCACATCGAGCTTGTGAAGGTCGGCGATCCGCAGCGCCGCCTGTTCCGATGCGAGCTTTGTGATGCCATAGAGCGCGGCTGGCGCCGGCGGCGACAAATCCTCCTCGAACAGGCCCGACGTGGCCGGTTGCGAGAAGCCGTACACTGCGACCGAACTGAGCACGGTGACGCGTTTGATGGCGGGCCACAATGTTACGCGTTCGAGCAGATTGACGGTGCCGCCGATATTGACGTCGATGATCTGGCGGGCAGCGTCATGCTCGCGCTGCGCATTCGGCGTCATCGCGGCGGTGTGGATCACGCGGTCGATGCCGGCCGTGTTCAACGCGCGGTCGACGTCGTCGGCGTTTGTGACATCGCCGGTGACTAGCGTAGCGCCGGCGAGCTCGGAGCGCACCAGCATGTCGTAGCCGGGAGCCGAGAGGTCGAACAAGATAACGGTCTCGCCGTCGGCGATCAGGCGTTCGGCGAGCGCAAGCCCGATAAAACCGCTGCCGCCGGTGATCAGTGTGGCCATATCAGCGTGCTTTCAGCGCTTGCCGCTCCAGCCGCGCCACCCAGCGCGCGAACGGATACAGAATGACGAAGAAGATCACGGCGGCTGCCATCAACGGCGTCGGGTTGTAGGTCTGCTCCTGGGCGACGCGGGCTGAGCGCAGCAGTTCAGGCAGCGCAACCAAGGCGGCAATTGGTGTCGCCTTGACGAGTTCTAGCGAATTGCTGGCCAGCGGCGCCAGCACGTTGCGGATCGCCTGCGGCAGCACGATGGAGAACACCACATGCAGCGGCTTGAAACCGAGCGCCCGGGCAGCCTCGGTCTGGCCGTGGGGCACGGACAGGATACCGGCGCGGAAGATCTCGCCATAGTAGCCGGAATTGTTGAGCACGATGGCCAGCACGGCTGCGGCGAAGCTGCCGAGCGTCAGGCCCAGAAACGGCATGCCGTAGAAGATCAGGATCAGCAGCACCACCACGGGAAACGACCTGAACAGGTCGATATAAATCAGCAGCGCGATATTCACCCAGCGGTTCTTGAAGCTGTACAGCACGGCGATGGCGAGGCCGGCGAGAATGCCGAGCGGCAGCGCCACCACCGCGAGCCAGATGGTATAGATCAGCCCCTGCAGCAGCAGCGGATAGACCCGCAACAGCGACTCCCAGTTGGCGAAATTGTCCAGGAAATCCTGCATGCGATCCGCTCAACGCCCCGTGCTGTAGCGATATTCGACCCACCGGCTGGCGATCACCAGCGGCAGGAAGAAGGTGAGGTAGAACGCCGCGGCGAGCGTCAGTGGCGAGGGATTGGCAACCAGCGCCATCACGCTCTGCGCCTGTCCCAGCGTTTCCGGGAGCGACACGGCGGTGCCGAGCGCCGTGCCCTTGCTGATGGAGATGGCGCGGTTGGTCAGAAGCGGGATCGCGAGGCGAATGGCCTGCGGCAGGATGATGGTGACCAGCGTCCGCAGCCGGCTGAAACCGAGTGCGCTGGCGGCGTCCCATTGTCCGCGCGGCAGCGCCATGATTGCGGACCAGAAGATCTCGGTGGAAAAGGCCGACAGCACCATGCCGAGCGCCAGCACGGTGGTCGCGAAGGGGGACAGCGCCGGGCCCATATAAGGCAGGCCGAAATAGATGAAGACGATCACGACGAGCTGCGGCAGCGTGCGCAGCACGTCGACATAGGCGGTGATGATGAAATTGACCGGGCGCAGGCTGGCGCAGCGTAGCAGCGCCAGCGACAGGCCGAACAGTGTGCCGCAGACAATAATCAAAAGCGATACGATGACCGTCGTGCGAAAGCCCGCGAGCACCTGAGGGAAGGCGCCCGCGATGACTTCTGCATTGAAGTAGTATTCGACGATCCGGTCCATCGGGTGTCCGCCAACCGCAGTCGGACCGGCTCGGGCCGGTCCGGTGTTCACAGCTATCTTGTCAGAGCCAGCGTGCTACTTGCACGCCGGAACGTGCGAAGTGGGCTCGAAACCCTTGAAGCCGGGAGGGCCATAGCCGAAATACACAGTGTCGATGGCCGAGCCGGCATCGGGCGCTGCGCCATACCATTTCTCGTGCAGCTTGCGCAGGCGGCCGTCCAACTTCATGCATTCGATGACCGCCTCGACCTTGTTGCGATACTCAGTATCTTCCAGGCGGAATGCATAGGCGAAGTTGCGGCCGTTGAAGTCCTTGAAGCCGACCTTGATCGCCTTGTTCTGGCTGGCGGCATAGACGGTCGTCGGGATCTCATTTAGCGCTGTGAAGGCGCGGCGCGTCAGCACGGCCTGCACCGTGTCGGGGAATACATCGTAGCGCTGCACTTCGAAGCCGTATTTCTCGGCATTGGCGGTGGCCCAGGTATCCGAGATGGTGCCGCGGTTGACGGCGACGGCCTTGCCCTTGAGATCCTCGAAGCTCTTCATCTCGTCGGCGGCGCGGACGATGAAGCCGTTGCCGGTGGAGAATAGCGGCTCGGTGTAAAGCATGCGCTCGGAGCGTTCGGCGGTGAGGTTAAGCGGGTTGACGAGGAATTCGGCGCGCTTGGCGAACAGCGCCGCGAACAGGCCGGAGAAATTGATGTCGACGATCTCGACCTTCGGGCGGCCGAGATCTTTACCGATCTCGTTGATCAGATCCGCGCCGAAACCCTCGGGACCATTGGGGCCGCGCACCATCCACGGCGCGACGCCGAAATCGGACGCGACCACCATCGGCTTGTCGGACGGATGATCGGCTTCCTGCGCGCTGGCGCCGCCGGCGAATACCGCAGTCGACAGCATCAGCCCGAACAGCCAATGCGTGGGTTTCAGTTTCATGGGGACGTCCTTTCGGGTGCGGATGTGGTGGAGATCAGGGCGTGGGGGGATGAGTGGCCTGCCAGTGACGGGCGATGTCGCCGCGCCGGCAGACCCAGGCGTTGTCGTGCTTGGCGACGTGATCGAGGAAGCGCTGCAGGCCGGCGGCGCGGCCGGGATGGCCGATCAGGCGGGTGTGTAGTCCGACCGACATCATCTTTGGCGCGGTGGCGCCTTCCGCGTAGAGCATGTCGAAGGCGTCGCGCAGATAGACGAAGAAATCATCCGCCGTTGCCATCGCGCCGCGGCTGAACTTTGCGTCGTTGTTGGCAAGGCCGTAAGGCACCACGAGATGCGGCCTGCCGAGCACACGTGTCCAGTATGGCAATTCGTCGTTATAGGCGTCGGAATCGTAGAGGAAACCGCCTTCCTCGACCACGAGGCGCCGCGTGTTCACGCTCGGCCCATAGCGGCAATACCAGCCGAGCGGACGCTCGCCGATGGTGCGCTTGAGGCTCTCGACAGTCTTGCGAATGCGCTCGCGTTCGTCGGCCTCGGACAGCAACGGATGTCGCTCCCAGCGCCAGCCATGGGCGCAGACGTCGTAGCCATATTCGCGAATGGCGGCGCAGGCCTCGTCGTTGCGTTCCAGCGCCAGCGCGCAGCCCATGACGGTGGCGGTCATGCCGCGCTCGGACAGAAGGCGCAGCACGCGCCAAAAGCCTATGCGGCTGCCATATTCGAACATCGACTCGGCAGCGAGGTCGCGGCCCTCGAAGCCGCTGCCGCCACCTTCGGTCAGGGCCGTTTCGGTGACGCCGTCGCCATCGGCGAACGACGGCTCGGAGCCTTCTTCGTAGTTGATGCAGAAGTTGAGTGCGATTCTTGCTGCGCCCGGCCATTGTGGATGCGGCGGGGTGCGGCCGTAGCCGACGAAGTCGCGGGTGAGGTGATCATCATGCGGCATCGTTGCGATCCCTATGCGCTATGCGGCATCACGGCACGAACGTCGCCAGCGATATCGACGAACACGTCGTCGTCCTGCCGGCCGGTAATGCCCATGGCGACGGCGAATTCCATGGCCGCGCCGAGAACGGTCATGGGATGATGCCAGATATTGCGGGCGAAGGTGATGCTTTGATGCGCTCCGGCGATGAAGCACCGCAGGGTGGCCACATCAGGCAGGCCATCCGGGCCGGCATTGCACACGATCGCGAGGTATTGGCTGCTGCCGAGCGGGATGAAAGTCTGGGCGGAGAACGGATGACGCTCCAGCGTCGTGATCGGCAGGGGCAGACTGCCGAGCCTAGCGGCGCTGCTGATCCAGAAGGAAAAGGTGGCGGCGTCCTCGGTGCGATCGTCCGATGTCGGAAGATAGCGCCGGCGCACGTCGATCGGTCGCTCGGCTACATCGCCGAAGGCGGCAAAGGCGGCCGGGGACAGCGATTCGGCCGCGACGGTGTGGGAAGCAATGTGGTTTGGCGTCATTCAGGCGGGACATCTGGTTGGTCGGCGTTGCGGAGCGGCTTGATATTCCACTGGTATACCAGTGAACCGCCCATGCTGATTTCAGTCAAGCTGCGAAGCCCGGGAAGCTGCGTCAAATTTGGACGGAGTCCGACAAAATTGCGGGCAGCTGCAGAATCTTCGGACATGCACCCGCAGGGATTCTGCCTGATCTCGACCTAGCCGTGAGGCTCGGGCAGGAAGATCCCGAACCGTTCGAGCAATCCCTGCCGCACATTAGTGAGATGCAGGATCATCGCCTGACGGGCTGCGGCGGCATCACGATCGATGATGGCATCGATAATCGCCAGATGCTCGCGGGTGGCGGGCAGCAGCCGGCCTGGCTGGCGCTCTACATTGCACATCCGGATCTTCTGCCGGATTTCTCCAATCAGCTTCTCAAGCGAGCGATTGCCGCAATGCCGCGCGATCTGGTCATGGATTTCATCGTCGAGGGTCCAGTGAACCGTCCCGGACACTGTCGACGCAGCAATGATCTTCTCCAGCGCAGCCCTGATCGGTGCAAGGATATCCAGCGCGATGCGGGTCGCCGCAATGAACGTCGCTTCGCTCTCCAACACCATGCGGAGATGGATCAGTTCGAGCAATTCCGCCATCTCGATTGTGCGGACCACCACAGTGCCGTTGGACAATTGCTCGAGCCTGCCTTCGCCCAGCAACCGGCTGATGCCAGCCCGCAGCGGTGTCCGCGAAACTTTCAGCCGCAGTGCAAGCCGGCGCTCTTCAATCACCTCGCCGGGCTGCAGCTGTCGCGACTCGATCAGGTTGTGCAGCTTCAAATAGGTTGCGTCTGTTATGCTGCCATTGGTCCGTGCCGGGCGTTTGCTCGTTGATTTCTTTGCTTTGTTGACAGAAGGCACGGACGTTGCTTTCGACGATTGGATAGAAATGCCGCCATATCGGTAGACGTACGTTATGTTCTCACCGCTGGCCAAGCCGAAGCTCTGGATGAGCCATCCATTCTCAATTGGTGTCGCCTTTTATGCAAGACCTCGCGAAATTCCGCTGTCTTTGGATCTCCACATGACCGCCTCTGGCGCAAATCGGACGTCCGATTGCCGCTGCAATGTCACAGAGATGCAAAATCCGGAGGGGCGATCTCGTTGATCCGGTGGCACGCGACGAAGTGCTTGTCATGAGCCAGTCCTCATGGAGCCCGACGATCAGGTCGCGCATACGCGGCGACCGCGCACTGATGCGACCGTTGGCGCCGTAGGGCGCATTGTCGGATATCTGCTCCCGGATCGCGGCCATCACGGCGTCGATGCGGCGCTGGCTGGCCTCGATCGCTGCGCGCAGGCGAGTTACATTCTCGTCCATCGCGACGCTGAGCTGTTCGAGCCGGGTGAGTACCCGCCTCCTGCAACTGGCGATCGAAAATGCCGAGCAGCATGTTCTTGCGACCGACGGTGTTCCAGATATTTTGCAGGGAAAGAATGTGAGGCTTCCGCGAGAGGTGCGGGCCTGACTAGTGCCGCCACTAGCGCCTCGCCAGCAATACGATGACAGCTATAGCGAGCAGCAACGACAGGCCCTTCCAGACCATGTTCGGATTACGTTCCAGGAGCGGCACGGTCGGCGAATTGAGAAACTCCGCCTTCGGATTGCGCAGGTCGTAAATATACTCGGAGAGTTCCTCGTAGCGCTTCGCCGGGTCAGGGTGCACGGCCTCGCGCAACACACCGTCGATCCATTCAGGGATGTCGCTGGCGTCGTTGAGCAGCGATCGATAACGCAGTCTGCGGTGCTGCGCGGCGGTTGTCGCCTTCGCGACCTCAGCTCCGTAAGGCAGTGTCCCGGACAGCATCTGATAGGTGAGGGTCCCAAGCGCATAGAGGTCGGATTGCGATGTGGCGCGCTTGCCGAAAAACAACTCGGGTGCGGTGTATTGCGGCGTGCCGAGAATGTCGCTGTGCTTGCCGGGTGAATCAGCTTCGACGACGCCGTTGACACGGGTGGAGCCGAAATCGATGATCTTCACCGTGCCCGTCTTGTCGATCATGACGTTGTCTGGCCGGATGTCCTGATGGATCATTTCCATCCGATGAAATGCCTGCAAGCCGCGCGCGATCTGTTCGGTGATGCCGCGCACGGTTTCCAAATCCGGCTTCGGATTGTCGAGCATCCACTGCTTCAGCGTCTGGCCTTCGATGAATTCGGCGACGATGTAGAGGTAATTGCGCTTGCGCAACTGTCGGCACGGCTTCAGCACATGTGCGCTGTCGATGCGACGCGCTACCCATTCCTCAATCATGAACCGCTTGAGATAGACCGGGTCGTCGCGCAGATCGATCGACGGAATCTTGATGACAACCTGTTCGTCGCTCTCGACATCGACCGCGAGATAGATGTGGCTACGGCTACTGCCGTGCAGTTCGCGTATGATCCTGTAGCCGTCGAACGCCATGCGGGCTTCAAGCAGCGGCGGCAGCGGCAATTGCGACATCAGAATGTCGCTGGCCTCGCCGTCCGGCACCGCATCGATCCGCACGATCTGCACGGTGAGGTTGTCCGGGCTGTTCTGTGCATAGGCCTCGTCGACGATCAGCTTCGCGGCGGCGTCGAGATCGTTGGCGTGATCGGCGATCGCCGAAGTGATGAAACGCGGGCCAACGAAATCATAGACGCCATCGGTGGCGAGGATGAAGACGTCGCCATTGTCGATTTGCAGCGCCTGATAGTCGATCTCGATTTGCGGGTTCACGCCAAGCGCGCGGGCGAGGTAGCTCTGCTCGGATGAGATCACAACGCGGTGGTCGGTGGTGAGCTGCTCGAGTGCGCGGTCCGATACGCGATAGATGCGGGAATCGCCGACATGAAAGATGTGCGCTGCGCGTGCGCGTATCACCATCGCACTCAGGGTACAGACATAGCCGCGATCCTTGTCGTAGTGGTAGCGGCCGCGCTGCGTCTGGGATTGCAGCCATGAATTGGTCGCAGCGATGACGCGCTGCGCCGAAGTCTTCACCGACCAGGATTCGGATGTGCAGTAATAGTCGGTGAGAAACGATTTGACCGCAGATTCGCTGGCTTCGCCGCTGACCGCGCTGCTGCTGATGCCGTCGGCGATGACGACGGCAATGCCTTTGAGGCTCAACAGCGGCTCGGTCGGAATCAGAGCGCCGTGGAAATCCTGATTGGTGTCCTTGCGGCCCCTGTCCGAATGCTGGCCGATCGAAATCGTCAA
Organism: Tardiphaga sp. 709; assembly: GCF_032401055.1. Classification (NCBI taxonomy): domain Bacteria; kingdom Pseudomonadati; phylum Pseudomonadota; class Alphaproteobacteria; order Hyphomicrobiales; family Nitrobacteraceae; genus Tardiphaga; species Tardiphaga sp. 709. The sequence goes on along the minus strand of NZ_CP135529.1, from coordinate 2,874,495 downwards.
TTCACGCGGCATGGGTCACACTAATAAAATGACGCCCCAGCCGGAGAAGCCGGGGCGTCGTGTTGCGAGGGTTGCGGATCGGCCTAGCGTGCGAGACTAGCAACGCGCTTCGGAGCTGTCTTGATGTGTGTGGCATAAAGCGTCAGGCCGGTGAACGTAAGGCCGCCGATGAGGTTGCCGAGCACGGTCGGAATCTCGTTCCAGATGATGTAATCCATGATCGTGAACTTGCCGCCGAGCATCAGGCCGGCAGGGAACAGGAACATGTTGACGATCGAATGCTCGAACGTCATCGCGAAGAAGACCATGACCGGCATCCACATCGCGATGACTTTGCCGCTGACGGTCGTTGAGATCATCGCGCCGACCACGCCGGTTGAGACCATCCAGTTGCAGAGCATGCCGCGGATGAACAGCGTCAGCATGCCGGCTGCGCCATACTGCGCATAGCCAAGCGTGCGGCCTTCGCCGATATGGCCGATCACCTGACCCACCTTGTCCGGGGGCGTCGAGAAACCGAAGGTGAACACGATTGACATCATGATGGCGACGATGATCGCGCCCATGAAATTGCCGACGAAGACGAGCCCCCAATTGCGCAGCACGCCGCCGACAGTGACGCCGGGGCGCTTGTCAAGCAATGCCAGGGGCGTCAGCACGAAGACGCCGGTGAGCAGGTCGAAGCCGAGCAGATAGAGCATGCAGAAACCGACCGGGAAGAGGATCGCGCCGATGATCGGATAGCCTGTTTGCACCGTAACGGTGACGGCGAACACCGCGGCGAGTGCCAGGATAGCGCCGGCCATGAAGGCGCGGATGATGGTGTCGCGCGTGGACATGAAGATCTTGGATTCGCCGGCATCCACCATCTTGGTCACGAATTCCGAAGGGACGAGATAGGCCATTACTTGAAAACTTTCTTTGCAGCGGGGTTGGTTGATGGGGCGTGCGCCTATGGGGCGGCGGCGACGCTCATGTTGAGATAGATGCGGCCGTTCTCGAGCTTGACCGGGAAGCTGCGCGCGCAGCCTTTGTCAGCGCCTGAGGCTTCGCCGTCATCGAGATTGATGATCCAGTTATGCAGCGGGCAGGCGACCTTGCGACCGTGCACGATGCCTTCACTAAGTGGACCGCCCTTGTGCGGGCAGCGATTTTCCAGCGCGAACACCTCGTCGCTGGCGGTGCGGAATACCGCGATCTCGCGCCGCGGAGTCTTCACCGTGCGCGCGCCGCGTTGCGGGATCGCGCGCAGCGGGCCGACGTCGAACCAGAAGTCGTTGGATGGAACCATTGTCATGTTCATTCTGCCGGGACGGCTATAATCGAGTTGAGTGTTGCGAGCGGCGTAAATTCATGCTGTTCGCGGCCGGCGGCGCGTTCTGCCCAGGGATCCCTGCGGACCGCGCGCTGTGATTTCTCGAAGCGCGCCAGCAGCGCGCAACGGTTGTCGGCATCATCCATGATCGCCGCGCGTACCTTGTCGAGGCCGGCATTTTCGACCCACTTCCAGACGCGTTCGAGATAGCCCGCTTCCTCGCGGTACATCTGCATGAAGGCAGCGATGTATTCGATCGCCTCATCCTCGGTATCGACATGGCCAAGCAGATCGGTCTGGCGGACATGCAGCCCCGCCGCACCGGCGATGTGGATGTCGTAGCCGGACTCGACGCAGATCACGCCGATGTCCTTCACCGTGGATTCCGCACAATTGCGCGGGCAGCCGGAGACGCCGAGCTTCACCTTCGCAGGTGCCCAGGAGCCGCACATGAAACGCTCGAGCTTGACGCCGAGACCGGTCGAATCCTGCGTGCCGAAGCGGCACCATTCGGAGCCGACGCAGGTCTTCACTGTACGCAGACCCTTGGCATAGGCTGCGCCGGAGACGAGGCCCGCACTATTGAGCTGCGCCCACACCGCGGGCAAATCTTCCTTGCGTACGCCCAGCAAATCGATGCGCTGGCCGCCGGTGACTTTCACCGTCGGAATCTTGAAGCGGTCGGCGACGTCAGCGATGGCGCGCAGTTCGTCAGGTGTGGTCAGGCCGCCCCACATGCGCGGTACGACGGAGAAGGTGCCGTCTTTCTGGATGTTGGCGTGGACACGCTCATTGATGTAGCGCGACTGTGCATCGTCGGCATATTCGCCCGGCCACGCGCAGAGCAGGTAATAATTCAGCGCCGGACGGCAGGACGGACAGCCGCAGGAGGTCTTCCACGCCAGTTCCTGCATCACGGCAGGAACGGACTTCAGCTCCTTGGAGAGAATGAAGCCACGGACTTCGCTATGGGTGAGGTCAGTGCATTTGCACATCGGCTTGCGGCCGGCGGCGGAGTAGTTATCGCCGAGCGTGGCTGCGAGCAGCGATTCCACCTTCACCGTGCACTGGCCGCAGGAGGCTGATGCCTTGGTGCGGGCGCGCACATCGTCGAGGGTGGTGAGGCCGTGCGCGGTGATCGCCTGCGTGATCGCGCCCTTGCACACGCCGTTGCAGCCGCAGATTTCGGCATCGTCGGACAGCGCTGCGACAGCAGCGATCGGATCGAGTGCAACGCCGCCCTGATAGGCCTGGCCGAGGATCAGCGCGTTGCGCATGGTGCCGATATCGACGTTCTTTTTAAGGAGGTCGAAATACCACGAGCCGTCGGCCGTATCGCCATAGAGCACCGCGCCGATGATGCGGTCGTCGCGCAAGACGACACGCTTGTAGATGCCGCGGGCAGGATCGCGAAGCACGATCTCATCCTTGACATCGCCTTCAGCGAAATCGCCAGCGGAGAACAGATCTACGCCGGTGACTTTCAGCTTGGTCGAGGTGGTCGAACCGATATAGCCGTCCACGCTCTCGCCGGCGAGGGTCGCCGCGAGGGTCTTCGCCATGTCATACAGGGGCGCGACAAGGCCGTAGCACTGGCCGCGATGCTCGACGCACTCGCCGACCGCATAGATGTTGTCGTCGCTGGTTCGCAGATGATCGTCCACGACGATGCCGCGCTTGACGTTGAGGTCGGCGAGCTTGGCGAGTGCGGTGTTCGGGCGGATGCCGACCGCCATCACGACGAGATCGGCCGGCAGGGTCCGACCATCGTCGAGCCGGACTGACTCGACACATGTGTCGCCGAGGATGGCTGCTGTGTTGGCTCCGGTCAGCACCTCGATGCCCCGCGCCTCGATCGCCTTTTGCAACAGATAGGCGGCGTTGGGATCGAGTTGGCGCTCCATCAGTGTTGGCATCAGATGGACAACGGTCGTCGTCATGCCGCGCATGGCCAGGCCGGCTGCAGCCTCGAGGCCGAGCAAGCCGCCGCCGATGACGACAGCGTGGCCGCCCTTGCCGGCTGCATCGAGCATCAAGTTGACGTCGTCGAGATCGCGATAGGTGACGACGCCGGGCAGCTCTGCGCCGGGTACCGGAATGAGAATCGGCTTCGAGCCGGTTGCGATAATCAGCGTGTCATAAGCTTCGACCGCGCCGGATTGCGTGGTGACGGTTTTCGCAGCGCGATCGATCGCGACGACGAGTTCGCCGCGCCTGAGATCAACCTTGTTGGTCGCGTACCACTCATCGGTGTGGATCAGAATGTCGTCATATGCCTTCTCGCCGGAGAGCACCGGCGACAGCATGATGCGGTCGTAATTAACACGCGGCTCCGCGCCGAACACCACAACGTCGTAGCGGTCCGGTGCGCGCGCGAACAGCTCGTCCATGACGCGGCCGGCGGCCATGCCGTTGCCGAGGATGACGAGCTTCTGCTTCTTTGCGTTCGGTTGATCGAGCATGTGCAAACCTGTTTGGACCGCTGCCGATCGGAAACAGGGACTCGCTCACCAAGCCCGGTAGGGATGGAGTCACGATAACCGCTTCGCACCTGACAATCAGGAAGCGAGCTGTGTCCCTGCGCTTGAAACCAGCAGCGGTTTCAGCATCCGGCGGACGGCGGTCATCATTGACGTAGATATTATTAGCAAATGGCGTGCCAACGCACCTGTCGTCTAACATTCTGATTTTTCGACTATTTCTAAATGAGCTCTGCTGTCGCAGATCAGTCGTGCCATTAAAACGAGCGGCATTACTGATTTCCTAGGCAGATGATTAAATCTTGTGCGGTGCGCTGCAGGTTCGAGATGGCTCCCGATCTGTGCAGACCACAGGCTCGACGGCCGACGCGCGCTTGGCGAAGATCTCGTCAATTTATCGGCGAATAGTTGCAATGGTGAGTTGGCCATCCTCGGTGCTCGGCCGGCCACGGCGACGCAGTACGTAAAGCGTGCCGAGGGCAGGGCGCCCTGCTTCGAGGCGCAGCTCGGAATTCTCCTTGCATACGATTTCGAAGTCCTTCGCGGCGCAGGTTTCGAAATATGTCTCGCTATGAGCGAACCTGCCTGACGAGAGTAACGTGAAGTCGCCGTGACCCGCGGCCTCGATGCTCGCTGCGAAGAGGCCGCCTGCAGGGAGCACGCGCGCAATCAGGCCGATGAGTTCTTCCAGCCGGCCAAGATAGATCAGAAGATCGGCAGCGAAGACGAGATCGAAGCTGCGCGGGCTGTCCGCGAGATAGCTCATGACATCGGCCTTGACGAGGTCGTCGTAGGCGTTCCGTCGGGCCCCGACGGCGAGCATCTTCTCCGACAGGTCGATGCCGGTCAGTCGTGCGCCGAACCGCCCGAGCGGCCCTGCAGCAAGACCCGTTCCGCAGCCGAGATCGAGGATGCTCGCCAGTGTCGGTCGGCGGGACGCAACCATGTCGGCGAGTTGCTGCGGCACCTTGTAGCCGAGAATGTCCACAAGCTTGCTGTCGAAGCCCTCGGCGAATTCGTCGAAATGCGCCTCGACATAGGCTGCCGGCGCGCGGTCGTGTGTCTGTCCACCGACGGCATCCAGCAAGTAGCGCTGCACGGGATCGTCCGGCTGGCCTTGCAGTCGCAGACGTCCAACCGCGGCAGCGGCTTCGCGCATGCCATAGGCGCTGAACAGCGCGAATGCGGTACGCAAGACCTCGTCCAGTGGTTCGGTCTCTTGGCCCGCAAGTGTCGGGTAGCGGGCGATGGCGCCGTGAATGTCGCCGTCCAGCATCGAAGCGAAGGTGCGCGCACGGGCGTAGAGACGCAGTGTCACGCTTTCCAGTGGCACAAAGCCGTTTGCGATTGCCAAGGCATCGGCGCTCTCGCCAAACCGGCCGGCCATATAAAAGGCCTGTCCGAGGCAAAGTTGCGTGACCGCGTCGATGCCGCCCCAGGGTAGTGCGCGTTGCAGATGCACGATCGCTTGCTCGGGACGGCGGGAGCCGAGATACAGTACGCCCAGGCCGAGATGAGCGTCGCCAAGCGAGGCATCGCCCGACAGAGCGCGCAGATAGGCCGCTTCCGCATCGTCGATACGCTGCAGCCGGTAGGCGAGGCTCGCATATTGCAGCCATGTCGTCGCGTGGTCCGGGTCGATGGCGAGCGCCTGTCGCGCACATGCTTCAGCCAGTTCGTCGCGTCCGCTCAACTGGTAGTCCGAAGCAAGCGCGCGCCACGCGGCAACATCCGTCGGCATCAACGCAAGTGCAGTACGAAGCGCGTCGATAGCCGTATCGCTCTGACCACGATTGCGGCTGATCGATGCAAACTGCCACAGCGCCGAGCTTGCACCGTCGGCCTGTTCGATGAGCAGCGCAAAAGCGGCGTGCTCGCGCGTCCAGCGATCGATCTGATCGGCGACGTGTCGGGCGTCCGGAAGTGCGAGCGTAGTGGAATCCATCGAGTCAGTCAGGAAAGTCGAATCCGAAGTTGTGCACTATGCTGCTTCTGCCCAATGCGCGCCACGAAGGCAACGTATCGATAGTTCCGTAGAGGTTGTGTCGTGATCGAGAGGTTGTGTGCGAGTACTCGTCTAAGGTCGGATGATCTGATCTGTTGCCGCAGGTTTCAATCCGTATAAGCTGGCTGAAAAGAAACCGATCACTGGGTGGAAATGGAGAAGGCGCGGTGAAATCACCCGTCGTGAAACGATCGATCGTCGTCGCCGGACACAAGACGAGCGTCAGTCTTGAAGAGGCGTTCTGGACGGCGCTGAAGGAGATCGCCGGCATGCGCCGGATCACGATGTCGCAGCTCGTCGGCGAGATCGACAAGAATCGACAGCAGAACAACCTGTCCTCGGCGATCAGGCTTTACGCGCTGGCCCATTACCAGGCCCTCGTCCCGCAGCCCGCGGCGTCGTAGGCGTCCGGTAAGTCCTGCGGCGGACCGGCTGGCGGCAAGGCGCATCTGCGCCTACATTCGGTCCAGCCACTTCCACATCAGTCAGGGCCTCTGCATGACCGTTCACCAGCGCAATTTGTCCACCCCCATCGATCCCGTGAAGCTCGACCGTCTGGCCGAAGTCGCCGTGAAAGTTGGGCTGCAACTGGCGCCGGGGCAGGATCTGCTGCTGACCGGCCCCGCCGCGGCGCTGCCGCTGGTGCGCAAGATCGCTGAACATGCCTACAAGGCCGGCGCAGGCCTGGTGACACCGTTTTTCTCCGATGAAGAGATGACGTTGGCGCGCTATCGCTACGGTCACGATGTGAGCTTCGATCGCGCCGCCGGCTGGCTCTATGAGGGCATGGCCACGGCGCTCGGCAGCAACACCGCGCGCCTCGCCATCGTCGGCGACAATCCGATGCTGCTGTCCAATGAAGATCCGGCCAAGGTGTCGCGCGCCAGCAAGGCGAATTCCATCGCCTATCAGCCTGCGCTGCAGAAGATCGCTGGCTTCGACATCAACTGGAATATCATCGCCTATCCGACGCTCTCATGGGCCAAGCAGGTGTTTCCCGGCGACGAGGACGACGTTGCCGTGCAAAAGCTTGCGGATGCGATCTTCGCGGCGTCGCGTGTCGATGGTGCCGATCCGATCGCGGCATGGGCCAAGCACAATGCTGCGTTGCGTAGCCGCACCGAATGGCTGAACGCGCAGCGCTTCCACGCGTTGCATTTCACCGGGCCGGGTACCGATCTCGTGGTGGGTCTTGCCGATGGCCATGAATGGGAAGGCGGCGCATCGACGGCCAAGAACGGCATCATCTGCAACGCCAATATCCCTACCGAGGAAGTCTTCACCACACCGCATGCCGCGCGTGTCAACGGCCATGTCCGCTCGACCAAGCCGCTATCCTATCAGGGCACGCTGATCGACGACATCGCAGTGCGCTTCGAGGGCGGCAAGATCGTCGAGGCCAAGGCCTCACGCGGCGAGGAAGTACTCAACAAGGTGCTCGACACCGACGAAGGCTCGCGTCGGCTCGGCGAAGTCGCGCTGGTGCCGCATTCGTCGCCGATCTCGGCCAGCGGGCTGTTGTTCTACAACACGCTGTTCGACGAGAATGCCGCCTGTCACATCGCGCTCGGCCAGTGCTATTCGAAGTGCTTCGTCAATGGCGGCGATCTCACGCCCGAACAGATCGCAGCGCAGGGCGGCAACAAGAGCTTCATCCATATCGACTGGATGATCGGCTCTGGCGAAGTCGATATCGATGGTGTCCACACCGACGGCCGCCGCGTGCCGGTGTTCCGTAAGGGCGAATGGGCGTAACGCCGCGACGTTCATGATCTGAACGGGCGCGGAAACTGAGTCTTCAAATCTATGGCCCAGCCCCACCGCGTCGGCTTTCTCCTGATCGACGGCTTCGCGCTCATGTCCTTCGCCTCGGCGATCGAACCACTGCGAGCTGCCAATGTCCTGGCCGGCAAGAAACTGTATCAGTGGCTACAGATCTCGACCGGAGCCGACGCGATCCTAGCATCGAACGGATTGTCGGTGGCGTCCGATCACACCATTGCCGACGGCGTGCGCTATGACACTGTATTGGTTTGCGCCGGCGGAAATCCCGCTGGTTTCGATGATGCCAAGACGCTGGCCTGGCTGCGTCGCCTCGCGCGCTCGGGCTGCGCGATCGGCGGTGTATCCGGCGGGCCGTTCATTCTCGCCAAGGCCGGCATTCTCGATGGTGTGCGCTGCACGATCCATTGGGAGCATCTCGATGCCTTCATCGAAGCCTTTCCGGAGATCGAGCCGACGCGCACTTTGTTCGAGATCGATGGCAACCGCCTGACCTGCGCCGGCGGTGTCGCGGCGCTTGACATGATGCATGCGATCATTCGCCGGGATCACGGCCAGGCGCTGGCGGCGAAGGTCAGCGACTGGTTCTTGCAAACCGCCGTGCGCCTTGGCGATGACAGCCAGCGCATTTCATTGCGCGAACGCCTCGGCACCAGCAATCGCGCGGTGCTCTCGGCAATCACCGTGATGGAGCGGCGACTGGCTAGCCTTGCGCCGCGTGAAGAACTCGCGAAGGCGGCCGGCGTGTCCGTGCGACAGCTCGAGCGGTTGTTCACCGCGCATCTCGGCGTCACCATCGAGCAGCATTACCTGACCCTGCGCCTCGCCAAGGCGCGCGCGCTGTTGCAGCAGACCTCCATGCCGGTGGTCGAGGTCTCGGCCGAATGCGGTTTTGCCAGCGCTAGCCATTTCGCACGGATGTATCGGCGGCAGTTTGATGTGGCTCCGTCGCAGGATCGGATGATGTGAAAGGACAAGCTGCCGACCCATGCCGTCATTCCGGGGCGGGACCGGCGCCGCAGGCGACGGGACCGAGCCCGGAATCCAGAAATGGCTGAACACGCCGAGATTCCTGGGTTCGCGCGCGAAGATGCGCGCGCCCCGGAATGACAACCTGACTAACTCCGCCGCGGATAGATAATCACCGACAGATACGTCATCGGTGCCTTCACCAGTTCTTCCGGGCCGTGCCGCGCGGCTGCGTCGAAGAACAGCGTGTCGCCGGGCTCCATCAGATAGGTCTGGTCGGCGTGGCGATAGCGCACCTTGCCTGATAGCATGTAGATCATCTCGACCCCGGCGTGGCGAAAATTGGTATAGGCCTCGGCGTCCTCGTTGAGGGTGATCAGATAGGGCTCAACGCCGAGCTCGCCATGGATCGACTGGCCGAGCAATTGATAGTGATGGCCGGATTTCGTGCCGCGCCGTTCGATCTTGACACCCGCGCCGGCCTTCACGAATGAGCAGTCGCGCTCTTCCTCGGTCTCGCGAAAGAATCTGGAGATCGGCACGTTGAGCGCTTTCGATAGCGCGTTCAGCGTCCCCAGCGATGCGGAGATGCTGCCGGTCTCGATCTTCGACAACATGCCGGTCGAGATGCCCGCCGATGTGCTGAGCTCGGCCACCGTCAGCTCCAGCTCCTTGCGGAGCTGCCGCACCTCGTTGCCGATCTTGGATTCCAGCGAACCGCCGACTTCCAGCGGCGCGTTCGAACCTGTGCGCAATTCCTCCGGCTTTGATCGCGCGGGCGATGATTTCGCTTTCTTCGGTTTTGCTTTCACGTTGACGTTTCCTGCAGCGTTGATTTCCCGACAATAGCGATATTTCCTGTCAGGAAAACTATTTTCTCTCTGGTTGACATGGCGGTTTTGTTTCGGGCAAGGTCCACGGGCATTCAACGAGCGAGACGCGAGCCATGTGCGGCATTGCCGGTCTGTTTCTGAAAGATCAAAAGCTGGCCCCCGAATTAGGCGGGTTGCTCTCCGGCATGCTGGAAGCGCTGAGCGATCGCGGCCCCGACTCTGCAGGCTTTGCTGTTTATGGCGACGGCGATGCCGGACAGATCAAGCTGACGCTGCGTGCCGCGCCGTCGTTTGATTTCGCTGCATTGGTGGCGTCGCTCGGCAAGGTCGCCGGTGCGCCGATAGCGTATCAGGTGCATGATACTCACGCCGTCATCAGCATCCCCACCGATCGCGAGGCCGCTGTCGCATCTGCGCTCCTCGGCATGAAAGACGTAGACGTGGTTGCACGGGGCCGGCGCATGGCCGTGTTCAAGGAAGTCGGTCTACCCGCTGACGTGGCGAAGCGTTTCGGCCTGAATGCGATGACCGGCACCCATGCCGTCGGTCATACGCGCATGGCGACGGAGTCCGCCGTGACAACCAATGGCGCGCATCCCTTCACCACGGGCACCGACCAGTGCCTGGTGCATAACGGTTCGCTGTCGAACCACAACGACGTTCGCCGCAAGCTGATTCGCCAGGGCATGACGTTCCGCACCGAAAACGATTCCGAAGTCGCCGCCGGCTATATCTCATCGCAAATGGCCGCCGGTGCTTCGTTGCAGGATGCGATGACGTCGTCGCTCGCCGCGCTCGACGGCTTTTACACATTCGTCATCGGCACCGAGACCGGCTTCGGCGTGCTGCGCGATCCCATTGCCTGCAAGCCAGCCGTGATGGCCGAGACCGATCGCTGGGTCGCCTTCGGCACCGAATATCGTGCGCTGGTCGATCTGCCGGGCATCGACGTCGCCAGGGTCTGGGAGCCCGAACCCGCCAAAGTCTATTTGTGGGAGCGTCACTGATGCCCACGGTTGATCTCGCTTCGTCGCCGCTGCGCGAGCTCAACAGCGTGCTGCATCAGCTGACACCCAGCACCAATGAGACGCATTGGACCGTCACGAATCCGCGCGGCCAGCACAATATCGCGGTCGGTCTCGATTTCCCCGCCGAGATCGAGATCGACGGGCATGTCGGTTACTACTGTGCCGGCATGAACAAGCAGGCGCGCGTCACCGTGCGCGGCAATGCCGGGCAGGGTGTGGCCGAGAACATGATGTCGGGCTGCGTTCACGTTACCGGCGACGCTTCGCAGGCGGCGGGCGCCAGTGGCAATGGCGGGCTGCTGGTGATCGACGGTAATGCCTCGGCACGCTGTGGCATTTCCATGAAGGGTATCGACATCGTCGTGAAAGGCTCGGTCGGCCATCTCTCCGCCTTCATGGCGCAGGCCGGCAAGCTCGTGGTGCTCGGCGACGCCGGCGAGGCCCTCGGTGATTCCATCTATGAAGCGCAGCTCTTCGTGCGCGGCGCGGTGGCCAGCCTCGGCGCCGATTGTATCGAGAAACCGCTGAAGGACGAGCACAAGATTGAGCTGAAGAAGCTGTTGGATGACGCGGGTGTCGACGGCATCAGCCCCGACGAATTCAAGCGCTACGGTTCGGCCCGCAAACTCTATCACTTCCACATCGACAACGTCGGATCATACTGATGAGCGCGCAAGACCGCTGGATCCATACACCGCCGCGCAAGTCCGCGACCTTCGATGATGCCGCGATCGCGGAGATCCGTCGTGCGGCCGCGACCGGCATCTATGACATCCGCGGCGCCGGCGCCAAACGCAAGTTGCCGCATTTCGACGACCTGCTGTTTCTTGGCGCCTCGATCAGCCGCTATCCGTTGGAAGGCTACCGCGAGAAATGCGCCACCGATGTCGTCATCGGCGCGCGCTTTGCAAAGAAGCCGATCCATCTGAAGATTCCGATCACCATCGCCGGCATGAGCTTTGGCGCGTTGTCCGGGCCCGCCAAGGAAGCGCTCGGCCGCGGTGCGTCCGCCGTCGGCACGTCCACCACCACGGGCGACGGCGGCATGACGCCTGAGGAGCGCGGTCATTCCGATCTGCTGGTCTATCAGGTGCTGCCGTCGCGCTACGGCATGAATCCGGACGACCTGCGCAAGGCTGATGCAATTGAAGTCGTGGTCGGGCAGGGCGCCAAGCCCGGCGGCGGCGGCATGCTGCTCGGCCAGAAGATCACCGAGCGCGTTGCCGGTATGCGCCGCTTGCCTGTGGGCATCGATCAGCGCTCGGCTTGTCGGCATCCGGACTGGACCGGGCCTGACGATCTTGAAATCAAGATACAGGAACTGCGTGAGATCACCGACTGGAACACGCCAATCTACGTGAAGGTCGGTGCGTCCCGCCCATATTACGACATCGCGCTCGCGGTGAAGTCCGGCGCCGATGCCATCGTGCTCGATGGCATGCAGGGCGGCACGGCTGCGACGCAGGACGTCTTCATCGAGAATGTCGGCCTGCCCACGATGTGCGCGATCCCGCCGGCGGTGAAGGCGCTGCAGGATCTCGGCATGCATCGCAAGGTGCAGCTGATCGTCTCCGGCGGCATCCGCAATGGCGCTGACGTCGCCAAGTGTCTCGCGCTTGGCGCGGACGCGGTGGCGATCGGCACGGCTGCATTGATCGCGCTCGGCGATAATGATCCCGCGCTGGAAGCTGAATATCAGAAGCTCGGCACCACGGCCGGCGCCTATGACGATTGGCATGAGGGCCGCGATCCCGCGGGCATCACCACGCAGGATCCGGTGCTGGCCGCGCGTCTCGATCCCGTCGTCGCTGGCCGCAAGCTCGCGAACTACCTGTCGGTGATGACGCTTGAGGCGCAAGCCATCGCGCGCGCCTGCGGTAAGAGCCACGTCCACAATCTCGAACCGGAAGATCTGGTGGCGCTGACAATGGAGTCGGCAGCGATGGCGAGGGTCCCTCTCGCCGGAACGAACTGGATTCCCGGCAGCAATATCTAACAGGCCGTAACGGCTGGTTTACTTTCGGAGATGTCAATGACGACCTGGACCGAACTAGCCAAGCAACACGACCTCAAATATTTCCTCATTGCCTTTGTCGATCTGTTCGGCGGCATGCGCGCCAAGTTGGTGCCGGCGACCGCGATGGACAGCGTCGCGAAATCCGGCGCGGGCTTTGCCGGTTTCGCCGCCTGGTTCGATATGACGCCCGCCGATCCCGACGTCCTCGTAATGCCGGACATGGAGACGCTGACGCTGCTGCCATGGAAACCCGGCGTCGCCTGGGTCACCGGGGATCTCTATATGGGCGGCAAGCCGGTGGCGCAGAATCCGCGTCAGGTGCTGAAAGGCCTGATCGCAAAGGCCGCAGAGCAGGGCGTCGAACTCAAGACCGGCGTCGAGTGCGAATATTTTCTGATTTCGCCGGATGGTACTGCGATCTCCGATCCCGCCGATCAGCAGGCCAAGCCGTGTTACGACCAGCAGGCGCTGATGCGGCGCTACGAGATCGTCGCCGAAATCTGCGATGCGATGATTACGCTCGGCTGGAAGCCCTATCAAAACGATCATGAAGACGCCAACGGCCAGTTCGAGATGAACTGGGAATTCGACACCGCGCTGAAGACGGCCGATCGCCACGCCTTCTTCAAGTTCATGGTCAAGTCGATTGCCGAGAAGCACGGTTACAAGGCGACCTTCATGCCGAAGCCCTTCGCCAATCTCACCGGCAATGGCTGCCACGTCCATGCGTCGCTGTGGTCAACCAGGGACGGATCGAACGTATTTGAAGATGAGGCCGGTGAACTCGGTCTGTCGAAGACCGCCTATCACTTCATCGGCGGCCTCGTGCATTCGGCCGACGCGGTTTGCGCGATTACCAATCCGACGGTGAATTCCTACAAGCGCATCAACGCGCCACGCACGCTGTCCGGCGCGACTTGGTCGCCGAACACGGTGACCCATGGTGGCAATAACCGCACCCACATGATCCGCATTCCCGATGCGGGCCGTTTCGAATTCCGTTTGCCCGACGGTGCGGTCAATCCGTATCTGCTGCCTGCGGCGCTGTTGGCCGCCGGCCTCGATGGCATGGCTAACAGCCGCGATCCCGGTCCGCGGCTCGACATCAATATGTATACGGAAGGCGCGAAGGCGCCGAAGGCAAAGCAGCTGCCGCTGAACCTGCTCGACGCATTGCGGGCGCTCGAAGCATCCGACGTGTTGAAGGCACAGCTCGGCGAGGTCGTGGTCGGGTCGTACCTCAAGCTCAAACACAGCGATTGGAATGAGCACTGCCGTCAGCTCACCGAATGGGAGCGGCAGACGACTTTGGATTGCTGATACCGCACGCCCGTCGAAATTGCGTGCTATGAGTCCTCGCTCAGTAGCGTCTTTGGGTTGACGCAACGTGCCGCAGGATCATTTCGTATCATGACGACCGGCGTCAGCGCTTTTTACGCCGACATTTCAATATTTTACGGCTTCGATCGGGTGATGGACCCGGCGTTGTACAAGCCGCTGCCGGATGACTGGATCATCGGCGTCGCCGATATCGTGGAATCCACCAAGGCCATCGCCGAACAGCGCTACAAGGCCGTCAACATGGCCGGCGCTGCCGTCATTGCTGCCGTGACCAACGCGTTGGACGGCCGCGAATTCCCCTTCGTGTTCGGCGGCGATGGCGCGAGCTTCGCAGTCTCGCCGGACGATCTCGATCGCGCCAGTGGGGCATTGGCGACGACGGCCACCTGGGTGAAGCACGATCTCGATCTCGTGATGCGCGTGGCCCTGGTGCCGATTAAAGACATCCGCGCGCAGGGGCTGGATGTGTGCGTGGCGCGCTTCGGTCCGTCGAAGAACGTGTCCTATGCGATGTTTTCCGGTGGCGGATTGGGCTGGGCAGAGGCCGCGATGAAGCGCGGCGAATTCGCGGTGACGCCGGCACCTGTCGGGACCTATCCCGATCTCTCCGGACTCTCATGTCGCTTCGAGGAAATTCCATCGGCACATGGTTTGATTCTGTCGGTGTTGGTGACGGCTGCAGCGGGAGCCGACCCATCCGCATTTCGTCACGTTATCGAAGACATCATCGCACTGGTCGAACGCAGTCCTAATGCGGGCCGTCCCGTGCCTGCCGGCGGCCCAGCGCTGAGGTGGCCGCCTGCAGGGCTGGACTATGAGATCCGGGCCGGCCGGGGAGCGAGCTCGCTGGCGCGTTTTCGGATACGGGTGCTCGCGCGCACCCTGTTCGTCTATGTCGTGATGCGCTTTGGCATCAGCGTCGGCGGCTTCGTGCCGAAGACCTATGTGCAGCAACTGGTCGAGAATTCGGATTTCCGCAAATACGACGACAGCCTGCGCATGATTCTGGATTGCACGCCCGATCTCGAACGCGCGCTGGAGCAGCTTCTTGTTGCGGCGGCCTCGGAAGGAACGGTGCGCTATGGTCTGCATCGGCAGGATGCCGCGATGATGACGTGTTTCACACCGTCAGCCATCCGCAGCGATCACGTACATTTCATCGACGGCGCGCGCGGTGGCTATGCCTCGGCGGCCACCGCATTGAAGGCTATGTCAGCTTGAAAGAGATCGCCTGATCAGCGACCGACGCGGGTCCAGTTCTCGCCACCGCAGAATGCGCCGACGCAGCCTTCGACCTTCAGCGTGTTCGGACCGGTCAGCGCGACGTTGCTTGTATAGATCTTCCCGTCATCGGCATTGTAGATCCGGCCCGACCACGTGTTCGCTCCGGTTGGGCGCATATCGTAGAACAAGTGAATGCCGATCATCGAGCGCTTGGCCAGCGCGGGATCGGGATTCTTGTCGTCGATCGGCGGCTTACCGGTCTGCGGATCAATCTTGTCGCGCAGCGAGACGATGGTGCCGCACAGGATGGTGCCGCATTTGCTGACCCGCACTTGCGCATCGCCGGCCTGGGTCTGCCAGACGCCCGTCGCTTCGCCGCCCGATTGTGCTTGCGCAGCGGAGCCTGCGAACACTGCACCCAGCAATGCGATCATAACGGTGAATCTGGCGGCCATGCGTGTCTCCTCGGATCAGGCGGTCTGCATAACAAGAAATGGGATTTGTGCAATGCCGCGTCGCCGCGTTTGAGACTACTCAGCGTCTCAAATGATCATGATCGATTCAATTTGACGCGGCTTTCTCAGGTCAACCGGTGGTGGTCACCACGGCAGCCCGCAAAGGTCCATCTCGCCTTCATGCGGCGCCCGCTTCAGGTAGGACACCAGCGGGGTCATGACATCGAAGCGTACCCGCTCGCCATGCTGTTCGGCATAGACCTCGCCGATAAACGGCTTCCAGTTGCGGCCGGTGTAGAAATCCACATTGTGCGGTTCACAGAATAGCAGCGCAAAATCGGTGGCGCGTTCGTCTTTCAGCGTATGGAGAGCGGCGGTGAGCGCCAGGCTGGCCAGACCGCGACGACGATAGTCGGGATGCGTCACAACGCCGCCGATGCCGCCAATCCGCGTCTTGCGATCCTTCCACATGCCGTCGCGCCGATACAGGCCGACATGACAGACCGGCTGTCCGTCGTCCTCCACGATGACCCGCAATTCGGGATAGGCGAAGACCACGTGTCCCCAGGATAGTTTCTCGACGGCCTCGCGCGGCCAAACCAAGTCGAACAGCGGTTTGACGCTCGGCCATGAGGCATCGCCGGTCACAATCTCGATTTCGATGCTCATTTCGGTCGCCACCTCTGCGCTTTGTGCAGCCCTTATAGGTCGGTCCGAGGGTAGTAACCTGTCGAATCCAGTGCTTATCTGAGAATAATATTCTAGGGATCAAGGAAACGTTGGAATGACCGAGGCGGAGCTCTCCAAATACCAGCGCTGGGCGATTTTGGCCGGCGCGGCGACGCTGCTCAGCCTGGCCATGGGCATGCGCCAGAGCTTCGGCCTGTTTCAACCCTCGATTCTGCGCGACACCGCAATCACCACGGCCGATTTCTCGCTGGCCACCGCTTTGCAGAACGTGATCTGGGGCATCTCGCAGCCCTTCGTCGGTGCCATCGCCGATCGTTTCGGTACCCGTCACGTGATGATCATCGGCGTTTTGATTTATGCGGCCGGCCTCGTCTTCATGATGGTCGCGACCACGCCGCTGGTTTTCATCCTGGGCGCCGGCCTGTGTGTCGGCCTCGCACTGTCCTGTACTGCATCGAGCATGACCATGACGGTGGCCTCGCGCAGTGTGTCCGCTGCCAAGCGCAGTGTCACCATGGGTGCTGTGTCGGCCGCCGGCTCGCTTGGCCTCGTCATTGCCTCACCGCTGGCGCAGACGTTGATCTCGACTGCCGGTTGGCAGGTCGCACTGATCGGCTTCCTCGGTCTGGTTGCTGTAATGGTTCCTGCCGCATTGTTTGCCGGCCAGTCCGACAAGATCGAACGCGCAGCGATCGACGAGCTGCCGCAGTCGATGGGCGAAGTGGTGCAGTCCGCGCTCGGACATTCCGGCTATATCGTGCTCGCGCTGTCGTTCTTTGTCTGCGGCCTGCAGCTCGTCTTTATCACCACGCATCTGCCGAATTATCTGGCGATCTGCGGCCTCGACGCGTCGCTCGGCGCGACAGCGCTGGCGGTAGTCGGTCTGTTCAATGTGTTTGGTTCCTATGCCTTTGGCTGGCTCGGTGGCCGGTATCCGAAGCAGATTTTGCTCGGCGGAATTTACATCGTCCGCTCGCTGGCGCTCGCCACCTACTTCTATTTTCCGGCAACTCCTACCACGACCATGATTTTCGCGGCCGTGCTGGGATCGCTGTGGCTTGGCGTGGTGCCGCTGGTGAACGGCCTCGTGGCACAGTTGTTCGGCCTGCGCTTCATGGCCACGCTCACCGGTATCGCCTTCCTCAGCCATCAGGCAGGATCTTTCCTCGGCGCCTGGGGCGGTGGAATGATCTTCTCGCATCTCGGCAATTACGACCGTGCGTGGCAATTCGCCGTCGTGATCGGGCTGATCGCCGGATGCTTCCAGATGCTGATGAACGTGAAGCCACCGGTGCGACGCGATGCGGTCCCCGCTGCAATGCCGAGTGCCGCCTGATCGCGGAGGGGGAAGCGATCGAGATCGCGAAGATGGGAGTGTCGGAGCCGGACGGAACCTTCTATAAGGGTTCCCGTTAAGCCAACTCTCCCATTATTGCGGATCTGGACCCATGACCTTCACGCTTCCCAACCTGCCTTACGCCTATGACGCGCTCGCGCCGCATATGTCGAAGGAAACGCTGGAATTCCATCACGATAAGCACCATCAGGCTTACGTGACCAACGGCAATAACCTGCTGAAGGGCACCGAATTCGAAGGCAAATCGCTTGAAGAAATCGTGAAGGGCTCGTTCGGCAAGAATGCCGCGCTCTTCAACAATGCCGGCCAGCACTACAACCATCTCCACTTCTGGAACTGGATGAAGCCGAACGGCGGTGGCGACAAGCTGCCCGGCCGTCTGGAGAAGAAGATCACAGAGGATCTCGGCGGTCTCGAGAAGTTCAAGACCGACTTCGCCGCCGCAGGCGTCGGCCAGTTCGGCTCCGGCTGGGCCTGGCTCTCGGTCAAGAACGGCAAGCTGGAAATCTCCAAGACCGCGAACGGCGAAAGCCCGCTGGTCCATGGCGCGACCCCGATCCTCGGCGTCGACGTCTGGGAGCACTCCTACT
Organism: Tardiphaga sp. 709; assembly: GCF_032401055.1. NCBI lineage: Bacteria > Pseudomonadati > Pseudomonadota > Alphaproteobacteria > Hyphomicrobiales > Nitrobacteraceae > Tardiphaga > Tardiphaga sp. 709. Next base: position 2,856,409 of record NZ_CP135529.1, on the reverse strand, counting down.
ACATCGACTATCGCAATCGTCGTCCGGACTATCTCAAGGCGTTCGTCGATCACCTTGTGAACTGGGACTATGTCGACGAGCAGTTCGGCAAGGCGGTCTGATCGCTTTCGATTTGCGTTTAATGACGCGTGGGAAGGGCGGTGGCGCAAGCTGCCGCCTTTTTTCGTTGTCGTGACGTTTTCGTGTCTTGGTCGGCCTGCCGCGACTTGCCGCCGCAGGCACGCTGCGGCAGAACGGAATGATGTGAGCCACCAAGCGCAGCGGGTGTTCGATGAATTATGTTTTGGTTTTTGTCGGCGGCGGGCTTGGCGCTACCTTGCGCTATGTCATCAACATGACCTGCGCCCGCTGCATGGGGATGGCATTCCCGTGGGGCACCTTCATCATCAATGTCACCGGCTCCGCGGTGATGGGCCTGATTGCCGGCTATCTCGCTTTCAAGGGCGAGGCCTCGCAGCCATGGCGGTTGTTCCTGATGACCGGCATCCTCGGCGGCTACACGACCTTTTCGGCCTTTTCACTGGATACGGCAGTGCTCTGTGAGCGCGGCGAATTGGGCCTCGCCCTGGCCTATGTGCTGGGCTCGGTGGTGCTGTCGATTGCCGGGCTCTTTGCCGGCCTGGCGCTGGTCCGCCACTTCGCTTGAGCCCTCTCGGGCTTGCGGTATGTTATATTATAACATAAATGAGGGTCAGGCGCCTTGGCGCCGGAGATTCATTGGCCAGGCCCGATTTCATGGCGCATTCCCATTCCCACGGTCATGACCATTCCGATGGTCACGCGCGCGGCCACGGTCATACCCACAGCCACGGCCCGGCAAGCCCGCATCCGGCCCAGCCAGCGCCCTGGTCGATCCTGCGCATGACGTTGCCGGCACGCCTCGGGGCGGCACTGGTGGTCTCCTCAGCGCTCTGGGCGGTGGTTCTGCTGGCGATGAGGCCATCATGACGGCACAGCTCGCTTTCCAGAATGTCACACTGGGCTATGACCGGCATCCGGCGGTGCATCACCTCAATGGCGAGATCGCAGCTGGCAGTTTGCTCGCGGTGGTCGGGCCGAACGGCGCCGGCAAATCCACGCTGTTTCGCGGCATCGTCGGCATCCTGAAGCCGCTGACGGGCGCGATCACGCTTGGCGGACTGAAGGCACGCGACATCGCTTACCTGCCGCAGAGCGTCGATATCGACCGCACATTCCCTATCTCGGTGTTCGACTTCGTTGGCACCGGCCTGTGGCGCGCGACGGGCATATTCGGCGGCCTTGGCAAGACCGCGCGCGCGCAAATAGGACAGGCGCTCGCCTCCGTCGGCCTCAATGGATTCGAGAACCGCAATATCGGCACGCTGTCAGGCGGCCAGATGCAGCGGATGCTGTTTGCGCGGGTATTGTTGCAGGACGCACGCGTCATCGTGCTCGACGAGCCGTTCAATGCGATCGACACCAAGACGTCGGCGGATCTGATTGCGCTGGTGCGTCACTGGCACGCGGAAAAGCGTACAGTGCTGGCGGCACTGCACGATATGGAGACCGTGCGCGCGCATTTTCCGGAGACGCTGCTGTTGGCGCGTGGCTCTGTCGCCTGGGGACCAACCCAACAAGTGCTGACGGCGGATAACCTGCTCGAGGCGCGGCGCATGTGTGAAGCCTTCGATGACGGTGCTGGTACCTGCGTCGTCGATCCCGCACATTCACGGGCGGCCTGATCGACATGCTTTACGATGCGCTGATCGCGCCTTTCCTCGAATTTGAATTCATGCGTCGTGCATTGGCCGGCGTCATCGCGCTCGCGCTTGGCGGTGCGCCGATCGGCGTGTTCCTGATGCTGCGGCGGATGAGCCTCGTCGGCGACGCGATGGCACATGCGATCCTGCCAGGGGCGGCGATCGGCTTCCTGTTCTCCGGGCTCAACCTGTTCGCGATGACGTTTGGTGGCCTGATTGCAGGCTTTTCCGTCGCACTGCTGGCGGGCCTGGTCTCGCGTGTCACCGTCATCAAGGAAGATGCGTCGCTTGCAGCCTTCTATCTCGTATCACTGGCAGTCGGTGTCACGATCGTTTCGATGCGCGGCACCAATATCGATCTGCTGCATGTGCTGTTCGGCAACATTCTCGCGCTCGACGATCAGACGCTGCTGGTGATCGCCTTCAACGCGACGATCACACTGGTGGTGATGGCGGTCATCTATCGCCCGCTGGTGATCGAATGCGTCGATCCGGTGTTTCTGCGCACGGTCTCGCGCGCCGGTGCACCCGCGCATCTGGCGTTTCTCGCGCTGGTCGTCGTCAATCTCGTCAACGGCTTTCATGCGCTCGGTACGCTGCTCGCGGTGGGACTGATGATTCTGCCGGCGGGGATCGCCCGGTTCTGGTCGCGCGATATCACGGGGATGATGATGATCTCCGTCGCGAGCGCGATGATCTCCGGTTACTTCGGTCTGGTGCTGTCGTTCCAGACCAAGGTGCCGTCCGGTCCCGCGATCATTCTGGTCGCTGCGGTGCTGTATGTGTTTTCGGTTTTGTTCGGCAATGTCAGTGGCTTGGTGAGGCAGCTATTCCCCGGCCGGCATCTTGAGGCGTAGGTGTGTCAGTCATGCGGAAATGCAGCGTATTTGTCCTTTGTGCCGTCCTGTCGCTCGTCAATGCGATCGTCCCGGCGCGTGCGCAGGACAAGACCCAGGACAGGATCGATGTCGTCGCCAGCTTCTCCATCCTGGGTGACTTCGTGCGCAATGTCGGTGGCGAGCGAGTCGCTGTCACGACCCTGGTCGGCCCGAATGGCGATGCGCATGTCTACACACCGACGCCGCGTGACGCGAAAAAGATCGCCGACGCGAAGCTCGTTGTCGTCAACGGCCTCGGCTTCGAAGGCTGGTTGCCGCGGCTGGTCAAATCATCGGGTGGTAAGGCTGTCATCGTCACCGCAACCCAGGGCATCGCACCGCGCAAGCTCGACTCGCACGAGGACCCGCATGCGTGGCAGTCTGTGGGCAATGCCAGGATCTACGTCGCAAACATTCGCGATGCGCTGGTCAAGGCCGATCCGGCCGGTGCGGACACCTACAAGGCGAATGCCGAGGTCTATCTCGCGAAGCTAGCCGTCCTAGATAATGACGTGAAGGCGGCCATCGCTACCATTCCCGCGGCACACCGCAAGGTGATCTCGACCCATGACGCCTTCGGCTATTTCGCAGCAGCCTATGGCATCGAATTTATTGCGCCGCAGGGCGTTTCGACGGATTCCGAGCCCAGCGCCAAGGATATCGCGGTCATCATCACCCAGCTCAAGATCTCGAAAATTCCGGCGGTTTTTCTGGAAAACATCGCCGATCCCCGGCTGATGCGCCGGATTGCCGCCGAGACCGGGGCAAAAATCGGCGGAACGCTGTATTCCGACAGCCTGACGCCCGAAAACGGCGATGCACCCACTTACATTGATATGGTCAGGCACAATATAAAGGCGCTGACGAGCGCGCTGACCAGTTAGCGCAGGGGCACCCCTGCTGCCGGCGCTGCCCCTGAAAAGACCCGCCGGAGAAATCATGTCTGAAGCGACTGCCAACAAAATTCCCGTGACCGTGCTGACCGGCTATCTCGGCGCCGGCAAGACCACCCTCCTGAACCGCATCCTGTCGGAAAACCACGGCAAGAAATACGCTGTGATCGTCAACGAATTCGGCGAGATCGGCATCGACAACGACCTCATCATCGGCGCGGACGAAGAAGTGTTCGAGATGAACAACGGCTGTGTCTGCTGCACCGTGCGCGGCGACCTCGTGCGCATTCTCGACGGCCTGATGAAGCGCAAGGGCAAGTTCGACGCGATCATCGTCGAGACCACGGGTCTCGCCGATCCCGCGCCGGTCGCGCAGACCTTCTTCGTCGACGAGGATGTGCAGGCCCATGCGCGGCTCGATGCCGTCGTGACCGTAGCCGATGCCAAATGGCTGAGCGACCGCCTCAAGGACGCGCCGGAAGCGAAGAATCAGATCGCCTTTGCCGACGTCATCGTGCTGAACAAGATCGATCTGGTCTCGAAGGCTGAGCTCGCCGAAGTCGAAGCGCGCATCCGCGCGATCAACCCCTATGCCAAGCTGCACAAGACCGAACGCGCGCAGGTGAAGCTGTCCGACGTGCTGGAGCGCGGCGCGTTCGATCTCGATCGTATTCTGGAGATTGAACCGGAATTCCTCAACGCGGACGACGGTCACGATCATCATGACCACGATCACGGCCATCATCACCACGATCACGGTCATGGCGGGCTGAAGCACTACCACGACGAGGACATGCACTCGATGTCGCTGCGCACCGACAAGGCGCTCGATGCCTCGACCTTCATGCCCTGGCTGCAGGACCTGATGGCCAAGGAGGGCGGCAAGATTCTGCGCTCCAAGGGCATCCTGTCGTTCTCTGGCGACGATGACCGCTACGTGTTTCAGGGCGTGCACATGATGCTGGAAGGCGATCATCAGCGGCCGTGGAAGGATGGCGAGAAGCGCGAAAGCCGCCTCGTCTTCATCGGTCGCGATCTGCCCGAGCAGTTAATCCGCGACGGCTTCGAACGCTGCATCCCCGCCTGATGATGTCCGATTTCAATCCGCTGCAGGAGCAGGAATCCATCGTTTCGGTCACCGACCGCGTGCTGCCGGTGGCCATCGGTGCGTCGGTCACATCAGTGCATTTTCTCGGTGACAAGGCTGCCTTCGTTGGCGCCGAGGAGAAAGTCACATTGGTCGATCCGGCGGGTGCCATGTCGCCCGTCGAGGTCGCATTCGGTGGCATCCTGTGCTCGACCTCCGACGGCAAGCGCATCGTCATGGGCTGTGACGACGGCAAGGTCGTCGTGCTCGACCGCGACGGCGCAGTCTCGACCTTTGCGACCGACGCCAAGAGGCGCTGGATCGACAGTGTAGCTTTGCATCCCGACGGCGCTGTTGCGTGGTCGGCGGGCAAGACGGCCTTCGTGCAGGCGCCGAAGGGCGAGGTGAAATTCTTCGAGGTGCCATCGACCGTTGGCGGCCTTGCATTCGCGCCCAAAGGGCTGCGGCTCGCGATAGCCCACTACAACGGCGTGACGCTATGGTTTCCCAACATGGCCGGCAATGCCGAAGTGCTGGAATGGGCCGGTTCGCATCTCGGCGTGACCTTCAGCCCGGACAACAAGTTTCTGGTCACCGCAATGCATGAGCCGGCGCTGCATGGCTGGCGTCTCGTGGACGGCAAGCACATGCGCATGACCGGCTATCCGGCACGCGTGCGCTCCATTGCCTGGAGCGCCGGCGGCAAGGGTCTGGCAACCTCGGGCGCCGATACGGTTATCATCTGGCCGTTCGCGAGCAAGGACGGCCCGATGGGCAAGGAGCCGGCGATGCTGGCGCCGCTCAAGGCCAAGGTCACCATGGTGGCCTGTCATCCCAAGCAGGACATCCTGGCCGCCGGTTACAGTGACGGCACCATCCTGATGGTCCGCATGACCGACGGCGCGGAAATTCTGGTGCGGGCCAACAAGGGGCAGCCCGTCAGCGCGCTGGCCTGGAATGCCAAGGGTACGCTGCTGGCTTTTGCCGATCAGGACGGCGACGCCGGGTTGCTGGAGCTGTAGCTCTTTCACCTCCCCTGTGGGGAGAGGGAGTTCACGACGGTTGGTGCGAGGCGGCATTGTCATCCGCCCGTCACTTCCTGTACGCATGCAGGCATCATGCGATTTTTGGCGACATTCCAGACTTACGACTTCCTCGATACGCTGCTCAGCCTGGCCACGGCCTTTGTGCTGGGCACGCTGATCGGTGCGGAGCGACAATATCGCCAGCGCACCGCGGGCCTGCGCACCAATGTACTGGTGGCGCTCGGGGCGGCCGCTTTCGTCGATCTTGCGATGCAGCTGCACGGTGCCGATGGCGCGGTGCGCGTGATCGCCTATGTCGTCTCCGGCATCGGCTTTCTCGGTGCGGGCGTCATCATGAAGGAAGGCACCAATGTGCGCGGCCTCAATACGGCGGCGACGCTGTGGAGTTCCGCGGCGGTCGGCTCCTGCGCCGGCGCGGACATGATCGCACAGGCTATCGCGCTTACGTTTTTCGTGCTGGCCGGCAATACGCTGCTGCGGCCGCTGGTGAATGCGATCAACCGGGCGCCGCTGGACGCGAAGTCGTCGGAAGTGACCTACTACGTGCGGCTCACGGTCTCGCCCGAGGTAGTACCCGAGATGCGCGAGCGCCTGCAGGAGACGCTGGAAGCCGCAAAATATCCAGTCGGCGATGTCGATGTGATCGAGCAGAGCGACACCCAGCAGGAGATCGTCGCCACGCTGGTCTCGACGGCCGTCGATCCCAAGGAGCTGGATGCTGTGGCCGCCCGGCTCGAGGCGTATGCGGGTGTGCGCAACGCCACATGGGACGTCAGCACCAAGGACTAGTCGTCCAAAAGAAGTCCAAGGCGCCATCGGCGATCTGCGACTTTCCGGCTCGGGAACTTTGGCGGCGGGCTCCCGTTGTCACCGCACATTAACTGCGGTGGATGCCATGATCTCGACGACCCAGATGCGCGTGTTCCGGACTTATTTCGCGATCGCGATCTTGGCGACGGCTGCAGGATTGGGCGCATCGACGTCGGCAATGGCGCGGCTCACGCTGACACCACAATCCGCGCGACTGGCGCAGGCGACGCCGCCGTTGCAGTCGACACCAGGTGCTGAAAGCAAGCCAGCAGCACCGTCTGAGCCGGCGACAACCGGCCAGCGTCCGCAGGAGACCCCGCCGCAGCCGGCCCGTCCGGATGCAGAAGCGCGAGATGCCGGTGCCAAGCCGGCGCTGCCGCCGGCGCCTGCGGAGAAAACGGCGCCGCCGATTACGGCGAAGTAGTCATACGCTGAGCGAGCGATGCGTTCAGTCGGTGTTGGGATCCAGCAGCGCCAGCGTGATCCAGTACGCTTCTAAAGCCGGTTTGGTCACACCTTCCACTTCGATAACCGCATCCCAGGCCGATTGCAGCGAAACCACGCGTTCGGTCAGCTTGACCAAGCGAAACTTGCCGCGCACCCGCGTGCCGGATTTGACCGGACTGTTGAACCGCACGCGCTCGAAGCCATGGTTGACGCCCATCCGCGTTCGCTCGACGCCCGGCATCGCATCGAAAGCCAGCGTCGACAGCAATGACAACGTTAGAAATCCATGGGCGATCGTACCGCCAAACGGCGTCTCAGCCTTGGCGCGCTCGGGATCGGTGTGGATGAACTGATGATCGCGGGTGGCGTCTGCAAACGTATCGATCATCGTCTGATCGACCATCAGCCATTCCGACACGAGTTCGGGTCCGTTGAGTAGCTTGCGATATTGTTCCAGCGGAATCAGCTTGGCGCGGATCGCTTCCATTTCGGCTGCACGTCTCTCGTCTGACACTCCGGCTTCCCAATATTTGCGCCCGTCATGGACGGCGTTTCAAACGGCACTTTTTAAGCTCATATGTCATCGTGGTCTCGTGTTTTCACGTGTCCACGGCGGCTGGCTGGGTCAGATGCCCGCAATCTAGTCTCGCCAGCTTCACCGGTCGCCTCCATACTCCCTGCGCACGAGATCACAGGGGGGGCTTCATGAAAATCGACGACGTCCGACGCAACGCCTATTCGATGCCGCTGACCAATCCGTCGTTTCCGCCCGGGCCCTACAAATTCTACGACCGCGAATATTTTATCATCAGCTATCGCACCGACATGGAAGCGCTGCAGGCCGTGGTGCCGGAGCCGCTCGAAATCGTCGATAATATCGTGAAATACGAATTCATCCGCATGCCGGATTCCACCGGCTTCGGCGACTACACCGAAACCGGGCAGGCGATTCCGGTGCGCCTCAATGGCGTCGAGGGTGTCTATATCCACTCGATGTATCTCGACGACGATGCGCCGATTGCGGGCGGCCGCGAGCTTTGGGGCTTCCCGAAGAAGCGCGCGACGCCAAAGATCGCCGTGGAAAGCGACGTGCTGGTCGGCACGCTGCATTACGGTTCGGTGCTCTGTGCGTCCGGCACCATGGGCTACAAACATCGCCCGGTGGATCATGACACGGTGATGCATGCGCTGACGGTGCCGAACTTTATTCTCAAGATCATCCCGCATGTCGACGGCACACCGCGCATCTGCGAGCTGGTGCGCTATCACCTGGAAGAGATCAATCTGAAGGAAGCCTGGACCGGACCCGCGGCACTCGGGCTGTTCCCGCATGCGCTGGCGGATGTGGCGCGTTTGCCGGTGAAAGAGGTCGTGTCGGCGTTGCACTTCAAGTGCGACCTGACGTTGGGATTGGGCGAAGTGGCGTTTGATTATCTAGCGAAATAGGGAGCGGGCGCCTCTGTCCGACCCTCATGGTGAGGAGGCGCTTCTTCAGCGCTGTCTCGAACCATGAGGGCACGGAGCCCGCGGCCATCCTTCGAGACGCAAATGGCGGCTGCGAGATGCAGCCGCCATTTGCTCCTCAGGATGAGGGCGGAGTGTTCGCTAACGCACCAGCACGTTCTTGAACTGCCAGGGATCACTCGTGTCGATATCTTCCGGGAACAGGCCCGGGCGACCTTCGAGCGGCGTCCAGTCGGTGTAATAGCCCTTCACCGGGCCGAGATAGGGCGTCTGGATCTCCAGCAGACGCTCGAAGTCGATCTCGTCGGCCTCGACGATGCCTTCGTTCGGGTGCTCCAGCGCCCAGACCATGCCGCCGAGCACGGCCGAGGTCACCTGCAGGCCGGTGGCGTTCTGATAGGGCGCGAGTTCACGCGTCTCCTCGATGGAGAGCTGCGAGCCGAACCAGTAGGCATTGTTGCCGTGGCCGTAGAGCAGCACACCGAGTTCGTCGATGCCGTCGACGATTTCGTTTTCGTCGAGGATGTGGTGCTTCGTCTGCATCTTGCCGGAGCCGAACATCTCGTGCAGCGACAGCACGGCATCGTCCGCCGGATGATAGGCATAGTGGCAGGTAGGCCGGAAGACCGCGGTGCCCGAAGCGTCACGCACCGTGAAATAATCGGAGATCGAGATCGACTCGTTGTGGGTGACGAGGAAGCCGTATTGCGCGCCGCGCGTCGGGCACCAGGTGCGCACGCGCGTATTGGCTCCGGGCTGCATCAGGTAGATCGCAGCGCCGCAGCCGGCCTCATGCGTGTGTGCATTCTCCGGCATCCACTTTTCATGGGTGCCCCAGCCGAGTTCGGACGGCTGTACGCCTTCCGAGAGGAAGCCTTCGACCGACCAGGTGTTGACGAAGACCTCCGGCGGCTTCGGCGACTTGGAGCGTTGCGTGTCGCGCTCAGCGATGTGGACGCCCTTGATGCCGGCCTGCCGCATCAGGTCCGCCCATTCGGCCTTGGTCTTCGGCTGCGGGGCATTGAGCTTCAGGTCGGAAGCAACGTTCAGCAGCGCCTGCTTGACGAAAAAGGAGACCATGCCGGGGTTGGCGCCGCAGCAGGAGACGGCTGTGGTCGAGCCGGGCTTACGTGCCTTCTTGGCGGCCAGCGTCGTTTCGCGCAACGCGTAGTTGGAGCGCGCTTCGGCGCCCTTCGAGGCGTCGAAATAGAAGCCGAGCCAAGGCTCGTTGACCGTGTCGATGTAGAGCGCGCCAAGCTCGTTGCAGAGCTCCATGATATCGACCGAGCCGGTATCGACCGACAGGTTCACGCAGAAGCCCTGGCCGCCGCCTTCGGTGAGCAGCGGCGTTAGCAGTTCGCGATAATTCTCCCGGGTCAGCCCCTGCTGGATGAAGCGCAGGCCATGCTTGTCGCACAGCGCCTTGCGGCCCTCATCCTTGGGGTCGAGCACGGTGATGCGCGACTTGTCGTAGTCGAGATGCCGCTCAATCATTGGCACCATGCCTTTGCCGATCGAGCCGAAGCCGACGATCACGATGGGGCCAGTGATCTTCGCGTAGATCGGCGAGGCGGGGGATGAGGACATCAGCTTCTAACTCCAGACAGGATCAAGATGAACGCGCTGCGTCTTGCGCGGTTGGGAAAGGACAGTGACGATGTGACATCAGAATGAAATTTCGGGAATGAAATCTCGATGCCAGTATTAAATGCAGCTCAGCGCCGTGTGCCGACCGAGAGAACGGTCAGCGAACGTGGTTCCCCCGAGGGCGTCTCGAATGTAATGGACTGCCCCGCAGAAAGGCCGATAAGCGCGGCTCCGATCGGGGTCAATACCGAAATTCGCCCGGCGTCCACGTCGGCGGAGGTCGGATAGACCAGTGTGACGTGCTTTTCCTGCCCGCTGATATCGTCGCGGAACGTCACATCGGACTCCATGCCGACGATCCCGGGCAATGGATGAGCGTCAGGCACGATCGTCGCGCGCTCAACTTCGCCGGCCAGAAAGTCGGCGGTCACAGGGTATTTCTCTGCAGCGGCGTCAGCTAGCACGCCGAGACGCTCACGGTCGCTACGGCGGAGTGTGATGGGCGGCAGCTCAGTGCGAAGGGTATGGATCATGGGTTTCACAGCCAAATGACGCCCGGCGCGCAAAGCGCCCGAGCATGCCAAGAATGATGAGGATGCTGAAATCGAACAAGCCCGGACGGCACGCGCGCGTGCGCCCGGGTCACATTCCTGCTTGAAGGTGACCGGCGCGGAGCAGTAAGCGGTTGCGGGGCAGGTTCGTCATGATGGCCGAAACCTATGTATCCTGCACTGAAAGTCAACCGGCGATGGCGCCGTTGATAGCAGCGACGTCCAACGGATGTGTCTGACGCGCGGTTGACGATCAGCTGCGCCGCTTGGCGGTCACTTCGATTTCGACTTTCATCTCGGGCTTGTAGAGCCCGGCGACCACGAGAAGCGTGGCAGCGGGCCTGATCTCGCCGAGATGGGCGCCGGTCACCGCGAACACCTTGTCGGCGTCGCTGGCGTCGGTGATGTAGTAGATCGCGCGCACGATATCGGCCATGGCAAAGCCGGCCTCCTTCAGCGCGGCTTCAATGGTCTTGAAGCAGTTCTGTGTCTGTGCCGTGACATCGGCCGGCAAGATCATGGTGGTGTAATCGTAGCCGGTGGTTCCGGACACGAAGCAGAAATCGCCGTCGACCACCGCACGGCTGTAGCCAGCGGTCTTTTCGAATGGCGATCCGGTGGAAATCAGTTTGCGCGTCATTACCGGGCTCTCCTGCAGAGGTGAGCCCCGCAATGCCGTGTCTTGGTGGTCAAATCAAGCTGCGTGGGCCAGACCGGCAGGCTCAGCAGCCTTGCGGACCCATTTACCGCTTCCGAAGATGATGCCGCGGGCGCCATCCAGCGCTCCGGGCTTCAGTTCGAGGCCGAGCAGGCGGTCGCGCTCGAACGGGCCGGGCAGCGCCAGATCGGTCATTTTCCGGGGCATGAAGCCGAAGCGAGCGTAATAAGGGGCGTCGCCGAGCAGCACGACGGCACCGTGGCCGCGCGCCGAGGCCTCGGCGATCGCGTGATTCATCAACGCGGCGCCAAGGCCAAGGTCGCGGGCACCCGGATCGACCGCCAGGGGGCCGAGCATCAGTGCTGCTCGGCCCCCGGCGTCGACATGCCAAAGCCTGATCGTGCCGACCAGCCTGCCATGCACCACCGCCGAGAAGGCCAGGCCTTCGGCGGGCAGTCGTCCGTCACGCAGTCGCTGGCAGGTGCGGGCATGGCGCGAAGCGCCGAAGCACACATCCAGCAGAGATTCACGGGCGGCGACGTCGGAGCCACGTTCCGCACGGATCTCGTACGAAGGGGCTGCGATGGGCAGGGCAACAGTGTTGTTCGTGGCGGTCTCGTGCAGATCGGTCATGGCATGTCGGTCCCCACTCCGTTTTTCAGGCGGAGTGTTGTCATCCAGAATTGGAAGGTGACGGGATGAGAGCCGGCGGGCCGGCTCTCCGATTAGTCATATCCGGGGTGGATGCCCGATATAGTGAGCGACGTCAGATTTACAACGCTCAGATATGGAAGGTGCGCAGCGGCGGGAAGCCGTTGAACGCCACCGCCGAATAGGTCGACGTATAGGCGCCGGTGCCTTCGATCAGCAGCTTGTCGCCGATCTCGAGCGTCACGGGCAGTGGATACGGCAGCTTCTCATACATCACGTCGGCCGAATCGCAGGTCGGGCCGGCGAGCACGCAGGGTGTCATCTCGGCGCCGTCATGCGGCGTCTTGATGGCGTAGCGGATCGACTCGTCCATGGTCTCGGCGAGACCGCCGAACTTGCCGATGTCCAGATACACCCAGCGCACATCGTCCTCGTCGCTCTTCTTCGAGATCAGAACGACTTCGGCTTCGATGATGCCGGCATTGCCGACCATGCCGCGACCCGGCTCGATGATGGTCTCCGGAATCGCGTTGCCGAAGTGCTTGCGCAGCGCACGGAAGATCGAACGGCCGTACTGCACGACCGCCGGGACTTCCTTGAGGTACTTGGTCGGGAAGCCGCCGCCCATATTGACCATGGACAGGTTGATCCCGCGCTCGGCGCAGTCACGGAACACCGACGAGGCCATCGCCAGCGCGCGGTCCCATGCCTTCACCTTGCGCTGCTGCGAGCCGACATGGAACGAAATGCCATAGGGCTCCAGGCCAAGACGCTTGGCGAGGTCCAGCACGTCGACAGCCATTTCCGGATCGCAGCCGAACTTGCGCGACAGCGGCCACTCGGCGCCGGCGCAATCGTAGAGGATGCGGCAGAACACGCGGGCGCCGGGAGCGGCGCGCGCGATCTTCTCAACTTCAGCGGCGCAGTCGACCGAGAATAGGCCGATGCCGAGCGCATGGGCGCGCGCGATGTCGCGTTCCTTCTTGATGGTGTTGCCGAAAGAGATGCGGTCCGGCGTGGCGCCAGCGTCGAGCGCCATCTGGATTTCCTGCACCGACGCGCAGTCGAAGCACGAGCCCATCGAGGCCAGCAGCGACAGCACTTCCGGCGCCGGGTTTGCCTTCACCGCGTAGAACACGCGGCTGTCGGGCAAAGCCTTCGCAAAGCTCTGGAAGTTGTCGCGCACGACTTCGAGGTCGACGACGAGGCACGGCTCGACATCGGTGCCCTCGTTGCGGCGGGCGCGGAGGAATTCCTGAATACGTTCGGTCATAGCACTCTCCCAAACGGCCCTGCGAAAGGGTCACGTTCAAAAAATGATGACGGTTCAGCGCTTTCGGACCCAGGCACGCGATGGAGGCGTGACAAAGCCAAAAGTACAGACCGTAAGTGCTGCCGTGGATTGGTTGGGGGGGACCCTACCGCACACCTGGCAATGAAGGACAAGCCTCTTCGGTATTCGCGCTGGCTGTTGGAAAGCCAGCAGAGACCAAAAAAGCCCGCTCCGTCGTTGCTTTAAGTCGCGTCCCCCGTTGAGAACGAGGTGCGCCGGTTCGCCTCCGGCTGCCAGTCACGGTTGCAAAGAACAAAGTCACCTTCAACGGCATCTCTGGAGAGAGATGCTGGCCTTTCGCAAAACTCCGCGAACGACCCTCGGCTTCTTCATCCCTTGGCGGCTGTCCGGCCTCTTGTCCGGATACCTACCGACTGACACACGACCACAGGCACGTGCGAAATTGGGCAAGACCGGAAATAGGTTCTTTGACCCTGCTACGCAACAATTTTTTTGGGCTGTGGGGCATTTTATTCAACGCCATCGCGCAGCGTTGCAAACGAGACGCACTCAGCGCGCTCAACATGAACGGATGTTAAGTTCGGTTAAGGAATTGGCGTAGTCTGAGGCTGGCGTGGAGTGCTGAACTACACCAGCGTCACGTTCCTGTAGTCGTCCTCTCGTGCGGCTGTGATCTCGCTCTCGGTGTCTTCCTCCGCAAGGGGGAGGATTCCGTAAACGCTACAGCCGGCGACGAATCACGAGCAGCCCGGGTGACTGGCGCTCGACTCAAGCACGCAATCGCGCGCCTGGCTGGGCAATGACGGTCGAGTGTGAGGAAGCCGGAGAGTGGAGCTGCGCGGGCGCGCAGCGATCAGCCGCGGCGGGTGAACGGCTCGATCCGCGCGGCGGTGCGCAGGAAGGCGACCATGATGGCGACGCCGCACAGGAACAGGCAGACTTGCAGGATGTGCTCGCCGGTGGTGGAGAGGCCGAACAGGATCGACAGCGCCCAGCCGCCCGCGAAGGCGGCGCCGAACACTTCCGCGCCGATCAGGATCGCCGCCGAGATGACGGTGATGACGCTGGGCCAGTAGATGCGGCGGGGGGCGGTGGAGGTGGTCATAATCTCAAGGTCCTGTTTCGGGCCGCAATCTCTCCGAAAAAGCCTGCTGCGGCAAGCACTAAAGGGCCCAAAAAAGCCCCATCGCGTGGTATAGATCGACGCATTCTCTGGGCTTCAAAGCAGGATTTCTTATGTCAGAAACGTCGGTCTCGCCGGTTGCGTCGAAAGGTCACGAAAATCCGCTTCTGAAAGCCTGGCAGACCCCGTTCGAGACCCCGCCATTCGACGAGATCAGGCCCGAGCACTTCATGCCGGCCTTCGAACAGGCGTTTTTCGACCATTCGGCCGAGATTGCCGCGATCGTGAACGATCCGGCCGCGCCTGACTTTGCCAATACGATCACGGCGCTGGAGCGCTCCGGCAAGTTGCTCAGCCGCGTGGCGTCGGTGTTCTACGATCTGGTGTCGGCGCATTCCAATCCGGCGATCCTGGAGATCGACAAGGACGTGTCGTCGCGGATGGCGCGGCACTGGAATCCGATCATGATGAATGCCGTGCTGTTCGGCCGCATCGTGGCGCTGCACGACAAGCGCGCCGAGCTCGGCCTCACCACAGAGCAGATGCGTCTCCTGGAGCGGACCTATACGCGCTTTCATCGTTCGGGCGCCGGCCTCGACGAGGCCGCCAAGGCGCGGATGGCCGAGATCAACGAGCGGCTGGCGCATCTCGGCACCAGCTTTAGCCATCATCTGCTGGGCGACGAGCAGGAGTGGTTCATGGAGCTCGGCGAAGGCGATCTCGATGGGCTCGCCGAGAGCTTCGTCGCCTCTGCCAGGGCCTCGGCCGACGAGCGCGGCATGACCGGCAAGGCGATCATCACCACGTCGCGCTCATCGATGGAGCCGTTCCTGAAGAGCTCAGCGCGGCGCGACCTGCGCGAGCGGGCCTACAAGGCCTTCATCCAGCGCGGCAACAACGGCAATGCCAACGACAACAACGACACCATCGTCGAAATCCTGAAGCTGCGCGAAGAGACCGCGAAGATCCTGGGCTTCCCGACCTTCGCCGCCTACCGCCTGGAAGACTCCATGGCAAAGACGCCGGAAGCCGTGCGCGGTCTGCTGGAGCGCGTCTGGAAGCCGGCCCGCGCCCGCGCACTGGCCGACCGCGATGCGCTGCAGGAGCTGATTGCGGAGGAGGGGGGCAACTTCAAGCTCGCCGCCTGGGATTGGCGCTATTATGCCGAAAAGCTGCGCCAGCGCCGCGCCAATTTCGATGATGCGGCGATCAAACCCTATCTCACGCTCGACCATATGATCGCGGCGCAATTCGACACCGCGACGCGCTTGTTCGGTATCACCTTCGCCGAGCGCAAGGACGTGCCGGTCTGGCATCCCGACGTTCGCGTCTGGGAGGTCAAAGATGCCAAGGGGGCGCTCAAGGCTATCTTCTATGGCGACTACTTCGCCCGGCCGTCGAAGCGCTCCGGCGCCTGGATGACCTCGCTGCGCGACCAGCAGAAGCTCGACGGCGACGTGGCGCCGCTGGTGCTGAACATCTGCAACTTCGCGAAGGGCACCGACGGCCAGCCATCGCTGCTGTCGCCGGACGATGCGCGCACGCTGTTCCATGAATTCGGCCATGGCCTGCACGGCATGCTGTCCAACGTCACCTATCCCTCGCTGTCGGGCACCTCGGTGTTCACCGACTTCGTCGAACTGCCGTCGCAGCTCTATGAACACTGGCAGGAGCAGCCGCAGGTGCTGCAGACCTTCGCCAAGCACTACCAGACCGGTGAGCCGCTGCCCGACGATCTGCTGAAGCGGTTCATCGCTGCCCGCAAGTTCAATCAGGGCTTTGCCACGGTGGAGTTCGTGTCATCCGCGCTGATCGATCTCGAATTCCACACCCAGCCGGCTTCGGCCTTCGCCGATGTCGCGGCCTTCGAGAAGAAGGAGCTGGAGAAAATCGGTATGCCCGAGGAAATCGCGCTGCGGCACCGCCCGACCCAGTTCGGACACATCTTCTCAGGCGATCATTATGCGTCTGGCTACTACAGCTACATGTGGTCCGAAGTGATGGATGCGGACGCCTTCGGCGCCTTCGAGGAAGCCGGCAATATCTTTGATCCCGTGGTGGCCAAGCGATTGCATGACGACATCTATTCGTCGGGCGGTTCTGTCGATCCGGAAGCGGCCTATATTGCATTCCGCGGTCGTGCCCCGGCACCGGATGCGCTGCTGCGGCGGCGTGGGTTGCTGGAAGAGCCTGAGGCGGCGTGAGGTGATGCTTCTGATGAACCGCTTTCTCGGTCTGATCGCGATCATGGCTGCGCTGGCCGGCGGCATCACCGCCGCCTCCGCCCACCCGCATGTCTTTGTCACGGCATCGAGCGAACTAATCTACGCGCCGGACGGCACCATCACCGGCGTGCGCCATGCCTGGGTGTTCGACGACATGTTCTCGACCTATGCGTTGCAGGGCATCGAGAGCAAGACCAAGGGCGTCTATACCCGCGAGGAACTGGCGCCGCTGGCCCAGACCAATGTGGAGTCGCTGAAGGAATTCGCCTTCTTCACCTTCGCCAAGGTCGAGGGTAAGAAGCAGCGCTTCAACGATCCCGTCGACTATTATCTGGAGAAGCGTGACGCCGCGCTGGTGCTGCACTTCACGCTGCCGTTCAAGACGCCGTTCAAAGCCAAGAAGATGGAGCTGGAAATCTTCGATCCGAGCTTCTTCGTCGATTTCGGTCTGGAGAAGAAAGATCCGATCAAGCTGGCCGGCGCGCCGGCCTCCTGCACGATGGCGATCCAGCGCCCGTCGGACGGCGCCGCCAAGGCGCAGACCATGAATGAAGACACCTTCATGAATGGCGAGAACAGCAATTACGGCGCCATGTTCGCCAACAAGATCACGGTCGATTGCCCATGAGTGTAACTTCATCGACAGGTCTCTCCCCGCGTCATGCCCGGGCTTGTCCCGGGCATCCACGCCTAGACACCGGCATCCGGAAGACGTGGATGGCCGGGACAAGCCCGGCCACGACGAGCGGATGGAGTGTCGTTCTTGTTTGTGCGGCAGTGCTGGTCGTCGCCGCCATGACCGACGCTTCGCTGCATCACGCTCTCGCGCAAAATCCCTTCGGAGCGCCGAAAGGCGTGCCGGACTCACAGGTCGGCGGCATCATCGGCTGGCTGCTCACCAAGCAGTCCGAATTCTATCGCGCGATGTCGGCGACCATCCGTGCTGCGAAGTCCGACGGCAGCGCGGTGTGGACGCTGCTGGCGATCTCCTTTGCCTACGGCATCTTCCACGCCGCCGGCCCCGGCCACGGCAAGGCGGTGATCTCGTCCTATCTGGTCGCTAATGAAGAGACCGCCAGGCGCGGCATTGCGTTGTCCTTCGTCTCGGCGCTGATGCAGGCGCTGGTGGCGATGCTGATTGTCGGCATTGGCGCGTGGCTGCTGAATGTCACCGCCAAGACCATGTGCAGCACCGAGCGCTGGGTAGAAATCGCCAGCTACGGCCTGATCGCGGCGTTCGGCGCGCGGCTGGTCTGGAGCAAGGGGCGCGGCTTTGTCCGTGCGTTGCGACCGTCGCTGCCGGCTGCCGGCCCACAGCTCGCGATGGCGCATGCCAGCGCGTCCGCGCATACGCACGATCACGGCCATGACCACCATCACCACGAGCACGCTCATAGCCACGCGCATGCTCATGCGCACGCCCATACGGCGCATGCCGAGGCGACGGCTTCAGCACATGCGCACCATGACCACAGTCATCACGATCACGTTCATGACGAGCATTGCGGCCATTCCCACGGCCCGACGCCGGACCAGCTCGCAGGCCCCGGCGGCTGGGCGCGCGGACTGTCGGCCGTGTTCACGGTGGGCATCCGGCCGTGTTCCGGCGCGATCCTCGTGCTGGTCTTCGCGCTGGCGCAGGGCATGTTCTGGGCCGGCATCGCTGCTACTTTCGTGATGGGTCTGGGAACCGCGATTACCGTGGCGACCATTGCCGTCATCGCCGTCTCCGCCAAGGGCCTTGCCGGCCGTCTGGCCGGTGGCCGCGATGGCAGCGGCGCGCTGGTGATGCGGGGGATTGAGTTCGGCGCGGCGGCGCTCGTGATGCTGTTTGGCGTTGGTCTGCTGCTGGGCTATGTCGCGGCCGAACGCGTCACCTGTTTCTGATCGCTGTCCTGCCCTGATGGACAGTCCGTCGTCTTGACAAGGTCAAGCCAAAGCGCGAAGCCACCGGCATCATGACAAATGTCGTTTCCCTCGAGCAGCCACCGGCCTCCACCCTGGAGATACCGGAACGCGTCGGCGTCTTGCTGGTCAATCTCGGAACTCCCGACACGGCGGATACTCGCGGCGTGCGCGTCTATCTCAGAGAGTTCCTGTCCGATCCACGCGTGATCGAGAACCAGGGTCTGCTGTGGAAGCTGATCCTCAACGGCATCATCCTGACCACACGGCCGCGCCGCAAGGCCAAGGACTATCTGAAGATCTGGAACACGGAGAAGAACGAGTCTCCGCTGAAGACGATTACCCGTGCGCAGTCGGACAAGCTGGCTGCGTCGCTCGATAGTCATACCCATCTTGTGGTGGACTGGGCGATGCGCTACGGCAATCCGTCGATCCGTTCCCGCATCGCTGAACTCACCGCAAAGGGCTGCAACCGCATTCTGGTGGTGCCGCTCTATCCGCAATATTCTGCCGCGACCTCTGCGACCGTCTGCGACGAAGTGTTCCGCGTGCTCGGTACCATGCGGGCGCAGCCGACGCTGCGGGTCACGCCGCCTTATTATGACGAGCCGGATTATATCGGCGCGCTGGCGATCTCGATCGAGAAGCATCTGGCGACGCTGTCCTTCGTGCCGGAAATGATCGTGGCGTCGTTCCACGGCATGCCGCAGAAATATATCGACAAGGGCGATCCCTATCAGGCGCAGTGCGTGGCCACGGCCGAAGCGCTGCGCAAGCGGCTTGGACCGGACGCGCCGAAGCTGCTGCTGACCTTCCAGTCCCGTTTCGGCTTCGATGCCTGGCTTCAGCCGTATACGGACAAGACCATCGAGCAACTCGCCAAGGACGGTGTGCGTCGCATTGCCGTCGTAATGCCTGGCTTCTCGGCCGACTGTCTGGAAACGCTGGAAGAAATCGCGCAGGAGAATTGCGAGATCTTCATGCACAATGGCGGCGAGCAATTCTCTGCGATCCCCTGCCTCAACGATAGTGATGAGGGTATGGATACGATCCGCCAGCTGGTGCTGCGCGAGCTGCAGGGCTGGATCTAGAAGCCATCAAGCTCCGCGGTCCGCGGAGTTTCCTCGCGCAGACGTGACGGCGCTCGCTTTTCCCGGTCTCGAACCTTAAAATCCTTCACGCCGACAAAACAACGAGGCGCCATATGTTGCGCGTCCATTTTGCCGCAGGGAGACTTTGATGTCCGGTTACGACATTTTCGCCATCGCCGTTGTGCTGCTGATCATCTTCACGCTGTTTGCCGGTGTGAAGACTGTGCCGCAGGGCTATGACTGGACCATCGAGCGCTTCGGTAAATTCACCCGTACGCTGTCGCCGGGCCTCAATCTCATCATTCCGTATTTCGATCGCGTCGGTCGCAAGATGAACATGATGGAGCAGGTGATCAGCATCCCCGAGCAGGAAGTGATCACCAAGGACAACGCCACCGTCACCGTGGACGGCGTCGCGTTCTTCCAGGTGTTCGACGCGGCCAAGGCAAGCTACGAAGTGTCCGACCTCAATCAGGCGATCATTGTGCTGACCATGACTAATATCCGTTCGGTGATGGGCTCGATGGACCTCGATCAGGTGCTGTCGCATCGCGACGAGATCAATGAGCGGCTGCTGCGCGTCGTCGATGCCGCGGTGTCGCCATGGGGCCTCAAGGTCAACCGTATCGAAATCAAGGACATCGTACCGCCGGCCGATCTGGTCGAAGCCATGGGCCGGCAGATGAAGGCCGAACGCGTCAAGCGCGCCGACATTCTGCAGGCCGAGGGTCAGCGCCAGTCGGAGATTCTCCGTGCCGAAGGTGCCAAACAGGGCCAGATCCTGCAGGCGGAAGGCCGCCGCGAGGCTGCGTTCCGTGACGCCGAGGCACGCGAGCGGTCCGCAGAGGCCGAAGCCAACGCAACGCGGGTGGTGTCGGAGGCAATTTCGAAGGGTGACGTTGCGGCGCTGAACTACTTCATTGCTGACAAATACATCAAGGCATTCGGCCAGCTCGCGGAATCGCCGAACCAGAAGGTCATCATGCTGCCGGTGGAAGCCATGAGCATGCTGGGCTCGCTGGCCGGTATCGGCGAGATCGCCAAGGCGACCTTCGGCGAGAACTCGACCTCGGCCCAGGCTGCCGCGCGCCGCAGCGGATCAGTGCCGCCGGCGGGTACAACGCCGCCGCGCAGCTAGGGATTTCGCAATGGCCGAAATGTTCGTCACTTTGGGTAGCTGGAACTGGTTGATCTTCGGCGTGCTACTGATGGCGCTGGAGCTGCTGGCGCCCGGCGTCTTCATGTTCTGGCTTGGGCTGTCCGCTTTCCTGGTCGGCGTGCTGTCCTTCATCGTCACGCCGTCCTGGCAAGTGCAGATCCTGCTGTTCGGGTTGTTCGCGCTGGCAGCCGTCCCGCTGTGGCGACGGATTGCGCGTCAGAAGCCCGGCGCCAATCCGAACCCGTTCCTCAATAAGCGCTCCGATGCGCTGGTCGGCCGTGTCTGCACGCTCGATCGGCCAATCATCGACGGTGAGGGCATCGTGCGCATCGACGACACGGTCTGGCGCGTCAGTGGCCCGGATACGCCGGCAGGCACCAAGGTGAAGATCGTGAAGGCGGACGGAGCGAGCCTGACGGTGGATGTGGCTTGATCAGTCAGCCGCCAGCGATTTGCTCCACCGCTCCGCAAAACGATGCAGTGGCAGGAAGGTGTCCTGCAACTCCCGGCCTGTATCCGTCAGCCCATAGCCGTCCGGCTGCAGCGCGATCAGACCCGCGTCCCTGAGATCGCTCAGGCGTGCTTGGAGAACGGTAGGGGACGCGTCGTCGCAAGCCTCGCGCAGCGCTCGTGAGGTCAGGGAGCGCTCACGCAACTCCCAAAGAATGCGCAGCGTCCAGCGCCGGCCTAGCAGGTCGAGCAGCGCCATGATCGGTCGGCCGGTCGTCGAGCCACGCACAGCGCGTCTGGGCTGTTTGGAAACGGACTTTGCCATCACATTCTCTCTTGCAGGGTGCTACAGAATATGTAGCATATCGCTACGATTATTGTAGCGCTGGAGTTGGCTATGTCACGCATCGCGCCGTTGCAGCCGCCCTATGATCCTGACATTCAGGCGCAATTCGATGCGATCATGCGCGGCGCGCCGCCGCTGATGCTGTTTCGCGTGATCGCCGGTCATCCGAGGGCATGGAGCAAATTTCGCACAGCTGGCCTGCTTGATCGCGGACCGCTGTCGCTGCGGGAGCGCGAGATTGTCATAGATCGCACCTGCGCACTGACGGGTTGCGAATACGAATGGGGCGTCCATGTCGCGGCCTTCGCAGACGCAGCGAAATTGACGGATGCGGAGGTGAGGGCGACCGTCGATGACGACGCACAGGCGACATGCTGGTCGTCAGCGGAACAAGCTCTGATCGCGGCAGTCGATGCGCTCCATCATCGCGCGACGCTCAGCGATGAGGAATTCAAGACGCTGGCCGCTCACTACGATGACGCGAAAACCTTCGAGATCATCCTGCTGTGCGGATTCTATCGCACGGTGTCGTACATCGCGAACGGCTTGGCATTGCCACTCGAAGCGAATGCGGCAAGGTTCCCGCGAACTGCCAGCTGACGTGGCTTACGCCACGCCTGCCCGCAGCAGATCATGCAGATGCACGATGCCGACGGGCTTTCGCGCATCCGTCACTAGCAGCGCGGTGATCTTCGACGAGTTGAGGATTTCCAAGGCTTCGCCGGCGAGCAGGTCACGGCTGATGGTCTTGGGGTTCTTGGTCATGACTTCATCGACCGACACCGTCATCAGGTCGGCGCGCATGTGACGGCGGAGATCGCCATCGGTGACGATGCCGACCACATGGCCGTTGCCGTCGGTGATGCCGACGCAGCCAAAGCCCTTCGATGACATTTCCACCAGCGCGTCGGACATCTTGGTGCCGAGCGGCTTGAGCGGCACGGCGTCGCCTGAATGCATGAGGTCGCGGGTGTATTTCAGCATCGCGCCCAGCTTGCCGCCGGGATGCAGCACGCTGAAATCCACCGACGTAAAGCCACGGCCTTCCAGCAGCGCGATCGCCAGCGCGTCGCCCATCGCCAGCATCATCAGCGACGACGTCGTGGGGGCGAGATTATGTGGGCAGGCCTCGCGCGCCTTCGGCAGCGTCAGCGCGACATCGGCGGCCTCGGCCAGCGTCGAGGTGGCTTCGGAGGTGATCGCGACCACGCCGATCCTGAAACGCTTGGCATAGGTGATGAGGTTCTTCATCTCCGGCTGCTCGCCGGACCAGGACAGCGCCATGATGACGTCGTCGGGCGTGATCATGCCGAGATCGCCATGGCTGGCTTCGGCGGCGTGCACGAAAAAGGCGGGTGTACCGGTCGATGCGAAGGTCGCGGCGATCTTGCGGCCAATATGACCGGACTTGCCGAGGCCCGTGATGATCAGGCGGCCTTTGGCCTTGAGGATCAGGTCGGCGGCCGCGACGAAGGCCGGGCCGAGGTCGGATTGCAGCGCGGTTGCCAGCGCAGTGACGCCGCTGGCTTCGGCCTCCAGCGTACGCAGCGCCGAGGCAATCGCTTCAATGGCCTGATCGCTCATCGCTGCCGTCGTTTTCGTCGGAAGGCCGGGTGTCTTGGAGAGGGGCATCAATCGCATCCTGGGGCCGTAAATTGTCCGGCTGTGTCGCCGTCCTCTTAGCACGGCTGGGCCTGCCTGGCGAAACCCCGCCGATGCGATCTCAACGGGCCATTAACCATAAGCGTTTTAACTCCCTTAACCATGAGTTGTCGCGCGCGCCTCCGGCGTCGCTCTTGGTGGATTTTGTAAGCTTTTGATGGTGTTGGAGTTTTTCTGATCGTGAGGATGGGTCGAGTACGCGACCGCCGCAACCGCGCCTGGGCCAACGGCGCGGTTTCGGCATGTCTGTGTCTGAGCCTCCTGATGCCATCTCCGGCATTCTCGCAAGCATTGACGTCAGACCTGCTGGCGCCGGTCCCGGGCGGCTTCGTGTCGCCGCAGAATCTGCCCACGCGCCGGACGACGGATGCGCCGCTTCAGCCAAATGGAACGCTGCAGAGCAGCCAGCTATCGCCGGATCGCCTGCCACAGTCGATCATCACACCGCCCATACCCGCCGCATCGGGCGCCGCCGGCACCGGATTCGATGCGCTCAACCGCAAGCGCAAGCAGATCAAATATTATCCGGGCGCGAAGAAGCCAAAGCCGCCGGTGGGGCCTGGCAGTCCGCCGCCACCGCTGGTGCCCGAGACGCGGCCGGCCCCGCCATCGGCCAAGGCCGCGAAGCCTCCCGTCGCGCCATCGGTTGCCGGCACCGTGGTGGGTCAGCCGCCGCGCCGGCGATTGCCGGTTGATCCCGATCCTTATGCGCCGACCGGCGTGCGCGTCGGCAGCTTCCTCGTGAAGTCAGCCGTGGAAATCTATGGCGGTTTCGACAACAACCCGGCGCGCTTCGTGCAGCCGAAGGGGTCGTCGTTCTACAAGGTCGCGCCGGAACTGCTGGCCGCAACCGACTGGACGCGGCACTCGATCATCGTGGATCTGCGCGGTTCCTTCACCGGCTATGAGAAGCAGTTTCCCGCAGCGCCATTCCAGACTTCGCCGGCACCCGAAAATGTCGATCGCGCCGAATTCAACGGCAAGATCGCCGGTCGTCTCGATGTCGCCCGCGACCTGCGCGTTAACAGCGAAATGCGTATGCGGGTCGGCGCGGATAATCCGGGCAGCCCGAACATTCAGGCCGGCTTGAAGGAGTTCCCGCTGTTCACGACGACTGGTGGGTCGCTCGGGGTCGAGAAGGACTTCAACCGCCTTCAGATCAAGGTCGATGGTCTCGTCGATCGCACCGTCTATCAGGATTCGAAACTGACCGACGGCACCCAGACCAACAACAATGACCGTAATTTCAATCAGTATGGCGGCGTCGGCCGCGCCACCTATGAAGTGCTGCCGGGTCTGAAGCCATTCGCCGAAGTCCAAGGCGATGTCCGTGTGCACGACGATCGGGCGGATCGCTTCGGCTATCTCAGGGATTCCAGCGGCGGCTATATCAAGGCCGGCACGACGTTTGAATTCACGCGTCTGCTGACGGGCGAAGCGTCGATCGGTTATGCAGCGCGCAGCTATACGGATACGCGGCTGGAGGTTCTCAAGGGCCTGCTGACGTCAGCGTCGCTGATCTGGACGGCCACACCGCTGACGACTGCGAAATTCGTTTCGACCACGTCGATCGACGAGACCACCGTGCCCGGCGTTCCCGGCATTCTCACGCGCACCTATACGGTTGAGGTCAATCACGACTTCCGGCGCTGGCTGACGGCCACGGGCAAGTTCACTTACGTGACGCAGGACTATCAGGAAAACTTCCGCTTCGATAAGATCTACTCGCTGCAGGGTGATCTCGTTTACAAGCTGAACCGTGAAATCCAGCTCAAGGCGCAGGTGCGCCGCGATATCCTGGATTCAAACATCCTTGGCGCGAGCACGGCCTCGACGGTGGTGATGCTGGGTGTGAGACTGCAGCGATAGCGGTCAAAAATCGCTGGGCGCCACGTCGCTCGTCCTAATTCCACTTCCGCATGAACTTGGCCGTCTTCCGGCGAAATTTCACACCGGAGCCATCGGGCAATCGGATGGCGATGAAGCCGGCTGCGATACAGGCCTCGCGCTGCGGCATGTGCTCATCGGGCGCGCGCTCGGTCTCCCACCACGAGGCCCGGTGCGACGCGCGCGGCAGCGCGTCGTCGATGATCTCCTCGATCGCATCCATGCTCAGCACGAATTCGTCCTTGGTCTGGCTGGCCAGGTAGGCGCGGAGCAGGTCGTAGTCAGGCACGGAATTGTCCTCGGTATAATCTCGCAAACGTCATACGCGCCCGCGCGACCGGGCGCTACAGCTCCGATTCGGTAAATCAGCACCGGGGGTGCGTCATCCGAGCATTTTCCGCAACCGTTCGTTAACGCCGTGTGGAACCCGGGTCGCGGTATTTAAGCGCTCGGCAAGCATTGGCGTGCCATCCGTCTGGTACGGAGCACATGATGACGTCGGGGAATGCAAGCACGGGAATTCGACGCTGGCCATTATCGGCCAAGCTGTTGATTCTGTCGTCGCTGGTCACGATCATTGGCTTTTCGGCCGTTTGCGGCACTGTGATGCTCGATATGCGCCGCGGCGAGGAAGCGCTCGCGCGACAGACTGCCGAGAACCTCGCCACCTCCATCGATTCTGATATAGGTCGAACCGTTGAACAATACGATCTGTCGTTGCGCGCTGTCATCTCCGGCATCAATACGCCCGAGATCGACAAGCTCAGCAAGGAAATGCGCCAGCTGATCCTGTTCGACAATGCGGCATCAGCGCGCCAGTTCGCATCCATTCAGGTGTTCGATGCGTATGGCGATCTTATCATCGATGCGGCATCGCTCGATCCTGCCAAGCAGAGCAGTGCCGACGAAGAGTTCTTCAAGGTACACAAGTTCGATGGTGAGCGCGGGCTCTATGTCAGCAAACCGATGCTGCACCGGGGCGCGTATTCCGTCGTGCTGAGCCGCCGCATCACCGACATCGATGGCAATTTTGCCGGCGTCGTCGCGGGTGCCATCCGGTTCGCCTACTTTCATGATTTGTTCGGCCGCTTGCGGCTAAACAAGGACGACAACATCACGGTGATCCGCCGCGACGGCGTCGTCATCATGCGTACGCCGTTCGATCTCGATGTGGTCGGCAGGGATCTGAGCAAGACCCCCGGCGTGATGCGGGCGCTGAGCCGGTCCAACGGGTCGTATTCGGGCGTCGGTGTCGTTGACCAGATCGAGCGCCTCTATGTGTGGCGCGACAGCGGTCGGCCGTTGCTCGTGATCGTCGGCCGACCGTGGGCCGGCATCTACAGTCTGTGGTATCAGCAGGCGATCAAGATCGGCGGCATCATGCTGGCGCTGATTATCTTCATCACCGCGGTGACACTGTTTCTGGCGCGCGAAATAGGCCGCCGCGCACACGCAGAGCACAAGCTCGAAGAACTGGCCACGACCGATGGTCTCACTGGACTGCGCAATCGCCGCAAATTCGATGCGGCGATGGAGCTGGAATGGCGCCGTGCCATCAGGCATTCACGGCCGATGGCACTGCTGTTGATCGACGCCGACCATTTCAAGGTTTTCAACGACAGCTTCGGTCATCAATCCGGAGACACCGCCCTGATCGCGATCGCAAATTGCATCGCAGGAGCGGCGAAGCGCGCCGGCGACTGTGCCGCGCGCTATGGCGGGGAAGAGTTCGCCGTGCTGCTGCCCGGTGCGACCGTGCAGGATGCCTATGAGGTTGCCGAAACCATTCGGCGCCGCGTCGAGCAGGTGCCGGCGGATCCCGCGATGCTCACGGTCAGCGTCGGCGTCGCCAGCGTGAAGCCGCTGGTGACGATGGAGTGGACGGGACTGGTCGAAGCTGCCGACAAGGCGCTCTATGCGGCGAAGGCGGCAGGCCGCAACCAGTGCGTCATCGCAGGCGATGCGCACCAGGCGATCGCAGCCTAGCGCTTACTCTCCGAGATAACGCAGCATTTCGGCGCGCAGACCTTCGCGCAGATCAGGGCGTTGCAGGCCGAAGGCGATGTTAGCGCGCAGGAAGCCCGACTTCGAACCGCAATCGTGCCGCTCGCCTTCGAATTCCACGCCGTAGAACGACTGGCTCTTGGCGAGGCCGATCATCGCATCGGTGAGCTGGATTTCGCCACCCGCGCCGCGCTCCTGGGTCTCCAAAATTTTGAATATCTCCGGCTGCAGGATGTAGCGGCCGGTAATCGACAGGTTGGACGGCGCGGTGCCCTTCGGGGGTTTCTCGACCATGCCCTCGATGCTGAAAGCGGTCTCGTGGGTCGGGTGGCGCTCGCCGACACCGCAGATGCCGTATTGATGCGTCATGTCCATCGGGACTTCCTCGACGGCAACAAGGTTGGATTTTTCGCCAAGTGCTCCCGCGATATCGACCATCTGCTTCAGGCAGCCCGGGGAATTCAGCACCAGCTCATCCGGCAGCACCACGGCGAAGGGCTCATTGCCAACGATATCGCGGGCACACCAGACAGCATGGCCAAGCCCCAGTGGGGCCTGCTGGCGCGTGAAGCTCATGGCGCCGGCAGCAGGCTGGGACAGCGCCAGCTGTTCGATCTCGGCAGACTTGTTGCGGCTCTTGAGTGTCTCGTCGAGCTCGAACATGCGGTCGAAGTGATCTTCGATGATGCCCTTGTTGCGGCCGGTAACGAAGATGAAATGTTCGATGCCGGCCTCGCGGGCTTCGTCGACCACATATTGGATCAACGGCCGATCGACGATGGTCAGCATTTCCTTCGGCATCGCCTTGGTGGCGGGAAGGACGCGGGTGCCGAGGCCGGCGACCGGGAAAACGGCTTTGCGAATTTTCATCAGGGGACTTTGCAATGACCTTGGAGGGGAGCGACACAGGCAGGCCAACGAAGATTGCGCCTGCTGGTTCCGTTTGCAACCGGGAACAAAGGCGGATGTGTGGTGCCGGGCTGTGTGTCTGCAATTATCCTTTCTGCCGCGCGGCACGTTCGCCCAGCCGGCCAAAACTGGAATAGTGTTAAGCTGATGGAAACCCTCGCCGGGCCTCCTGTCATGCCACAGTCATGACCAAATTCCGGTCAGATTCCCGAGATGGATAGTGATGAAATCTGCGACGAAGATGGCGCGTAGCCTGACATGCGGTGTAGCTGCGCTCGGCGCAGTTTTGCTTACGGCAGCCCTGCCCGTGGCGGCGCAGGCGCAGAGCAAGAGCGGCCCTTTCAGCCTGTTCGACAATATCTTTAGCGGATCGTCGCAGAGCCAGGACCCGCCGCCGCAGGCAGCCTTGCCCGGTGCGCCCAGTGTGCAGCCATGGAGTGGTGAGGACGGCGCATCCGGCCATCCGCTGATGACCGCACAGGCGATCCGCGAGGCCGCGGGTAATTTCGACAACTGCATTGCCGGGCTGTGGCCTGATGCCGCACGCCGCGGCATCTCGCAGGACAGCTATCAGCGCTTCACGGCCGGGCTGACGCCGGATCTGCGAATCATGGACCTGATGGATTCGCAGCCGGAATTCACCAAGGCGATCTGGGACTATCTCGACATCCTGGTGAACGACAATCGCATGGCCAAGGGCCGTGAGGTGCTGGCGCAGTACAAGACGATCTTTGACGCGGCCGAGAAGGCCTATGGTGTCGATCGCTACATTATCGCGTCGATCTGGGGCATCGAGTCGAACTACTCGACGATGATCGGCGATCGCAGCGTTCTGCGCTCGACGGCGACGCTGGCCTGCGTCGGCCGCCGTCAGGCCTATTTCAAGGACGAGTTTCTGGTCGCACTGGAAATCCTGCATCGCGGCGATCTGAGGCCTGAACAGATGCGCGGCTCCTGGGCTGGCGCATTCGGGCCGACCCAGTTCATGCCGACCGCGTTCAAGCGTTTTGCGGTGGATGGTGACGGCGACGGTCGCCGCGACGTGGTCGACAATCCGACCGATCTGATCTTCTCGACGGCCAATAACCTGAAGAAGGATGGCTGGCAGAGCGGCCAGACCTGGGGCTACGAGGTCGTGGTACCGCAGGGCTTCAACTACATGCTGGCCGACAAGGCCAAGGCGATGACCCTGCCGCAATGGGAGCAGCTCGGCCTCAAGCGCGCCAACAACCAGCCGTTTCCGCGCATGACGGAAAAGGCCTATCTGCTCGCGCCCGCCGGTTCGCAGGGGCCGGGCTTCCTCATGATGACGAATTTTCGCGTCATCATGAAATACAATCCGGCTGAGGCCTATGCGATGGCCATCGGCCATTTCGCCGACCGGTTGCGCGGCGGTCCGCCCTTCGTGCAGCCATGGCCGCGTCAGGAGCGCGTGCTGTCCCGCGCCGAGCGGCTGGAGCTACAGCAGCTGCTGGCGCAGCGCGGCTTCTACAAGGGCACGCCGGACGGCCAGTTCGGCGGCCAGACCCGTGAGGCTCTGCGCAACTACCAGGCCTCCATCGGCGCGCCCGCCGACGGGTTTGCGTCATCGGAGATGCTGGATCGGCTCCGGGTGAGATAAGCGCCCTGTGCAGAGGGCCATAGCGCATAACATTATACCGCAATGCAGCATGCGTGTTAGGCTGCTCCCCTTGAGGCATTCTTGGGGACTATCGATGTTGAACAGGCGCGCGCTGCTGGCCGGATTGTCGGCAAGCCTTCTTCCATTTCAGGCCAAGGCGGCGTGGCCGGAACGGTCTATCACCCTGCTGCACGGTTTCGCGCCGGGCGGTGGCACCGATGCAACCTCGCGTGTGCTCGCCGAAGGTCTGTCGAAAATCCTCGGCCAGACGGTGGTGGTCGAAACCAAGCCGGGCGCCGGCACGACGCTCGCCGGGGCGCAGCTCGCCCGCGCGGCGCCTGACGGCTACACGATCTCGCTGATCACCGCGACCTATGGCGCGTCGTCGGCCTTCTACAAGAGCCTGCCTTACAAGCCGGTCGATGACCTCAAAGGCATATGCCAGGTCTCCGAAGCGCCCTACATGTTCTCGTGTAATGCGGACGCGCCATTCAAGAATCTCGCCGAGTTGATCGCGGCTGCCAAGAAACAGCCGGACAAGCCGCTCACTTACGGCACGCCCGGCGTCGGCTCCGGACCGCATTTGATCGTCGAGCAGATCGGGCAGTTGGCCGGCGTGAAGTTTCAGCACATTCCGTTCCGCGGCGGCGCTCAGGCCGTTGTCGAAGTCCTCGCGGGTCGCATCGACTTCATGGTCGATCCGCCGATCTCGATGGTCGAGCAGATCAAGGCCGGCAAGTTCCGCGCACTGGCCGTCACCACGGCTGAACGCTTCCCGTCTTTTCCCGATATTCCGACCGTGGCCGAAGCAGGTTTTGCGGGCTATGCCGCGCCGGGCTGGTACAGCCTCGTCGGACCGATCGGCCTTCCCGATGACGTCGTGGCGAAGCTGAACGCCGCAACGGTTACGCTGCTCAAGGATGAGAGCGTGAAGGAACGCCTGCTGTCGCTGGGCAGCCAGGCGAAGGCCTCGGAGCCAAAGGAAGTCACCGACCTCCTGGCGTCCGACGTGAAGCGCTGGAGCGAAGTGCTGGAGAAGGCGAAGATCGAGCGGATCTAGAACGCACACAGGCGCGCTGCATCGCGCGGCGCGCCTGTCGTTTGATGGCAGGCTATTCCGCGGCCTGCTGCGCCACGGTCGGTGCATTGCCGGCGACGGTCGCGCGGCGCATGTCGCGCGGCTGCGACTGGTCATAGCGGCGGACACGATGCATGGTCTGGCGATTGTCCCACATCACGAGATCATGCAGTGTCCATTTGTGGACATAGACGAATTGCGGCTGCGTGGCGTGCTCGTTGAGATCGCGCAGCAGCACGCGGGCTTCGGGCACCGACATGCCCTGGATCGCACCGGCATGCGACGACAGATACAGCGACTTGCGGCCGTGCACCGGATGCGTGCGCACCAGCCGCTGCAGCACCGGCTTGAACATCTCTTTCTCTTCGTCAGTGTAGTCGAGAAAACCGAGCGCACCGCGCGATGTCATCAGCGAATGTTCGCAGATCATGTCTTCGATCTCGGCCTTGGTGCCGCTGTCGAGCGCATCATAGGCGGCGCGCATGTCGGCAAATTCGGTATTGCCGCCTTTCGGATTGACCACGCGCGCCGACAGCAATGAGAACTTCGCGGGGATAGGCCGGAAGGAACTGTCCGAATGCCACAGGCAGTTGCCCAGATTGAAGAGATGAGCGCGGCTGTCTTTCGGTAGCGGCTTGCCGTCCTTGCCGAGATTGGACACATCTGCAAGCCCCGATGTCAGCCGGTAATCTTCCTTCTTGGTGACGGAACCGCCTTTTCGATTTTCGCGCTCGCCGAAATTCTGTGCGAAAGCGAGTTGCTGTTCGTCGGTGATATCCTGCTTCGGGAATATCAGGACGGCGTAGTCATCCATGCCGCGCTCGATGGCAACGGCGTCATCGGGGCTGACCGGCTTGGTCAGATCGACGCCGGTCACTTCGCCGACGAACAAGGAATGCAGTTTGCGGATCGTCACGGGCATTGCAGATTTCCTCCGTGTGGAATGGTTGACCCATTCGATTGCGGCTTCCGATCATGTCGGGCCGCTTGAGAAAAATGCTACGCCCGCAAGGTGCGAAGTCAACCGGCGTGAATGCCGTCAGGCATTGCGTGCCATCAGGCCGCCGTCGACCGGGATCACCGCGCCTGTGATATAGGACGCGGCCGGCAGGCACAGGCTTAGCGTCATATGCGCGACTTCTTCCGGATCGCCGTAGCGGCGCAGCACGGTGCGGCGTTTGGCGAAGATCACTTTGTGTTCGTCGCTGATACGCTCGGTGATCCCGGTCGTGATCGGCCCGGGACAGATGCAATTCACCGTAATGCCGTCGCGGCCAAGCTCCACCGCGAGCGAGCGCGTGAGGCCGGTGACGCCGGCTTTCGCTGCGGAATAGGGACTGTGCAGTGCGGTGGCGCCGAGCGCTTCGGTGGACGCGATGTTGACGATCCGCGGCGAGGGTGATTTGCGCAGGTGCGGCAGCGCGGCGCGGATGATGCGCTGGTGCGAGGTCAGCATCACGGCGATGGCGCGATCCCACGCGGCGTCATAGCCGTCCTGATCAATCGCGGTGGAAACCGAGATGCCGGCATTGTTGACGATGATATCGAGACTGCCGAAATGTGCGGCGACGTCGCTGACCACCGTGCGGATACGATCGGGATCGGCGACATCGAGCGTCCAGGCGTGAGCGCTTCCGCCGCCAGATGTGATCGCGTCAACGACGGCAGCAATGCCGTCTGCCGAAATATCCGTGACGGCGACATTGGCGCCTTCGTCGCCGAACACGCGTGCGGTCGCGCGGCCCATGCCGCTTGCGGCGCCGGTGACGAGGACTGTGAGGCCGCGCACCGAGCGGCTGAGCTGTTTGAAATCCGACACGGTATCCTCCGAATTTTGCGCCTTCATGATGAGGCTTGATTGAAGGCTTGCACCGATCGCGGGCGCGGTCAAACATGCGCCGATAAAATCAAGAAGGACAATCAGGGATGAACGAACTCGATTTCAGCGGCCAGCAGGTGCTCATCGTCGGAGGATCCAGCGGAATCGGCAACGGCATGGCGCAGGCATTTCGCGCGCGCGGTGCGCGCGTGCATGTGTGCGGGACGCGCGCCAAGGCCAACGACTATTCCATCGATGACGGCTCCGATCTCGACGGACTCGGCTACAGCCAGCTCGATGTGAGCAGCGCGTCGGCCATCGAGGCGTTCGATCCGAAGCTCGATCGGGTCGATGTGCTGATCCTCGCGCAGGGTGCGGTGATGTATCGCCGCGGCGAATTCGAGATGGATGGCTTCCGCAAGGTGATGGAAGTCAACCTGATGAGCCTGATGGGCTGCGCGACGAAGCTTCATGCACAGCTCAAGGCAAGCCAAGGGCGATTGATTATCGTCAGCTCTACCGCGGCCTATCATGCGACCAAAGGCAACCCGTCCTACAACGCGTCGAAGACCGGTGCGGTCGGTCTCACGCGCACATTGGCGCAGGCGTGGTCGGAAGACGGCATTCGCGTCAATGGTATTGCGCCGGGGCTCGTTGACACCAAGATGACAAAGGTCACGACAGCGAATCCGAAGCGGCTGGAAGGTGCGATTGCCAGGATCCCGCTGCAGCGTCTCGGCACGCCCGCCGATATGGCCGGCGCCGCATTGTTCCTCGCGTCGCCGCTGTCATCCTATGTTTACGGTCATACGCTGGTTGTCGATGGCGGTTTGATCCTTTAAATTCACGGCGCCCGCATCGCGACGGAACCAGTACTAGCCTCAGGCATTACACCGGCGAGAATTTCCTCACGGAGTAATGGACATGGACAAGGACCGTATTGCGGGCGCAGCCAAGGATGCAGCCGGCAAGGTTGAAGGTGTGATCGGCCGAGCCACGGGCGATGAACGGACAGAAGCCTCGGGCCGGGCGCGCGAAGCGACGGGCACCGTGCAGAACCTCTACGGCCAGGCCAAGGATGCCGTGCGCGACGCATCGGACGCGGCCACCAGCTATGCCAAGGATGCGCTCGACAGCGACGTCTATCGCGACGGAACGCAGGCGATCACCGACAAGGTCCGCGACAATCCGCTCGGCTCGCTACTGATCGCAGGCGGTATCGGCTTTGCGCTGGCGATGCTGATGACGCGTCCACCGCGCCGTCGTCCGAACCGTTTCGGCTACTGATCGCGTATCGCGACTGACTAACAGACGCCGCAGAAGCGTCAGCAGTCGCATCTGAGAAGACGTGCAAGAAGTGAAAATCCCTCAGGCCGCAAAGGCCGAGGGATTTTTTTGACTCTGAAATTTCGCGTCGGAATTTTTCGCGCTCTAGCGCGTGAAGAAACCGGAGGGGGCGGAGGCGGCGGGGCCGACATTGGCCGGCGGACGCGGGCCGGGTGCCTGGGCAGGGCGGGGGCGCTGGGGCGCCTGCTGGACGGGCGCGCGGCGCGGCTCGTCGAACCCGAAGAAGCTACCGAAGGATGACGGCGCTTCGGTGGCGATGACGGGCTTCGGCTTTTTCTTCGGCGCGGCCGGCGGCGCCATCACCGGAACGATTCCATCCGGCCCTGTCGCCGCAGCGGTGCCGCTCGTGCCTGAGGTAGCAGGTGTGGCCGCAGCCACGGGAACGTCGCCCTTGGCTTGTTCGCGGCCGATCTCGCGGCGCGGCCAGGCGAAGTCGTCGGCGCGGCCGGCGGGCGCAGCGAGCGGCTCGCCCTTCACCAGCACGCGCGCCACCAATGCATCGACGCTCACCGGCTTCACGCCGGGGCCGCCGAGCAGTTGATCGGTGCCGACGGAGGAGGCGACCAATGGCACGATGGGGCCGGCAAGCGGACGCGGCGCCGGCGCGCCGGGCACGGCATTGAGGTCCGGCGTCGCAGGCTCGCTCGGCAGCGCGATCGGCGCGGAGCGGCCGGAGAGCAGGCGGGTGATCTCGCGCTCGACGTAATGCGCCATCTTGCGGGCGCCGGCCTTGGAGAAATAAACGCCGTCGGCCGAGCGCAGCCGGCGGATCTGGCCTTCGAAATCCGGGCCCTGCTGCAGGAAGCGGCCGGCCTCGTCGACGAAGCCGTCCCAGATATCGACATAGGTGATGCCGGCCTTGGTCGCAGCATCGCGATAGAGATTGTCGAGATAGAGCATGTCGGCGGTCGCCTTGGTGCCGCGCACTGCGGGCAGGCCGACCCACAGCACGGGCACGCCCTTCGCCTTCACGACATTGATCATCTCCTCGATCTTCTTCGAGTAAAGCTCGCCCCAGCGCTCGTCGCGGAAATCGACCATGCCGCCGGTGCGCGCGCCGCGCTCGGCGACGATCGCGCCGGGATCGGGGATGTCGGCATCGTCAGCTTCCGGCTCCGCCGGCTTGTCGCCGGGCTTCACCTCGGCCGCGCTGTCCTTCTTCTCGTCCTTCTTGGCGCCCTTCTTCTCGGCCGCCTTGTCAGGCTCGCGGATCGCGACACGGTCATTGAGACCGAGCATGACGACAATGGCATCGGGCTTCTCGGTGGCGAGAATGCCCTTTGCCGCCGCGGCCCAATCCGCGGGATCGCCCTTCGGCTGATAGCGCAGCAGGCCGGAGACGGTCTTGTGCTTGCGGATCACGCCCATGTCGGGCTGTTCGGCATAGGCGTCCTCGAGACCATAAGCGAGCCAGTCGGCCATACTGTCGCCGAGCACCAGCACGTTGCGTTCGGCCGGGGCATCGCGCTTTTCCGGCGACGGTGCGCGCGAATAGTCCTCGCGCGGAGCGGCTCGCTTCGGCGCCTGCTGTTGCTGGAACGGCGCGAAG
Source organism: Tardiphaga sp. 709 (assembly GCF_032401055.1). NCBI lineage: Bacteria > Pseudomonadati > Pseudomonadota > Alphaproteobacteria > Hyphomicrobiales > Nitrobacteraceae > Tardiphaga > Tardiphaga sp. 709. The sequence continues at coordinate 2,821,147 of NZ_CP135529.1, read as the reverse complement.
AACGGGCTGTCATTGCCACCGCCGAACCAGCCGAAGCCGCCACCGCCGCCTTGCGGCACATTGCGCTGCGGACGCGGAGGAGGTTGCTGCGGACCGCCGAAACCGAAGAACTGCGCCGATGCGGGAGCCACGATGCCGATCAGCAGGCCCAAGGCCACGGCGAGCACCATCAGCGTGCCCTTTTCGGCACGCCAGTGATCGATCCGCCATCTCGGCAAGTTGGGCTTCTGTGACATGCGCCTCGACCGCAATCGCAGGGTCCGCAGACCCGGGTTCCCGCTCGACATACTACCGGATTCGGGCCGCAAGCGGGCAGCCTCAATCCCGCCATCAAGCGCCGCGCGGCGTTAACGTCAAGCAAATCCCGGAACTTTTAGCGGCAGGGTGAACGGCGAGGCCTGGATTACTTCCAGAGCCCCAAAGACTGCCATTTGGCGGGCGGAATGACCGTTCCCGTCTTGTAGGTGAAATCCAGCACCGTCTTGTGGTCCGGCGTCGCCTTGCAGGTGAAGGCGACCTGCATCCATTTGCCGCCCGCGCGATAGGCGCCGCCCTTGGCGATCAGCGTGTTGCCGAGATGCTGCGGCGGCACCAGCGCGTCGGATTTGGCGCGCTCGACGCGCGGGCCGCCCTTGCTGATCCGGCGCATCGCTTCGAAATCGCAGACCTGTTCCAGCCGGGTCTTTGGATCGAGCTTACCGAGGGCAGCCATGAAGCGGGCATCGCTGGCATGCGCCTGTGTGACAAGCGCCACCAGGCCGAGCGGAATAAGCAGGAATTTCATGCGGGAAGGGACAACACGTTTGGAAGGACGAACCGGCGGGATGACATTCGCTTAGCGTGTCCGGAGGTTGCTGACTACCCACCCAGAGATGCGCCGCGCGCCCGGTCGCGCTGTGCGAGTCTTTGTACTGTTCTGGATGACGTCATGCTCCGGATGATGCGCGCACGCGCCGTCTGCCCCGCGCCGCCGCGCAAGTTGGCCTTTCGGTGGTCCCCCCCTTTGATGTGAGGGGGATGAAGCGCCGAAAGGCGCAACTTTGTAGTCAGTGGCGCGTCCCGTCGGCTGCCTGCGACAGCGACCCTCGGTGGGCGCACGCCTTTCGGCGCTCCATCGCGGCTTTTCTGTTCCCGGGGCCGTGCTTCCGGGTACTGGGTACGGGCATCGTGCCCGTCATCCGGCCGGCTTTCGCCAGCCTTCACCCGCACCCGTCCAGCCGCAAGCGGCAGAGCCCCGTAGTGGGCCCGGACGGCTACCTAGGACCTCCCGAGTCCGTGCTTGCGAGGCACGTCCGCGGGCGCCGCACCCTGTCCCACCTCCAAAGACGCCCTCGAGAAGCGCCCCTCGTTGGACAGGGTGATGGAGAATATAAGCCGCTGTAGGAATTGTGTCAATATCGGAATATATCGTTAAAGTCATAGCCGCCATGAGTAAGAATGGCGAAGGTCCCTTGCTCCCTCAAGCTGCGTACTCGCTGCGTTATGCAAGAGCGGGGAAAGGGCATTGCTGCTCCGCGGAGTTCTTGCTTTGAAGCGCATCTTGATTGTTGGCTGTCCAGGCGCGGGAAAGAGTACGGCGGCTCGTGCGCTGTCTGACATCACGGGCCTGCCGGTGATCCATCTCGACCGTCATTATTGGCAGCCTGGTTGGCGCATGCCGGATAGCGACGTCTGGCGCACGACAGTCGAGGCGTTGGCGGCTGAACCGCGCTGGATCATGGATGGCAACTACAGCGGCACACTCGTGTTGCGGCTGACGCGGGCGGACACGCTGATCCATCTGGATTATCCGACCGGGCTTTGCCTGTGGCGCGTTTTACGTCGGACGACGTTGGGATGGGGACGGGTGCGTGCGGATACGGGGCCGGGATGCCCGGAGCGTTTCAATGCAGAGTTTCTGCGTTTTGTCGTCAACTACAGACGTGACCAGCGGGCTCGTGACATGGCGCGGATGGCGGACTTTGCCGGCGAGGTGCATCGGTTTACAGGGCCGACAGAGTTGGCGGCGTTCATCGCGAGATGCCGGACTTTCACGGCAGCGAATGCGGCCGGTGAGTTTATTCTTGGGGCTGCTTGTTATGAGAAAATCGCTGCTGTCGAGGGCGTCGAACTGACGCCTGCGATGAAGCAGCGCTTCAGAGACGCAACGAAGACGAACGCTTCACCCGACGAGTACCGAAACACGATTATCGACGCTCATCGAAAGCCGTGATCTCGACCAATCCTGTGATCCTACTGTTGCGCTTGGTAAAATAAAAAGGGCTCCAACACTTACGTGCGGAGCCCCTATCATTCGATCTTGAGAGATCAATTACCTCGGCAGCGTCGTGGTCCCCATCAGCGCCTGATCGATCGCACGCGCGCACAAACGACCTTCGCGGATCGCCCAGACCACCAGTGACTGGCCGCGGCGCATGTCGCCGGCGGAGAACACCTTCGGCAGCGAGGTCGCGAAGTCCGTCGTTGCGGCGCGGACATTGCCGCGCTGGTCGAGATCGACGCCGAGGGTCTTCAGCATGCCTTCGTGGACGGGATGGACGAAGCCCATGGCCAGCAGCACGAGATCGGCCTGCAACGAAAATTCCGAGCCGGGGATCGGCTTGAACTTGTCGTCGACCTGCACGCAGTTCAACTTGGTGACCTTGCCGTCCACACCTTCGAAACTCTGGGTCAGCACGGCGAATTCGCGCTTGGCGCCTTCGGCCTGGCTCGACGAGGTCCGCATCTTCAGCGGCCAGTTCGGCCAGGTCAGGCCCTTGTTCTCCTGCTCGGGCGGAGCCGGCATGATTTCAAGCTGGGTGACCGACAGCGCGCCCTGACGCAGGCTGGTGCCGATGCAGTCGGAGCCGGTGTCGCCGCCGCCAATAACGACGACATGCTTGCCGCCGGCCAGGATCTCCTTGACGTCGCCGAGCGGCTCGTTGCCGACGCGGCGGTTTTGCTGGGGCAGGAAGTCCATCGCGAAATGGATGCCGTCGAATTCGCGGCCGGGGATCGGCAGGTCGCGGCCGTGCTCGGCGCCGCCGGTCAGCGCGATGGCTTCATATTCCTTGAGCAGTTCGGCGGGGTCGATGGCGCCGGGCGACGTACCGCCAACAGCCTTGCCGTAATGGAAGGTGACACCTTCGCCTTCCATCTGCGCGACGCGGCGATCAATGATGTGCTTTTCCATCTTGAAGTCGGGAATGCCGTAACGCATCAAGCCGCCGGCCTTGGCGAACTTCTCATAGACATGGACGTCGTGTCCGGCGCGCGCGAGCTGCTGCGCGCAGGCCAGGCCGGCCGGGCCGGCACCGATCACGGCGACCTTGCGGCTGGTCTTCACGGCGGAGACCTGCGGCTTCAGCCAGCCATTGTCCCATGCCTTGTCGACGATGGCGCATTCGATGGTCTTGATGGTGACCGGGTTGTCATCGATGTTCAGCGTGCAGGACGCTTCGCACGGCGCCGGGCAGATGCGGCCGGTGAATTCCGGGAAGTTGTTGGTCGAGTGCAGGTTGCGCGAGGCTTCTTCCCAGTTGCCGGTATAGACGAGGTCGTTCCAGTCCGGGATCTGGTTGTTGACCGGGCAGCCGGGCGTGCCGGGCTGAACCGAGCCGGTGCCGTGGCAATAGGGAATGCCGCAATTCATGCAGCGCGCGGCCTGATCGCGGGTGTCTTTCTCGCTGAGCGGAATGACGAACTCGTTATAGCCCTTCAGGCGCTCGGTAACCGGCGCGTACTTGCGGTCGTGACGATCGATTTCCAGAAAACCCGTGATCTTGCCCATTACAACTGACGCCTCTGCAGTCTGTCCCACCGTCATCCCGAGCGTTACGCATTGGCGCGCCTCGAAGGATGATTTGCTTGTTTCGATCTCAGTCCCGCCGCCTGATGAGGGCGGCGGTTCAGTCCGTGTCTTACGCGCCGATCGCGATCTGCGGCTCGGCCTCGGCGCTTTTTGCTTTCAACTCGCGCAGCGCGCGGCGGTACTCGACCGGCATCACCTTGCGGAATTTCGGCAGCCAGGTTTTCCAGTCCGCGAGGATCATCGCAGCCTTGGCCGAGCCGGCATATTTCGCGTGACGCGTGATCAGCACATGCAGGCGCTCGATATCGGAGTCGAGCAGATTGGCGAACACGTCAACCTTGCCATGGGCTTCGAGATCGCCGGAGTGGTGATAGGTGTTCTCGGCGATCATCTCTTCCGAGAGGACTGGTTCGAGTTCGACCATCGCCATGTTGCACAGCTTCGGGAAGTCGCCGGTTTCGTCGAGCACATAAGCCACGCCGCCGGACATGCCGGCTGCGAAGTTACGGCCGGTCTTGCCCAGCACCACGACGATGCCGCCGGTCATGTATTCGCAGCAATGATCGCCGGCGCCTTCGACGACGGCCACAGCGCCCGAGTTACGCACGGCGAAACGCTCGCCGGCGACGCCGCGGAAGTAGCATTCGCCTTCAATAGCGCCGTACATCACGGTGTTGCCAACGATGATCGACTCTTCCGGAACGATGGCGGAGTGAGCCGGCGGGCGCACGATGATCTTGCCGCCCGAGAGGCCCTTGCCGACATAGTCGTTGCCTTCGCCTTCGAGATCGAAGGTGATGCCCTTGCACAGCCAGGCGCCGAAAGCCTGACCGGCGGTGCCCTTCAGCGACACCTTGATGGTGTCGTCGGGCAGGCCGGCATGGCCGTAGATCTTGGCTACCGAGCCCGCCAGCATGGCGCCGGCTGAACGGTTGGTGCTGTTGATCTTGGTGTCGATCTTCACCGGCGCGCCGCGATCGAGCGCGGGCTGCGCCTGCTTGATCAACTCGCGATCGAGCACGGCTTCCAGGTGATGGTCCTGATCCTCGGTGTGGTAGATCTTCTGGCCGGGCAGTTCGGGCTGACGCACGAACAGCTTGGAGAAGTCGAGACCCTTGGCCTTCCAGTGCGACACGAGGGCCGACTGGTCGAGCATCTGCACCTGGCCGACCATCTCGTCGAAGTTGCGATAGCCGAGCTGGGCCATGATCTCGCGGACTTCCTCGGCGACGAAGAAGAAGTAGTTGATGACGTGCTCGGGCTGGCCGGTGAAGCGCTTGCGCAGCACCGGATCCTGGGTGGCGACGCCAACCGGGCAGGTGTTGAGATGGCACTTGCGCATCATGATGCAGCCGGCAGCAATCAAGGGCGCGGTGGCGAAGCCGAATTCGTCGGCGCCGAGGAGCGCGCCGATGACGACGTCGCGGCCGGTGCGGAAGCCGCCGTCAACCTGGACGATGATGCGGCTACGCAGCCGTTCACGCACGAGGGTCTGGTGGGTTTCGGCAAGACCGATTTCCCACGGCGAACCCGCATGCTTGATCGAGGTCAGCGGCGATGCGCCGGTGCCGCCTTCGAAGCCGGCGATGGTCACATGATCCGCGCGCGCCTTGGCGACGCCCGCGGCGACTGTACCGACGCCGATTTCCGACACCAGCTTGACCGAGACCTGGCCCGTCGGATTGACGTTCTTGAGGTCGTAGATCAGCTGCGCGATGTCTTCGATCGAATAGATGTCGTGATGCGGCGGCGGCGAAATGAGGCCGACGCCCGGGGTCGAGTGACGCACGGCAGCAATCGTCGCGTCGACCTTGTGGCCGGGCAGCTGACCGCCTTCGCCGGGCTTAGCGCCCTGCGCCATCTTGATCTGCATCATGTCGGAATTGACGAGATATTCCGTGGTGACGCCAAACCGTCCCGACGCGACCTGCTTGATCGCCGAACGCATGCTGTCGCCATTCGGCATCGGCTTGTAGCGATCCGACTCCTCGCCGCCTTCGCCGGTGTTCGACTTGCCGCCGATCCGGTTCATGGCAATGGCCAGCGTCGTATGCGCCTCGCGCGAGATCGAGCCGTAGGACATGGCGCCGGTGGCGAAGCGCTTGACGATGTCCGCGGCGGATTCGACTTCCTCGAGCGGCACAGGCTTGCGCTTCTCGTCTTCGGCCGTCTTGATCTTGAACAGGCCGCGCAGCGTCAGCAGACGCTCCGACTGTTCGTTGAGGATCTTGGCGAAGGCGCGATAACGCTCCTGCGAGTTGCCGCGCACGGCATGCTGCAGCAGCGATACCGACTCCGCGTTCCAGGCATGGTCTTCACCACGGCTGCGATAGGCGTATTCACCGCCAACATCGAGCGCGTTCTTGTAGATCTCGATCTCGCCGAACGCCTCGTTGTGGCGACGCACGGTCTCCTCGGCGATTTCGGCGAGGCCGACGCCTTCGATCTTGGTGTGGGTGCCCGTGAAGTACTTCGTTACGAATTCCTGACGCAGGCCGACGGCGTCGAAGATCTGCGCGCCGCAATAGGACTGGTAGGTCGAGATGCCCATCTTCGACATGACCTTGAGCAGGCCCTTGCCGATCGACTTGATGAAGCGCTTGACGATTTCGTAGTCGTCGAGCTGCACCGGCAGCTTGTCTTTCATCGCGATGATGGATTCGAAGGCCAGATACGGGTTGATCGCTTCGGCGCCATAGCCGGCGAGGCAGGCGAAGTGATGCACTTCGCGCGGTTCGCCGGATTCGACGACCAGACCCACCGAGGTGCGCAGGCCGGTGCGGATCAGATGGTGATGCACCGAGGCGCAGGCCAGCAGCGACGGGATCGGAATGCGATCCGAGCCGGCCATGCGATCGGACAGGATGATGATGTTGACGCCTTCGCGCACCGCAGCTTCGGCGCGGGCGCACAGTTCATCCAGCACCTGCTCCATGCCCGCCGCGCCGAAACCGGCATGGAAGGTGGTGTCGAGGGTGCGCGAGACAAAGTGCGACTCGGCAACGTCGGTGATCGAGCGGATCTTTTCGAGATCCTGGTCGGTCAGGATCGGCTGGCGCACTTCAAGACGCTTGGTGGTGGCGACGCCCTGCAGGTCGAACAGGTTCGGCCGCGGTCCGATGATCGAGACGAGGCTCATGACGAGCTCTTCGCGGATCGGATCGATCGGCGGGTTGGTGACCTGCGCGAAGTTCTGCTTGAAGTAGGTGAACAGCGGCTTCGGCTTGCTCGACAGCGCCGAGATCGGTGTGTCGGTGCCCATGGAGCCCGACGCTTCCTCGCCCTGCGACGCCATCGGCGTCAGCAGGATGGTGACGTCTTCCTGGGTGTAGCCGAAGGCCTGCTGGCGATCGAGCAGCGGCAGGTTGGAGCGCTGGCCCTGGGCCGCCGCGTCCGGGAGTTCTTCCAGAACGATCTGTGTATGTTCGAGCCACTCGCTATAGGGATGGCTTGCGGCGAGCGTCGCCTTGATCTCGTCGTCAGGGATCAGGCGGCCTGGACGAGGTCCACCAGCAGCATCTTGCCGGGCTGCAGGCGCCACTTGGTGATGATGTCTTCTTCCGGAATCGCCAGCACGCCCATTTCGGACGCCATCACGATGCGGTCGTCCTTGGTGACGAGATAACGCGCGGGGCGCAGACCGTTACGGTCCAGCGTCGCACCGATCTGGCGACCGTCAGTGAAGGCGAGCGCAGCAGGACCGTCCCACGGCTCCATCATCGCGGCGTGATATTCGTAGAAGGCGCGGCGCTGCTCATCCATCAAGGGATTGCCGGCCCAGGCTTCCGGAATCATCATCATCACGGCGTGGGGCAGCGAGTAGCCACCCTGCACCAGGAATTCGAGCGCGTTGTCGAAGCAGGCGGTGTCCGACTGGCCTTCATAGGAGATCGGCCACAGACGGCTGATGTCCTTGCCATAGAGTTCGGACTCGATGGACGCCTGACGCGCCGCCATCCAGTTGACGTTGCCGCGCAGCGTGTTGATTTCGCCGTTATGCGCGACCATGCGGTACGGATGCGCGAGCGACCAGGTCGGGAAGGTGTTGGTCGAGAAGCGCTGATGCACCAGCGCCAGCGCGCTTTCGAAATCCTCTTCGTGCAGATCGGCATAGTAGCTGCCGAGCTGGTCGGCGAGGAACATGCCCTTGTAGATGATCGTGCGGCACGACATCGAGCAGGGGTAATAGCCGGCGAGGCCGCGCTCGCGGCGCTGATAGATCGCCTGCGAGATCGACTTGCGGAGAATGTAGAGACGGCGTTCGAATTCGTCCTCGTCGGCGATCTTGGCTTTGCCGATGCCGATGAAGACCTGCATGTTGGCAGGCTCGGTCGGCTTCACGCTCTCGCCGAGCGAGGCGTTGTCGGTCGGGACGTCGCGCCAGCCGAGCAGCTTCAGGCCTTCAGCCTTGATCTGGTCGCCGATGATGCCCTGAATGACTTTCCGCCACGCGGTATCACGCGGCATGAACAGCGCGCCGATGGCGTATTTGCCAGGCTCCGGCAGGCTGAAGCCGAGTTCCGCCGTCTTGCGGACGAAGAATTTGTGCGGGATCTGCACCAGAATACCAGCGCCGTCGCCAAAGCGCGGATCTGCGCCCGTGGCGCCACGGTGCTCGAGGTTGCAGAGGATGCTGATCGCGTCAGACACGATCTGATGCGACTTGCGGCCCTTGATGTTGGCAATGAAGCCGACGCCGCAGGCATCCTTTTCCTGCGACGGGTCATAGAGGCCCAGCGCCGGCGGACGGTAGGTATGGAGTTCCGGTTTGATGGCGGTATCTTTCACGTTAGCCGATTTGATAGCCGGGGCCGCCGAATGCGTGCCGGTTTCGATCAATTGGCGCTCGTGCTCTGATCCGCTCATCTTCGTCCTCTCAACCCCCGTCGGGGTTCTGCCACCCTTGTCGGCGCACCTTTGACGCTCGCGGAACCCGTTCGGGCTACCGCTCGCGCGCCTTGCGAGCCTCGTTTTCAGAATTCAGACTGGTGGTGCCCATCGTCCCCGGCGGCCACCCCATGTCTTGCCTTAAAGGCATTTCGTCTCAGCAGGCGTGTTTTTTAGTCCCGACGCCTGCTTATGTTGCAAACCCTGTGCCGGATTTGCCACCAAAAATTGCGACAGTGATGCTGTCCTAACCAGGACTTTGCCAAATTTTTATCTAGCACACAAGCGCGCTTGAGTCCGTCGTCGCATAGCAACAACGCATGCCAAATTGTCCATGTCTCGAAGACACATTCAGCCCGGAGGTGCCGCGTTCCGGCCAAAGGCTGGCCCAAGGGCTGCCGGATTCAGCGGTGAGGTTGAGCACTGTCCGTTAACGCCCGTGGCAGCGGTGGTTGCTGCAGCGGGACGGATGAGAGCGAGAGGTTCAGGGAGCTGAACACACTCCGGGCGCGGGGGCGTCGAAGGAGCATGCAATGAAGGTACTTGTGGGATGTCTGGCCTCGGCCGGTCTGTTGCTGGCGAGTGGCGCTGCACAGGCGCAGGCGCTGCCGCCGATGCGCGGCGACGTTGCCGCTGTGGCGCAGGTATCGGATGTCGGCGGTCCCTATGCGGCCATGCCGCCCGTGGAATATGCGGAGCCGCGCCCCTACGGCGTTTTGCGCCGGGGCTATGATCTGGCTGTGCTGCCGCTGCGGGAGGTCTATTCGATCCTGCGCGAGGCCGGCTTCTCTGCCCTCGGCATGCCGCAGCAACGCGGCCTCATCTACACGGTCTCGGCGATCGATCTCAACGGCGAGGACGGCCGGTTGGTGATCGATGCGCGTAGCGGGCGGATCCTGCGCTTCATTCCCGCCTACCGCATGGGCGACCGGATGAGCGAGGAAATCGACACGCGCTACGGCCCGCAAGGCGCGGTGCCGACGCTGCCGCAATATCGCCGCCCGCCGTTTACAGCCGGGACGGCAACGCCCGCACCGAAAGTCGCAAGCCGTGCAACGACAGTGCCGCTGCCGAAGCGGCCACCGGTGCGCGCGGTTGCGGCACCGGCCAAGCCTGTCACTCCGGCCGAGACCAAGCCGGTCGCAGTCAAACCACCTGAAACGCCGCCGGCTGCGGCGCCTGTGCAGCAATCGGCTGTGACTGAGCAGAAGCCGGCTGAGACGAAACCGCCGGAGACGACGGGTGCTGCTCCGTCGACCTCTACTGCCTCGAAGCCGGAGGCCGCAGCACCGACGGTTCCGCCTCCCGCGACGGAAGCAAAGCCTACAGAGTCTAGTAAGCCTGCGGACACTCCTCCGCCCGTCCAGGGCATGGAATAGTTAGTGCAGCGCTGCGCACAATAACAAAACGCCCCGGATTGCTCCGGGGCGTTTCATTTACAGCTACACTTACTTTGCTTCACAAAGTCGCGGTTACGCGGCGACTTTCTCGGCCGAGCCGTCGACCACCTGCGGCGCGCTCACGGCGCTGGTGGAAATCGGAATGCTGCGCGGTTTCTTGGCTTCCGGGATCTCGCGGACGAGGTCCACATGAAGCAGGCCGTTCTCGAGCGAGGCGTTCTTCACCTGTACGAAGTCGGCAAGCTGGAAGGCGCGTTCGAAGGCACGGGCGGCGATGCCGCGATAGAGCACTTCGGCCTTGCTGCCATTCTCGTTGGCAGCCTTCTCGCCCTTGATCGTCAGCGTGTTTTCCTTCGCGACGATGGAGAGCTCGTTCTGCGCAAAGCCTGAAACGGCAACGCTGATACGGTATTCGTTCTCGCCGGTGCGCTCGATATTGTAGGGCGGATAGCCCGGCGCTGCGTCACCTGTGCTCTGATCGAGCAAATTGAACAGGCGGTCAAAGCCGACGGTGGAACGATAAAACGGGGTGAGATCGTAGCTACGCATAGGATAGTCCTCCATTGAGCGACTGTTGCAATAACCCGCCCGCCATAGGGCCGGGCTTTCGTGTGATGCAGCCTAGAGAGGCCTGCACGAAACTGATATGGGAGGGGTCTGGCGGCTCGCAAGGGGGGCCTAAAGATTCGCGCAGACCTGTCTCCAGCCCTTGAAATCCCGCGTTTTTCGCCTAGCCGGTCCCCCGCCATGACACTCGTCTCGATTCCCGCCAATCCTGTTCCCGAGGGCGCCGTGTCCGGCACCATCAAGACCCCGGACGGGGTCGAGCTGCGTTTTGCGCGCTGGGCGCCGACGGGCGGGCGCAAGGGCACGGTCTGCGTCTTCGGCGGGCGCGGCGAATATATCGAAAAGTATTTCGAGACCGTGCGCGACCTGCGCGACCGCGGCTTTGCCGTGGCCATGATCGACTGGCGCGGGCAGGGCCATTCATCGCGGCAGTTGCGCGATGGCCGCAAGGGCTATGTGCGCAGCTTCTCGGATTTCGAGATCGACGTCGAAACTTTCGTGCAGCAGGTGGTGATGCCGGATTGCCCGCCGCCTTACTTCGCGCTGGCGCATTCGATGGGCGGCGCGGTGATGCTGCGCGTCGCGCATTCCGGCAAGCGCTGGTTCGATCGCATGGTGCTGTCGGCGCCGATGATCGATCTGCCGGGCCGCTCGACCTCGCTGCTGGCCCGCCTGCTGCTGCGCGTCATGCGCTGGACCGGGCAGGGCGGCAACTACATTCCCGGCGGCAATGGCGAACTGGTCGGGACCTCGTCATTCCCCAACAACAAACTGACCAGCGATCCGGTGCGCTATGCGCGCAACGCGGCGATCCTCGAAGAGGACCCGACGCTCGGCATCGGCTCGCCGACGGTGGCCTGGGCCGATACGGCGATCCGTGGGATGCATGGCTTTCGCGAGGCCAGCTATCCCGTGAAGATCCGTCAGCCGATCCTGATGCTGGCGGCCAGCAACGACCAGGTGGTGTCGACGCCGGCCATCGAGGAATTCGCCTATCACCTGCGTGCCGGCTCGCATCTGGTAATCGCCGGCTCCCGTCACGAGATCCTGCAGGAACAGGATCGCTACCGGCAGCAATTCTGGGCGGCGTTCGATGCCTTTGTGCCTGGTACGCCGCTATTCAAGTAACGAAAGCCACTCATGCTCGGTATCCACGGCCTCTGGCTCTTCATCCTCTCCGGCATCCTGCTCAACATTACGCCGGGACCGGACACGGCTTACATCGTCGGCCGTAGCGTGCAGATGGGCTGGCGCGGCGGCGTGGCGGCGGCGCTGGGGATCAGTGCGGGATGTCTGGTCCATGTGTTCGCCGCGGCGGTCGGATTGTCGGCGCTGCTGGCGGCCTCGTCCTATGCTTTCACCGCAGTGAAATGGATCGGCGCAGCCTATCTGCTCTATACGGGCGTACAGATGCTGCGGGCACGGGCATCGACAGTTGCGACGAACGACGCCGCGGAAAAGCCGCTGCTGTCGCTTCGGCAGGTGTTCTGGCAGGGCGCCTTCACGAACGCGCTGAACCCGAAGGTCGCGCTGTTCTTTCTCGCCTTCCTGCCGCAATTCGTCGACGTGGATGCGCCCAGCAAGGCGTTGGCTTTCATCGTACTTGGGCTGATCTTCATCAGCACGGGCACGATCTGGGGACTCGGCACGGCCATTGTCGCTGCCAAAGCCGCCACCCGCGTCCGGCGATCCAGTCAGGCAATGGTATGGATCAACCGCGCCCTCGGCGGCGTCTTCATCTATCTCGGCATCCGCGTGGCGATGCTGGAGACGCGTTAATTACTTCAGAATTTCCCACGTCTCGACGCCGGCCAGATAGACGCCGAGCAGCATCATCGCGATCAGGAACCAGCGGCGGAATTGGTCGGGATGCATCCGCATACGCACCATCTGGCCGATGAACATGCCGGCAAAGGCCATCACCATGGCAACGAGGCCCGACAGCGCTATGGAGGCATTCAGCAGACCGGCGCTGGAGAGGTTGAAGGCCTGTGCGAGAGTACAGACGGTGAAATAGACACCGAGTGCCTGGATCAGCTCGTCCTTTTCCATGCCGATCGACTGCATGAAGGGCATCGACGGGATCACCTGCACGCCGGTGGCGGCAGCGACGACACCGGTGATAAGGCCGACGACGCCGCCGACCCACCCTTCGTTCTGTTTTGCGACGCTTAGCTGGAATTTCACGAGGCTGATGGCACCATAAATCACCAGCAGGATGCCGAGCACGATGGTGCCGTAGCGCGCATAGGGGCCGGTCATCAGCCCGCCGCTGCTCCAGATACCGAAAGCGGTGCCGAGCATCAGCGGCCACAGTCGGCGGATGATGTCGCGCAGATAGCCGCCCACGAAGGTCTGCCAGATATTGGTGACGATCGCGGGGGCGATGACGATGGCCAGTGCCTGCACCGGGGGCATGGCGACGGCGAGAAGGCCCATCGAAACGGTCGGGAGGCCGAGGCCGATGACCCCTTTGACGAAGCCCGCAAGAGCGAAGACTGCGGCGATCAGAATGAGTGAGGAATCGAACATGATGCAGGCACATTGACCGATCGGACGGACAGGCACAATCTGGAGGTTACGGAGATTGCCTTCGTTTCTAACGAAGGCTGATGCGGAGAACGCCATGCATGCCGACCTTGTTGATCTCAGGCTGTTCGTCGCGGTGGCCGAGGCGCGCAGTATCACCGCGGGTGCTGCCGCTGCCAATCTGGCGCTGGCCTCGGCGAGTGCGAGGATCAAGGGACTGGAGGCAACAGTCGGCGTGCCGCTGTTGAAACGCGGGCGGCGCGGTGTCACGCTAACGGCGGCCGGCGAGAGCCTGCTCGGCCATGCCCGCATCGTCATGCAGAATGTCGAGACCATGCGCGGTGACATGGCGGCCTATGCCAATGGCATGAAGGCCAGCGTGTCGATGCTGGCCAATACAGTGGGGCTCTCCGAACATCTGCCGAAGGCGCTGGCGAGTTTCCTGCGCGAGCACCCCAATGTCAGCCTCGAGGTTGAGGAGCGCGAGAGCGCCGATATTGCACAGGCAATCGCTGCCGGCATCGCCGATTTCGGCTTCGCGGCCGAACATACGCTGCCGGACAGTCTGGAACGTTTCACCTTCAGCGAGGACCGGCTGATGCTGGTGACAGCGCCGCGCAGCGATCTCGCCGGCCGCCGTCACATCGATTTCCATGAGATCATCGACCGTGACTTTATCGGTCTCACCAATGCGACCGCGCTGCAGAACCACATCGGCAAATACGCAGCGAAGCTGGGCGCGCGACTGCGCTACCGGGCGCAGATGCGGGATTTCGATGCGATGTGCCAGATGGCGGCGGCGGGGGTCGGCATTGCGATTGTGCCGGAAGTTGCGGCACGGCGCTGCGCACGGTCGACGGCGCTGGCGCTGATCCGGATTCGCGATCCCTGGGCCAATCGAAGGCTGGCAATCTGCTTTCGCAGCCTGAAGACGTTATCCCGTCCCGCGCAGCAGATGATCGAGCATTTACGGGCTGCTGCGCGGGCGTAGCTGCGCCCGATCAGGCGTTGAGGATCTTCAGCGCGGCCTCATGCACGCGCGGATCGCCGGCGGCGACGATGCGGCCACCGTTCTGCGCGGGTTTGCCCTCCCATGTCGTCACGACACCGCCAGCGCCGGTGATGATCGGGATCAGGGCTGCGATATCGTAGGGTTTCAGCTCGGTTTCGATGACGAGATCGAGATGGCCAGCGGCGAGCATGCAATAGGAATAGCAATCGCCGCCGTAGCGCGTCAGCCGCACACCTTTTTCGACGTCGTGAAATTTCGCGCGATCGGCGTCGTTCATTAGCCGCGGGCTGGTCGTGAACAAAGTCGCGTCTTTCAGCGATGCGCAACGGCGCACGGCAAGCTTGCGGGTGGTGTTGTTGGCGCCCTGGTAGCGCGCCGAACCGCTGTCGCCGCTGAAGCGCTCGCCGATATAGGGCTGGTGCATCATGCCATAGACCGGTGTGCCCCGATGCAGCAGCGCGATCAGCGTGCCCCAGATCGGGAAGCCGGAGATGAAGGATTTGGTGCCGTCGATAGGGTCGAGCACCCAGACATATTCGGCGTCTTCGCGTTCGGTACCGAATTCCTCGCCAACAATGCCGTGCTGGGGGAAGTTGGCCTTGATCAGCCGGCGCATCACCGCTTCGGCAGCTCGGTCGGCTTCCGTGACCGGGTCGAAATCCGTGCTGTTCTTGTTGTCGATACTCAGCGAGGTGCGAAAGAACGGCAGGATGGTCTCGCCCGAGGAGGTCGCAAGACGACCAATGAAGGCGTTGAAGTCGATGACCGTCACGGAGAGGTCCTTTGTTGCGGCAGCTGGATGGGGACGTGTCGCTTCCTATACAGCGCAGGGCAACGACTCGCATCTGCGGTGATCGAAATCTCTCTGCGATTTCCCTAGGCCACAGCGCTGAATCGGATTGCGATTTCTCTAAGATTTCTGATGTCCGGCATCAGAAATTGGCCAATGAAATGAATAAGTAATCATATCTTAAATAGGTCAAAGCTACTGTCGTTTCTATATCGTATTGATTTTGCTTATAGAAATTATGACGCCCATGCCTGAACGGTGCGATCACCATGCGAAATTTGCATAGAAATTTGCCCGAAAACTCTTGCACTTGGTGCGCCGCGGCTGCATATTGTTGCGGTGCGGTAGCGCTTGCGCTATCGCTGCCCTCCTTGGGCGTTTCCTCCCTAGACTTGGACCGCTTGCTATCGCAAGCGGTCCTTTTTTCTTTTCGGAGGAGTTTTGCATCACGGCGTGCCGACGTGGCTGCCGGCGATTGTCTTTATGTCGCTTGGCCTGTTCGTCGCCTGGCACCCCGACAGCCTCGGGCCCATTGCGACGTCAGTCATCAAGCAAGACTTATTCGGCTGAGAACCTCAAGCCGGTGTCCACGTCGCAGGGGCTACTTCAGTGATCCGTTGATTTCGCTGAACTTGCCATTGAGGTTGGTGCCGAGTCCGTTGACGACTGCGATAATGGCCAGCGAGATGCCGGCCGCGATCAGCCCGTATTCGATTGCAGTCGCTCCCGATTCGTCCGACCAGAATTTCTTGATCACGTTCTTCATGTTCTCTCCTGCCCATTGTTGTGCGGTTCCAATCCGCGGAACCACGCTGGTGGGAAGAACCTAAGGTTGCATGAATCCCGATGGTAAAACTCTGCCCCATCTCTAAATCCAGCGAAAATTGACAATTTGTCGCAGGAAATAAGCACCTTTTATGATCCGGCGGTCACGGTTCCAAATACCACATCTGATTGAGTGACGGTTCGAACCCCGGCGAGATGTTTGGCCCCGGCCTATTCGGCGGCGGCCTGGAACGGGCCGAGGCTGTCCAGCGGAATCTTTGCCAGCGCGTCGGCCAGAACGGTAAAATCGGCAGCAATTTGGTCGAAGCGCGCCGTCCTCTCGCGGCGGCGTTCGTCCATATAGATCGCCCGGTTCAGCTCGATCTGGATGGCGTGCAGCCCGCTGGCCGGGTTGCCGTAATGCTCGGTAATGAAGCCGCCGGCATAGGGCTTGTTACGGCCCAGGGAATAGCCGAGGCCGCCGAATGTGTGTTCGACCACCTCGGCCAGGATAGTGGCGCAGCTGGTGCCATAGCGGTCACCGACGACCACGTCCGGGCGGCGCGGCTCCTCACGGGAAATTCCGATCGAGGGCATCGAGTGGCAATCCACCAGGATCACCGTGCCGAATGTCTGGTGCGCCTTGTTGATCAGGCGGCGCAGGGCGCGGTGGTAGGGCTTGTACAGCGCCTCGATCCGGGTGAGGGCGTCATCGACGTCGAGCCGCTCGCGGTAAATCTCCTGGCCGTCGCCGACCACCCGGGGAATCGTGCCGAGGCCGCCCGCGACCCGCATCGAGCGGGTATTGGCAAAACTGGGCAGCCGGCCGTTGAACATCCGTGGATCGAGCTCATAGGGCTCGCGGTTGACGTCCACATAGGAGCGCGGGAAGTGCACCCGGACCACCGGGAAGCCGCGATCACTTAATCCCGCGATCAATTCGTCCATGAACGAATCTTCCGAGCGGCGCAGTGCCGTCACGTCGATGCGGGACGCACTGAGGAATTCCGCTGGATAGACCGAGCCGGAATGCGGGGAATTGAAAATGATCGGGGCGCGCCAGTTGGCGGGCTCGACGATCTCGAAGGGAGGCGACAGCTCACCGTCAAACTGGGTCATCGTCGCGCATCGTCCCTGCAGCCGCGTTCTTCGGTGTGCCCAGTCTGGCAGAAAACCGGCGCTTTGTGAGGCTGCATTGTCGATAACCGAAACAAGTCTGCCAAGTTAAAAACTTCCGCAGGCGCTGCGACCGCGAGAAACGCGCTCATTTGTTGTGTTTCACGGCGTTCTGGCGCACCATCTTGAGACGCTTATGCACAGTCTGCGCTGATCACCTTCACCCGAAATTTACCAGACCTCGGGCTTAGTGGGCGAACAGGTCCTCTCATTCGGGTTCGACATCCAACCGCCATGCACAAAATCCTTCTCGCAGAAGACGACAACGACATGCGCCGCTTCCTGGTGAAGGCGTTGGAAAACGCCGGTTTTCAGGTGTCGCACCACGATAACGGGATGTCAGCCTATCAGAGACTCCGCGAGGAACCCTTTGAAATGCTTCTAACGGACATCGTGATGCCGGAGATGGACGGGATCGAACTGGCGCGCCGCGCCAGCGAACTCGACCCCGACATCAAGATCATGTTCATCACCGGTTTCGCCGCCGTGGCGCTGAATTCCGACTCGGAAGCGCCGAAAAACGCCAAGGTGCTGTCCAAGCCGGTCCACCTGCGCGAATTGGTCAGCGAAGTGAACAAGATGCTGGCCGCCTGAGGGCAGCCGGCTTTCTTGCCGAGTTTCTTGGATTTTCCTGCAAATCAGGCAAGGATTGGCCCTTCTGCATCCTTGCTTGTCCGGGTTTGACCCGTTATAGACCCCACACCCGTAACGACCGGTTCTTAGGGCGCGTAGCTCAGCGGGAGAGCACTTCCTTGACATGGAAGGGGTCACAGGTTCGATCCCTGTCGCGCCCACCATCCAAAACCGTCGGCTAAATCCTCCGAACAATGCCAGATTGGTCCTTTTCAGGCATCCGGAGGCGTTTCTTTCTCGAATGCTCCGGTTAGTGACAGTTTTGTTTCGTTTTCGCGTGGTGACTCGGCTATAGCTCAATGGTCCAGGACTTTTCGACCGGAAGCTGATGCCCACGAAGACCCGGCCGGTAATCGGCGTGATCGGCAACGCGTATCGCATTGAGAACAGGTTCTCCGTCCAGGCGGTCGGAGAAAACAACCTTCGTGCGGTCGCGGAAGTGGCCAATGCCCTGCCGATGATGTTTGCCGGCACCCCCGACATTACCGATATCGGCCAGGTGCTCGATCTGGTCGATGGCATCCTCCTCACCGGCGCTCGGGCCAATGTCCACCCGACCCGGTTCGGCATGGAAGCCCATGCCCGTCACGAACCCTATGACAACGGCCGCGATGCGGTCGCTCTTTCCATGATCGAGGCTTGTGTCGCGCGCGGGGTGCCGATCTTCGGCATCTGTCGCGGATTGCAAGAGATGAACGTCGCGTTCGGCGGTTCGCTGCATCCCGAGATCCGCGAGATTCCCGGCCGCATCAATCATCGCATGCCGCGCCTCGAGAATGGCGAGATTCATCCCGACCCTGCCGTCGTATTCGCCGATCGCCATGACGTGCATCTGACCAGCAACGGCACCTTCGCCAGCCTGTTGGGGCGCGAGACCATCACGGTCAATTCCCTGCATGGTCAGGGCATCGACATCCCCGGCGAGCGGGTGGTGATCGAGGGTATTGCCGAGGACGGGACGATCGAGGCCATCCGCATTGCCGATGCGTCGAGCTTCGCGCTCGGTGTGCAATGGCATGCCGAATATGATCCGCAGATCAATCCGATCAACCGCACGCTCTTTCAGGCCTTCGGCGAGGCGGTGGCCGCTCGCAGGCAGCGTGGGGCCTTCACGGCTGCGGCCGCGCCGCTATCAGCAGGAATGCGCTGAGCGCGGCTGCGACACAAAGCACGGCACCTGCGACCGTCGCTGCTGCAAATGCGGTGATCAGCGCCGGCCCCTTTGCGGCCATGACCGATCCGATCAGCGCCGTGACCACAAGGCCGCCCGTGCGTGCGACCGCGCTGTTGAAGCCCGATGCTGACCCGGTGTGACGCGCATCGACGGACATCAGCACGGCCGTGGTCAGAGGTGCGACAGCGCCGGCCATGCCGATGGCGATGATGACCATGGCGGGGAAGACGCTGGTCCAGTAGCTGGTGTCGGGACCGATCCGGAGCGCCATCAGAAAACCCATCGCCACAATCACCGGTCCCAGCGTCAGCATGATCTTCGGGCCGGTTCTGGCCGCGAGCGAGCCAGCGAGCGGTGATGTCAAGGAGATGACAAGCGGCAAGGGCAGCAGCGCGGCACCGGCCTGTGTCGCCGTGTAGCCGGCGGCTTCGATCAGGAGAAAAGGCGTCAGGACGAACAGCCCCCCGAGTGCGCCGTACAACAAGAATGTCAGCAGCGTCAGGCCGACGAAGCTGGCGGACCCGAACAGTGCAAGCGGCATCATCGCGCGTTCGCCTCTGCGGCCTTCGATCCACACGAAAACGAGCAACAGCAGGAGGCCTGCGACGAGCGCGCCAAGCGTGAAACCCGACCAACCATGTGACGTAGCTTCGGTCAGACTCCAGGTGGTCAGGCCAAGTCCCGCAGTCGCGATGATGGCGCCGAGACTATCGAGTGGATCGTCGCCGTCGTGTCGGTCGCGGGGGATACCAAGCCAGGCAAGCGCCATCGCCGCCAATGCGATCGGCACATTGATGAGAAAGATGAGATGCCAGCTGCCGATGTCGATCAGCCATCCGCCCAGCACCGGGCCGAGCGCGCCCGCCGCAGCGCCGCTGGCAGCCCAGATGCCGATGGCGCGGCCCTTGGCTTCGCCGGAAAACGTCTGGCCGAGGATCGCCAGACTGTTCGGCATCAGCATCGCCGCGCTGACACCCTGCAGAAAACGGGCGGCCAACAGCAAACGCAGGCTGGGCGCCATAGCGCAAGCCAGCGAGGCCAGCGCAAACAG
The DNA here is from genome assembly GCF_032401055.1 of Tardiphaga sp. 709. NCBI lineage: Bacteria > Pseudomonadati > Pseudomonadota > Alphaproteobacteria > Hyphomicrobiales > Nitrobacteraceae > Tardiphaga > Tardiphaga sp. 709. The sequence continues at coordinate 2,801,373 of NZ_CP135529.1, read as the reverse complement.
CCCAACGCCCCAGATAAGAAGTCTGCGGCGGCCGAAACGGTCGCCTGCTGCACCGCCGAGCAAAAGAAGTGCACTAAGCGGCAACAGATAGGCGTTGATCACCCATTGCAGGTCGACGGCATCGGCCTGAAAACTCGCTGCAATGGCAGGAAGTCCGACATTCACCACCGATCCGTCGATGAAGGCCAGGCTAGAGGCCAGAATCGTGGTGGTGATCACCAGGCCGGGATGGCTGATATCATCGATCTTTTCTGTGGCGCCGGCGGCGCCTGCGTCACAAAGCGCATGCAGGGCGTTACTCATGACCGGGTTGTAGGGGGAACGGGAGCTCAGAACAAACCGTTGTCCTCCGATCGGGCAATTCCGTTTTGGCCCCGATTGTGCAAGCATCCCGGGCGGTCGTGCCGGGGCGCTCGGTAAGAGAGTCGTCGGCGTGAGATCGGACTTTGTTGAGGAGAGGGACTATGAAACGATTTTTTCTGTTGGGGACCATGATCGCCGCGGCGGTCTGCACGACGCAGGCGGGCGCTCAGGAGCTCACCGGCACGCTCAAGAAGATCAAGGACACCGGCGCCATCACCATCGGCTTCCGCGATTCCTCGGTGCCGTTCTCTTATCTGGATGACAATCAGAAGCCCGTCGGTTTCGCCATGGACATCTGCTACAAGATCGTCGATGCGGTGAAGAAAGAGCTGAAGAACGACAAGATCGAGGTGAAGCTCAATCCGGTCACCTCGGCGACACGTATTCCGCTGATTGCCAACGGCACCGTCGACCTCGAATGCGGCTCGACCACCAACAATGCCGATCGCCAGAAGCAGGTTGCCTTCACCAATACGCACTTCCTGACGGCCAGCCGCTTCGTCTCGAAGAAGGCTGCCAAGCTCGACAAGATCGACGATCTGAAGGGCAAGTCGGTGGTCTCGACCTCCGGCACCACCAACATCAAGCAGCTCACCGAAGCCAATGCCGCCCGCAATCTTGGCATCAACGTCATTCCCGCCAAGGATCACGCTGAAGCATTCCTGATGGTCGAGACCGACCGCGCTGTAGCCTTCGTGATGGATGACATTCTGCTTGCCAGCCTTGCTGCCGGTGCGCGCGATCCGAGCGCCTATGTGATCTCGAAGGACGCATTCTCCAAGGCCGAGCCGTACGGCATCATGCTGCGCAAGGACGATGCGCCGTTCAAGAAGGTTGTCGATGCGGCCACTGCCGAGCTCTACAAGAGCCCGGAAGGCGCCAAGATCTATGACAAGTGGTTCACGCAGAAGATCCCGCCCAAGGGTCTCAATCTGAACGTTCCGATGGGAGCCGAGCAGAAGAAGGCGTTCGCCAGCCCGTCGGATTCGCCTGATCCCGACGCCTACGCAGCCAATTAACTCTTGCTTACCTCTCCCCGCTTGCGGGGAGAGGTCGTCTTACATGCGCGTAGCGCGTGTAAGACGGGTGAGGGGGAGGCAGCGAGTAAAACACTGGCTCCCCCTCACCCGTCTCGAACGACCTTGGTCGTTCGATCCACCCTCTCCCCGCAGGCGGGGCGAGGGAAGAAGCAATGGCCCGGCCATTGCATGGGTTTCTGCCTGAGGTTGCCGGGTTTTCGCGTGGACGGCGCGTGGGGGTGAATGCGTGAACTATAACTGGAATTGGGGAATCTTCTGGGATCAGACGCCTGATGCGACGGGGACCTATTTTGGCTCGCTGATGAGCGGCCTTCAGGTCACGATCCTGCTCGCGCTCTGCGCCTGGTTCATCGCGTTCGTGATGGGCTCGCTGATCGGCATCATGCGGACCCTGCCTGCGCGCTGGGCGGTGTTTGTCGGCAATGCCTATATCGAGATGTTCCGCAACATTCCGCTGCTGGTGCAGCTGTTCATCTGGTTCTTCGTCATTCCCGAACTTTTGCCCGGCGATCTCGGCATCTGGATCAAGCAACTGCGCAATGGGCCGTTCATCGCCGCGATGCTCGGGCTTGGCTTCTATATGTCCTCGCGTGTCGCCGCACAGATCACCGCCGGCATCAATGCGCTGCCAAAGGGCCAGCGCATGGCCGGCACGGCAATCGGCCTCACCACCTGGCAGACCTATCGCTACATCTTGCTTCCGTTGGCCTATCGCATCATCTTTCCGCCGCTGACCTCCGAATTTCTCAACACCATCAAGAACACGGCGCCCGCACTCACCATCGGTGTGCTTGAACTGACGGCACGGGCGCGGTCCATGCAGGAGTTCTCGTTCCAGGTGTTCGAGGCCTTCTCGGCTGCGGCCGCCATCTACCTCGTCCTCAGCGCCGTCGTGACGATCGGAATGCGCATCCTCGAAAAGCGCCTGGCGATCCCCGGCTTCAACGAGGGGAAATAAGCGATGTTCAGCAATTTCGATTATGACGTCATCTGGCGCAGCCTGCCCTACCTGTTTCAGCAGGGCATGGCGTTCACCCTCACGCTGACGGCAATTGCGACGGTCTTCGGTCTCATCCTCGGCACCTTGATCGCGATGATGCGGCTGTCGTCCAGTGCCGTGCTGTCGGGCTTTGCGGTGAGCTACGTCAATCTGATGCGCTCGCTGCCGCTCGTGCTGGTGATCTTCCTGTTCTACTTTCTGATGCCCTATGTCGGACAGTGGATCATCCGCTCCGATCAGCCCGTGCAGGTCGGCGCCTACGCCTCGACCATCGTGACCTTCACGCTGTTTGAGGCAGCTTACTTCTCGGAGATCATGCGCGCCGGTATCCAGTCGGTGCCGCGGGGGCAGGTGATGGCGGGCTACGCTATCGGGCTCAACTATCGCGAGGTGATGCGCCATGTCGTGCTGCCGCAGGCATTCCGCAACATGCTGCCGGTGATCTTCACCCAGACCATCGTGCTGTTCCAGGACACATCGCTGGTCTATGTGCTGTCGATCACGGACTTTCTCGGCGCAGCCTCGAAGGTTGCGCAGCGCGACGGTCGTCTCACCGAAATGTATCTGTTCGCGGCGCTGGTCTACTTTCTGATCTGCTTCACCGCGTCATTCTTTGTGAAGCGCTTGCAGAAGCGCATCAGCATCATCCGCTAGCCACTTTCGCTTTCAGTCTTTGCCTCCAACTATCGGTCGCTCATCATGCCCATGATCACCATCGAAAAAGTCAGCAAGTGGTACAATCCGCAGTTCCAGGTGCTGAAGAACTGCACGACGGCCGTTGAGAAAGGCGAGGTGGTCGTCGTCTGCGGTCCCTCGGGATCTGGCAAGTCGACGCTGATCAAGACGGTGAATGCGCTGGAGCCCGTGCAGCAGGGCACCATCATGGTCGATGGACTGAATGTGACGACGATGAAGAAGGACCTGCCGAAGTTGCGCTCACGCGTCGGCATGGTGTTTCAGCACTTCGAGCTGTTTCCGCATCTGAAGATCGTCGAGAACCTGTGTCTCGGCCAGACCATCGTGCTCGGCCGCTCCGAAGATGCGGCGAAGGCCAAGGCCATGAAGATGCTGGAGCGCGTCGGCCTCACGGCGCATGCGCAGAAATATCCCGGCCAGCTCTCCGGCGGTCAGCAGCAGCGCGTCGCCATTGCGCGCGCGCTGGTGATGGATCCGATCTGCATGCTGTTCGACGAACCGACCTCGGCGCTCGATCCCGAAATGATCAACGAGGTGCTCGATGTCATGGTCGAACTCGCCAAGGAAGGCATGACCATGATGGTGGTGACCCACGAAATGGGCTTCGCCAAGAAGGTCGCCAACCGCGTCATCTTCATGGATGCCGGTGAGATCGTCGAAGACGCGCAGAAGGATGACTTTTTCGGTCATCCGCGCAGCGATCGCGCGCAGCACTTCCTGTCGAAGATCCTCGCGCACTGACGCAAGAGCGGGCGCATACAGCATCGCGCAAGTGCCTCAAGTTTATGCAGATTCTTGAATGCTGCATGACGGGGCAATTAACGAATGTGTCAGAAATGGAGTGGTATCCTTCAACCGTGAGGGCGAGGGCCTGTTGGTCCGCTGATTGAACTCCACCGGAGCGATCGGGTCTTTGTCCTCACGGACAATTTCACGACGCCACGTTCTCAGCCTCTGCCCAATGCTTCTCTGACCCTCTTCCAACGACCCGAGCCGAGGCTGCGCGAGCCATGCTTGCGCGCGTCCTGACTTGGCCCTTCTCCGGAAAGTGCATCGCATGATCAAGATCAACAGTGTCGGCAGCAAATTGGGTCTTGCCGGTCTCGTTGGCATCTTGCTCTCCGCCGGCGTTGTCGCAAACCAGATGAGAACCGAGACCGCGATCTCGGAGGTCAACCGTCTGGCCGATGTGCAGCAGAAAATCGCCGATAGCGCGATGGAGGCCGACGGCCAGATGCGCGCCATGCAGGTGGCCAGCCAGGGCCTGCGCATGGCCATCACGACACCCGAGATTGACAAGAACGCTGCCGAGATCAGGGCCGCCAAGGCTGCGCAGGACCGCATCATCGATGCCGCGTCCGCCCTGGCGACCAGGCAGGAATACAAAGACAATTTCGCGAAGATCAAGGCGTTCACCGCGACCTATGTCGCTGCTGCCGACGAGATCGTCGGTCTGCAGAAGAAACTGCTCGAGCTCTATCGCAACCGCAACGTCGCCGTGATCGACTGGAACCGGCATCTCGACCAGCTGCGCCTCACCACTGCCGTGACCGAAGCAACGAACTGGCCTGAAGTCGATGGACAGCTCAAGATCGCGGACAATGCCATCAACTCTGTGCAGGCGGCCGCATGGCGTTATGCGTCGATGAATGAAGTCACGCAGAAGGGCCAGATCATCACCAAGGCCAAGATCCTCACCGATGCGCTGGCCAAGGCCAGCGTGTTCGAAGACAGCGAGCTCGTGCAGAGCGGCCTGATCCAGCTCGGCACCGACATGAAGAAGTTCATGACGGCCACCGATGAAGCGATCGGCAGTAACGACCAGAAGACCGATATCGTCCGCACCAAAATCACGCCCGCCGCTGCGGCGGCATCTCAACTGGTCGCGCAATCGGTATCGTCGGCCAAGGCTGCGGTTGGAGAAGCACGGGCGCAGGCCGCCGAGGAAATGACACGCTCCGGTCAGGTCAATCTCGCCCTTGGACTAGCGGTCGTGCTGGTCCTGATCTGCACCATGGTGTTCTCCTTTGTCGGCGTTGCCCGGCCGATGACGCGCCTGAATGGCGCCATGGGCAAGATGGCGGCCGGCGATCTCGATGTCGTGATACCCGGCGCCAAGCGCGGCGACGAAATCGGCGACATCGCCAAGACCGTCACGGTCATCCGTGCAAACGCCGAACAGAAGGCGCGCGATGAGGCTGCGGCACGCCTCGACCAGGACAATCTGGCCGCGGCGTCGCGCAAGCGCGAAATGGTCGAGCTCGCCGGGACGTTCGAACGCGCCGTCGGCAATATCGTCGACAATGTCTCCTCGGCGTCGAGCAGGCTCGAAGAGTCCGCGGGCGCGCTGACGGCAACGGCTGAACAGGCCAAGGAGCTGACCGCTGCAGTCGTTGCTGCATCGGACGAAGCATCCACCAATGTGCAGGCGGTTGCGTCATCGACCGAAGAGATGTCGTCATCGGTCAACGAGATCAGCCGGCAGGTCCAGGAATCGGCGAACATCGCCAACTCGGCCGTGGCGCAGGCGCGCAAGACCAATGACCGCGTGGCGGAGCTTGCCAAGGCCGCGGCCCGGATCGGCGATGTCGTCGAGCTCATCAACACCATTGCCGGCCAGACCAACCTGCTGGCGCTCAACGCCACCATCGAAGCAGCACGCGCCGGCGATGCGGGTCGCGGTTTTGCAGTGGTTGCGTCCGAGGTGAAGGCGCTGGCCGAACAGACCGCCAAGGCGACGGGCGACATCAGCCAGCAGATCAACGGCATCCAGGCGGCGACCCAGGAATCCGTCGGCGCCATTAAGGAAATCGGCGACACCATCGGCCGTATGTCCGAGATCGCCTCGACCATTGCCTCTGCCGTCGAGCAACAGGGCGCGGCCACGCAGGAAATCTCGCGCAACGTTCAGCAGGCCGCGCAGGGCACGATGCAGGTCACGTCGAACATCACCGACGTGCAGCGCGGCGCCAGCGAGACCGGATCGGCCTCGACGCAGGTGCTGTCGGCGGCGCAGTCGCTGTCCGGCGAAAGCGCGCGTCTCAAGCTCGAAGTAGGCAAGTTCCTGGACTCGGTCCGGGCCGCATAAATTCATGCTTCTCCCACAATGGGGGAAGCAGCAACGAAGACGGCGCCTGTCGCCGAAGCAAGATCAAGTCCTACCTAGGAAGCCAATGATGTCGCTGCTCAATCTCCGTATCCGCGGTCGCCTCTATGGTGGCTTCGGCGCGCTGGTCCTGTTTGGTCTCGCCAGTTCGGGATTTGCCGTCTGGCAGATGACGGAAGTTGGAACGCAGGTCAACTCCCTGAACATCCTTTCGGCCAACACGATCCGCGCCTCGGAGATCGCTTCCGAACTGCACGCGATCCGCGGTGCCGTGTTGCGCTATTCCTTCGATCAGGATGAAGCGGCGCTTGCGGATGCCGACAAACGTCTCGCCGGCGTCACCGCCAGCCTGGACACGGTGATCAAGACCAGTCGTTCGGAAGAGCGCCGTGCCGCCTATCGCACCATCGAGAAGGACGTCGCCGACGTGAAGGCGCAGCGCCAGGCGCTTGGCGAGGCCATCAAGCAGATGGTCGCCGGCCGGGAAGTGCTGCAGGAAGCCGGCGACAAGCTGTCATCCAGCCTGCGCAAGCTGGTGATCAGCACGCGCAACACCATGTATGGCCAGGGCTCGACCAAGCTCGAATCCGATACGCTCATGGTGCAGATTGCGAATTGGCGCTTCTTCGTCAGCCGCGACGAGAAACATATCGAATCCTTCAAGGATCACGTCCGCATCGCGGAGCAGCAGATCGGCGAAATGGAGAAGATGCAGATGCCGCCGACGCTCAGCGCGTTGTTCGGCACCATTCGCAGCAACCTGAAGAGCTACGCATCCCAGTTCGAGAAGGCTGCCGCCAGCCTGCAGACGGCAGACGGTATCTTCAACAAGTCGATCAGCCCGACCGTCGTGAAAGCGATCGGCAAGGTCGAGACCATCAAGTCCGACATCCAGCAGGTTCAGTCGCAGACCGTCGCCGCAACCAGCAATCGCATGTCGACGACGAGCATGCTGCAGAAGATCGTGGCCGGTGTCGCTACTGTGGTCGGTCTAGCGATCGCCTTCCTGATCGCGCGCGGCATTATTGGCCCTCTGTCGGGCCTGACGGCCGGCATGAAGCGGCTCGCCGACGGCGATTTCAGCGTGGTGTTGCCGGGTCTCGCCCGCAAGGACGAGGTCGGCGACATGGCGCGTGCGGTCGAGACCTTCAAGGTGCGGGCCGAGGAAAAGGCGCGCGCCGAGGCCGAGGCCAAACTGACGCAAGACCAGCAGGCAGCGATTCAGCGCCGCCGGGACATGATCCGTCTCGCGGACGATTTCGAGGGCGCCGTCGGCAGCATCGTCGAGAACGTGTCATCGGCTTCGAGCCAGCTTGAAGAATCGGCGGGCGGACTGACTGCGACCGCCGAGCAATCCCGCCAGCTCACCGCCATGGTGGCCGCAGCTTCCGACGAAGCGTCGACCAATGTGCAGGCGGTGGCGTCATCCACTGAGGAGATGTCGTCATCGGTCAACGAGATCAGCCGCCAGGTTCAGGAGTCGGCCAACATCGCCAACTCCGCGGTGGCACAGGCCCGCAAGACCAATGATCGCGTGGCTGAGCTTGCCAAGGCGGCCGCGCGGATCGGCGATGTTGTCGAGCTGATCAACACGATTGCAGGCCAGACCAATCTGCTGGCGCTCAACGCCACCATCGAAGCGGCGCGCGCCGGTGATGCCGGTCGCGGCTTCGCGGTCGTTGCATCGGAAGTAAAGGCACTCGCCGAACAGACGGCCAGGGCAACCGGCGACATCAGTCACCAGATCTCCGGCATCCAGGCGGCGACCGAAGAGTCGGTCGGCGCTATCAAGGAAATCGGCGACACTATCGGCCGCATGTCGGAAATCGCATCGACCATCGCATCTGCCGTCGAGCAGCAGGGGGCGGCGACGCAGGAGATCTCGCGCAACGTTCAGCAGGCGGCGCAAGGCACGATGCAGGTGAGCTCGAACATTCTGGATGTGCAGCGTGGCGCGAGCAACACGGGCTCGGCGTCGTCGCAAGTTCTATCCGCTGCGCAATCGCTGTCCGGCGAGAGCGCGCGGTTGAAGCGCGAGGTCGGCAAGTTCCTGGATTCCGTTCGCGCGGCATAGGACAAAACGTCACACGATCACGCGCGTTCGCCCGACGAATAAAATACAACTAGCAAACAGCCCGGATGCGTCATCGCATCCGGGCTGTTTGCTTTAGTGAGTCAAACGATGAAAGCGCGACAAAAAGTCATTCTACTTTAAAGCGTTTGCGCGGCTGAAATTAACCTGAAGTTCTCGCAACCTGACGATGATCGGATTCGAGATTGCCTCTTGCGTTGCGGCGCGATTCGCGACGTGCAAGATCGGCTCTCAGTGGTTCTCCCAAGAAGGGCACGTCGCATGTCGCTACTCACTCTCCGCATCCGTGGCAGGCTGTATGGGGGCTTCGGTGCGCTCGTCCTGTTCGGGTTGGGCATGGCGGGCTTCGCTGTATGGAAGCTCACAGAAATTCGTGACGACGTCTCGGCGATGAATGCCCAGTCCGCCAATGCGATGCGCTCGATGGAAATTTCGGCGGAACTCCAGGCACTTCGCCGCGCGATGCTGCGCTATACGTTCGATCAGGACGAGGCGTCATTCGCTGAAGCCGAAAAGCTGCTGACGCAGGTCGGTGGTGTGCTGGAGGAGACGATCAAGGCGAGCTCGGAGGAGCGTCGCGGGGTCTATCGCGAGGTCGAAAAGACGATCAACGATTTGAAGAGCAGGCGCGTCGATCTCGGTAACACCGTCAAGGAGATGCTCGCCAACCGCAAGGCGCTGCTTGCTGAAGGTGAAAAGCTTCAGGCCGACTTGAAGAAACTCGTGCTCGCGACGCGTAGCTCGCCATTCGCACAAGGGGCGACCACCCTGCAATCCGAAACTCTGTTGGTTCAGATGGCGAACTGGCGGTTCTTTGCCGGTCGCGACCAGGACAATGTGACGTTGTTTGCCAACAGCGTGAAGAACGCCCAGCAACAGATCGCGGAGATGGAAAAATTCGATATGGCGCCGAGTCTTTCAGCGCTGTTCGAATCGATCAAGAAAGGCCTGGTCAGCTATTCCAGCGGGTTCGATAAGGCGTCGGCCAATCTGCTGAAGATGGATCAGCTCTATTACAATACGATCACGCCGATGGTGGTCAGCGCCATCCGCAAGACCGACGGCATCAAGGCAGCGATCCAGCAGGAGGTCGTTAGCGCAACGACAGCCAATGAGCAGCGCATTTCCGGCACGATCACGCTGCAGCAGATCGTGGCCGGTGGGGCGACCATCACCGGTCTGCTGATTGCGTTCTTGATCGCGCGCGGAATCATCGGGCCACTGTCGGGTCTGACGGCGGGCATGAAGCAGCTCGCCGAGGGTAATTTCGGCGTGGTACTGCCGGGGCTCGGCCGCAAAGACGAGGTCGGCGACATGGCGCAGGCCGTCGAGACCTTCAAGGTCAAGGCGGAAGAGAAAGCCCAGGCGGAAGCCGAGGCGCGGATCACCCAGGATCAAGAGGCGGCCCTTCAACGCAAGCAGGACATGATCCGGCTGGCCGACGATTTCGAAGGTACGGTCGGTGAAATCGTCGAGGCAGTGTCGTCCGCGTCGACCGAACTGGAGACATCGGCCAGCACGCTGACATCGACCGCGGATCGGTCGCAGCAGCTCACCACGGTCGTCGCCGCGGCATCGGAAGAAGCCTCCACCAATGTGCAATCGGTGGCGTCTGCGACTGAGGAAATGGCGTCGTCCATCAGCGAGATCGGTCGTCAGGTCCAGGAATCCGCACGTATTGCCAATGAGGCCGTGGACCAGGCCCAGAAGACCAATGATCGCGTCGGCGAGTTGTCGAAAGCTGCCGGCCGCATTGGCGCGGTGGTCGAATTGATCAACACCATTGCGGGGCAGACCAACCTGCTGGCGCTCAATGCCACCATCGAGGCGGCACGTGCCGGCGATGCCGGCCGCGGCTTCGCAGTGGTCGCGTCCGAGGTGAAGGCGCTCGCCGAGCAGACCGCCAAGGCCACCGGCGAGATCAGCCAGCAGATCGCGAGCATCCAGACTGCGACCGATGATTCCGTCTCGGCGATCCGCGAGATCGGCGCGACCATCGGCAAGATGTCGGAGATCGCGTCCACGATCGCTTCGGCTGTCGAAGAGCAGAGCGCGGCGACGCAGGAGATTTCCCGTAACGTGCAACAGGCCGCGCAAGGCACGATGCAGGTCTCGTCCAACATCATCGATGTGCAGCGCGGCGCGAGCGAGACTGGCGGCGCGTCGTCTCAGGTGCTGTCGGCAGCGCAGTCGCTCTCGTTAGACAGCAGCCGTCTGAAGCATGAAGTCAGTCGCTTCCTGAACTCGGTCCGCGCGGCCTGAGTTCTCCAACATCGCAATTCACCGGCTTGAGTAACGGTGCGTACTCCGCACACCGCCACTCAAGCCGCTGTACGCTTCGACACAACTCTGGGTCTCGAAATATCCCGTGCAGGGTATTGCACGGTGATAGTGCAATTTTAGATCGTTAGTTCAGGACCTCTGATGCCTGAACTCGGACCCCATCGCTGTCTGAAAGTCCGAATTGCTCGATGGCCATTGCTATGCCGGCTCAATTTGAGTGATCGCATCATCGGTGCGTTAACGTTTGTGTCAGAAGCGCGGTGGTAGGTTCCTGCCATGAGCAGGTGATTTGATCGATCATCGAATGTGTCGCCCGCTCATATGAGCCGATGACGTTTCTCGTTCAGGATCGGCTCACGCCAAGCTTCGCGTGCCCGTCGGATTGCCGCCGGGCTGCGCCAAAAATGACAACCGCTTAGCATTCGACCATTTCACGCGACGCCGGACTCTGTCCGGCGAAGGACGACCCGACTCATTTTTCTACCGCTTCATTCCCAGGGACTGTCATGGCCTTCATCCAGAATCTGCGTATCGGCACCAAGCTCGCGATCGCGTCCGGGCTCGGCATCATTCTCCTCGGTGTCATGATCTATATGCAGACGATGGGAAGCGCAGGCGTTCGCCAGTCATACCGGGCGGCCGGCGTCTATCAGGGCATTGCGCTGAACGCTGCCGAGGCCAAGGCCTCGTTCCGGGGCATGCAGATCGGCGTGCGTGACTTCCTCGGTGCAACGAAAGTGGCCGATGTCCAGAAGGCCGCCGACTATTTCACGGCGCGTACGACCGCTGGCCTTAAATTTTCGGCTCAGATGCTCAAGCTTGCGACAGCACCGGACGAGCGCGAGCGCATCGGCAAATTCCTCGACATGATGACGACCCTCGGTAAGGGCGGCGACAAGATCGGTGTAATCCGCACAGATATCTTGAATCTGCAGGCGACGCGCAACGAAGCTGGCGAATTGTCTGCGGATGCCTCCGCGCGCATCACCACACTGGGTGCGGAGATCGTGAAGCTCCGCACCGATGTGCTGCTACCCATGAGTGCAGAACTCGACAAGCTGGCCGATACGATCGTCAATCTGGCTAAGGAGAAGGTCGAGCAGCAGACGACCGCCGCGGCGAACGAGGCCGCTGCGACCGAGCGAGACTCGCTGATTCTCGGTGGTGTGGTCGCCCTGATGCTGATCGGGACCTGCGTGTTCTCGGTGTTCACCATCGGGCGCCCGATGCGCGCGCTGAGCCGTTCGATGGAAGAACTCGCCGAGGGTAATTTCGACGTGGTGTTGCCGGGCTTGGGCCGCAAGGACGAGATCGGCGACGTCGCTGGCGCCGTGGAGAAGTTCAAGGTCAAGGCACAGGAGCGCGCCCGCGCCGAAGCCGATGCTCAAAAGCAGCAGGAGCAGATCGCCGCCGAGCAGCGCAAGCGCGAGATGATCAAGCTGGCGAACGATTTTGAGAGCGCGGTCGGCGAGATCGTCGAAACAGTGTCGTCGGCATCGACCGAACTCGAAGCGTCGGCGGGCACGCTGACGTCGTCAGCAGAGCGTTCGCAGCATTTGACCACCATGGTGGCAGCCGCTTCGGAAGAGGCCTCGACGAACGTACAATCCGTGGCATCGGCGACCGAGGAAATGGCGTCATCGGTCAACGAGATCAGCCGCCAGGTTCAGGAATCTGCGCGCATCGCCAGTGAGGCCGTGCAGCAGGCCCAGAAGACCAACGACCGTGTCGGCGAGCTATCCAAGGCGGCCAGCCGTATCGGCGACGTGGTTGAGCTGATCAATAGCATCGCCGGGCAGACCAACCTTCTGGCGCTCAATGCGACCATCGAAGCCGCCCGCGCCGGTGAAGCCGGCCGTGGCTTCGCGGTGGTGGCGGCCGAGGTGAAGATGCTCGCAGAACAGACCGCCAAGGCGACCGGCGAGATCAGCATGCAGATCGGCAGCATTCAGTCTGCCACGGACGAATCGGTCAGCGCCATCCGCGAGATCGGCGTCACCATCGGCCGAATGTCGGAAATTTCGTCCACGATTGCTTCGGCCGTCGAAGAGCAGGGTGCCGCCACCCAGGAGATTTCCCGCAACGTGCAGCAAGCCGCGCATGGCACCCAGCAGGTCTCGTCCAACATTACGGATGTGCAGCGCGGCGCCGGCGAGACTGGATCGGCCTCGTCGCAGGTTCTTTCGGCAGCACAGTCGCTGTCGTCGGACGGCGCGCGGCTAAAGGTCGAAGTCGCGCGGTTCCTCAACTCTGTTCGCGCAGCCTAGGCCATGCGGGATCAGAACTGATCATTCTATCGAGCGATAACAGGACGTCCAGCCATGCTCTCGAACATCTCTATCAAAGCCAAGATCACCATCGTTATCGCTTTTCTGTTAATCGCAATGACGGGGATGGGGGCGCTTGCTGTCAGCAAGATGCAGACAATTAACGCCAATGCGTCGGACATCCAGAAGAACTGGCTTCCAAGCGTCCGTGTTCTCGGCGGGCTACGGGCGACGACCATCGATTATCGCAATCTGGTGCGCGCGCACATCCTCGCAGCCAATGCTGACCAGATGCAGAAGACCGAGGCTGGTATCGACACCATCGTCAAGCGGGCCGCTGACGAGCGAACTGCCTATGACAAGTTGGTATCGAGCCCCGAAGAGCGCGCAATCTTCAACGACTGGAGCAAGGAGTGGGACAACTACGTATCACGCAGCCAGGAAATCTTTGTGCTCGATCGCAAGAATCTCGGCAAAAGCAGTCAGGAAGCTCATGAGCTCAATCTGAATGTGATCAACCCGCTGGGATCCAAAGCCGATTTTGCCCTGCGCAAGGCCATCGAATTCAACGACAAGGGTGCGGCAGCATCGGGACAGAAGGCCGATGACAGCTATGGTTCGGCGCTGATGACGGTCATCGTGATCATTGCAGCGACGGCGGTCATCGGCATCGGCATCGGCATTTATCTGGTCAAGGACGTGTCGTCGGGTATCGCTTCGATCGTGCAGCCGATGCAGGCGCTGAGCGCAGGCGATCTCACGGCGCATGTGGCGCATCAGGGCGAAAAGACCGAGATCGGCGCGATGGCCGACACGCTTCAGGTGTTCAAGCAGGCGCTGATCGACAAACGCGCGGCAGATGAAGCTGCCTCTGCCGACGCCGAAGCCAAGATCGAGCGTGGTCGCCGCGTTGACAACATCACCCGCGAATTCGAATCGATGATCGGCGAGATCGTGGAGACCGTATCGTCGGCATCGACCGAACTCGAAGCTTCCGCAAGCACGCTGACCGCGACAGCCGAACGTTCCCAGGACCTGGCCACCACAGTGGCGGCAGCGTCCGAAGAAGCTTCCACCAACGTCCAGTCGGTGGCATCGGCCACTGAAGAAATGGCCTCGTCGGTTAACGAGATCAGCCGACAGGTGCAGGAATCGGCGAGTATCGCCAATCAGGCGGTCGATCAGGCGCGCCATACCAACGATCGCGTCAGCGAACTCGCCAGCGCTGCGTCCCGCATTGGGGACGTCGTCGAGCTCATCAACAATATCGCCGGCCAGACAAACCTGCTGGCGCTCAACGCAACCATCGAGGCGGCGCGTGCTGGCGAAGCGGGCCGGGGCTTCGCGGTCGTGGCTTCCGAAGTGAAGGCCCTCGCTGAGCAGACTGCCAAGGCGACTGGCGAGATTTCGACGCAGATCTCCGGTATCCAGGCGGCGACGCAGGAATCGGTTGGAGCCATCAAGGAGATCGGCGACACCATCGGCCGGATGTCCGAGATTGCCTCGACGATCGCGTCGGCGGTGGAAGAGCAGGGCGCCGCGACGCAGGAGATTTCGCGTAACGTTCAGCAGGCGGCACAGGGTACCATGCAGGTCTCGTCGAACATCACCGATGTGCAGCGCGGAGCGTCCGAGACCGGCTCTGCGTCGTCGCAGGTGCTTTCGGCCGCGCGGTCACTGTCATCGGACAGCACACGTCTCAAGAACGAAGTGGGCAAGTTTCTGAACTCAGTGCGCGCTGCCTAACGGGCCTGAACATACGTGTACAACGCAAAAGCCGGCGCGTGAGCGTCGGCTTTCTTGCGCGATGGTGTTGTTATGCGCGTGCGCTACGTTCGCTCAAGAAGCCATGCACAAGAAGCAGTCATGATGCACCGCTCCTTAACTTTATCCGGACAATCTCGATCACGAGATCGTTGATCGCTATCGACGCTCGGCCGGCAGCTCCAATGCATGCCGTGTCTTCAAACCCAGAAAATACCATTCGTGCAGTTGCGCGCCAACGGTCAAAAACCGAGGGACCATCACCTATGTTTGCCAGCCTGTCCATCCGCACCAAGATCACTCTTGTCGTCTCGTTCCTGCTGCTCGCCATGTCTGCAATGGGCGCGCTGGCCATCAAGCAGATGTACACTATCAACGGAGCTACGTCCGATATCGTCACAAGCTGGCTGCCGAGTGTGCGCTCTTTGGGTGAAGTCCGCGCTGCAACGATCAGCTATCGCTCTGTGGTTCGCGGACATCTGCTTGCAACGGATGCCGCAGATACGAAGGTTCAGGACGACACGCTGGTGCGTTACGCCGAGATGCTCGACAAGGCGCGCAAAACGTATGAGCCGATGATTTCGTCGCCCGAGGAACGCGCGATGTACAATGAATTCAGCAAGCTCTGGAGCGAATATATCGTCGCATTGCAGCCGGTTCTTGCATTGTCGCGTAAGAACGCTCGTGATGAAGCGCGAGATATGAACGTGAAGGTCAACCAGATCGGCTTCAAGGCGGACGAAGCCCTGCAGAAGGATGTCGAGCTCAACAACAAGGGAGCTTTGGCGGCCGGAGAACTGGCGACGGACAGCTTTGGAGTCGCCATCAAGATGGTGATCGGTTCGCTCTTGTTTGCGGTTGTTGTCGGCGTCGGTGCGGCTATCCTGCTTGTGCGCGATGTCTCCGCCGGTATTACGTCGATCGTGTTGCCGATGCAGGCGCTCGGTACGGGTGACCTGACTGCAAATGTTCCGCATCAGGGCGAGAAGACCGAAATCGGAACGATGGCGGACTCCCTGCAGGTGTTCAAACAGGCGCTGATCGACAAGCGCGCGGCGGACGAAGCCGCAGCGGCCGATGCCGAAGCCAAGATCGAGCGTGGCCGCCGCGTCGACAGCATCACCCGCAACTTCGAATCGATGATCGGCGAGATCGTCGAGACGGTGTCGTCGGCATCGACCGAACTGGAAGCCTCGGCGGGTACGCTGACCGCCACGGCGGAGCGCTCGCAGGAATTGACCACGACGGTGGCGGCCGCCTCCGAAGAAGCATCGACCAATGTGCAGTCAGTGGCATCGGCCACTGAAGAAATGGCCTCGTCGGTCAACGAGATCAGCCGTCAGGTGCAGGAGTCAGCTGCGATCGCAGGGCAGGCGGTGGATCAGGCACGCAAGACCAATGATCGCGTCGGCGAGCTCGCCAGCGCTGCAGCGCGTATCGGCGATGTGGTCGAGCTGATCAACAACATCGCAGGCCAGACAAACCTGCTGGCGCTCAACGCCACCATCGAAGCGGCCCGTGCCGGCGAAGCTGGCCGCGGTTTCGCTGTCGTGGCCTCTGAAGTGAAGGCACTCGCTGAGCAGACTGCCAAGGCGACCGGCGAGATCTCGACGCAGATATCCGGCATCCAGGCGGCGACGCAGGAATCGGTCGGTGCCATCAAGGAGATTGGCGACACTATCGGCCGCATGTCGGAGATCGCTTCGACCATCGCGTCGGCGGTGGAAGAGCAGGGCGCCGCGACGCAGGAGATTTCGCGCAATGTCCAGCAGGCGGCGCAGGGCACGATGCAGGTCTCGTCGAACATCGTTGATGTGCAGCGTGGTGCAACAGAGACTGGATCTGCCTCGACTCAGGTTCTCGCTGCGGCGCAATCACTGTCCTCGGACAGCACGCGACTGAAGGATGAAGTCAGCAAGTTCCTCAGCGCGGTACGCGCGGCCTGACATTCAACACAGCACAATCATGAAAGCCAGCGCGTAAGCGTCGGCTTTCATATGTATTGGATGATCTGATGAAGGCAACGTTGTCACATGGGGAGCATGCGATAACGCAGTTCGTGTTGCACTGCTTTTTAACTTTATCTCGCCACTCTCTTTCACGCGGGCTCAGACCATTGTTTTCAATCTGTGCTCGACTGGTAATTGCCGCCAAACGTCGCGCAGGCCGCGATCATAAATTGAAGCTCTGCCATTGCTGACCAACGGTAGAATACCGAGGGAACACGGACTCATGCTCGCCAACCTTTCCATTCGCGCGAAGATCACCATTGTCATTTCCTTCTTGTTGATAGCCATGGGTGGCATGGGTGCTCTGGCTGTCACCAAGATGCGTGCCATCTACGGCGAAGCGTCGGAAATCCAGAAAAGCTGGTTGCCGAGCGTCCGCTCGCTGGGCGAGCTTCGCGCCGGTGTGAACGTCTATCGGAATATCGTGCGTCTCCATATGCTGGCGGCAACGCCGGAAGCGAAGGCATCGGCCGAGAAACGACTGATCAATACTGATGCGGACAACATGAAGATCCGCGCGATCTATGAGACGCTGATTTCATCGCCCGAGGAGCGCGCCCTATATACGCAATGGGCGCAGCAGTGGGGCCTTTACATGACTGGCGTCCAGGAAGTTCTGGCACTTTCGCGCGCCAGCGTCGGAAAAATTCCCAACGAACCGCAGGATCTGAACGAGAGCAAGGTGCTGCCCATCGGTAAGAAGGCGGATGATCTGCTCGACAAGGATATTGCGCTGAACAAGATCGGCGCGGATGCGGCCGGCAAGAGCGCCGAAGACAATTACAATACAGCCTTCATGCTGCTCGCCATCATGCTCGGCACATCGGCGATTCTTGGCATCGGTATCGGCATCTATCTGGTAAAGGACGTCTCTGGCGGCATCGCGTCGATCGTCAAGCCGATGCAAGCCCTCGGCGCCGGCGATCTCTCGGCGATGGTGCCCCATCAGGGCATGAAGACCGAGATCGGAACCATGGGCGACGCCCTGCAGGTGTTCAAGCAGGCGCTGATCGACAAGCGCGCGGTGGATGAAGCTGCGGCAGCCGACGCAGAAGCCAAAATCGAACGCGGCCGCCGCGTCGATAATATCACCCGCCAGTTTGAAACCATGATCGGCGAGATCGTCGAGACGGTGTCGTCGGCATCGACTGAACTTGAGGCTTCTGCCGGCACGCTGACTGCGACCGCCGAACGTTCGCAGGAACTGACGACGACCGTCGCCGCTGCCTCGGAAGAAGCTTCGACCAATGTGCAGTCGGTGGCATCGGCCACCGAGGAAATGGCGTCGTCGGTCAACGAGATCAGCCGTCAGGTGCAAGAATCGGCCGCAATCGCAGGACAGGCGGTGGATCAGGCGCGCAAGACCAACGATCGCGTCGGCGAACTCGTCAGCGCTGCAGCACGCATCGGCGATGTGGTCGAGCTGATCAACAATATCGCAGGCCAGACAAATCTGCTGGCGCTGAATGCGACCATTGAAGCGGCGCGTGCCGGCGAAGCCGGTCGCGGTTTCGCGGTCGTGGCCTCTGAAGTGAAGGCACTCGCTGAGCAGACTGCCAAGGCGACCGGGGAGATATCGATGCAGATTTCCGGTATCCAGGCGGCAACGCAAGAATCGGTCGGCGCCATCAAGGAGATCGGCGACACTATCGGCCGCATGTCCGAGATTGCTTCGACCATTGCTTCCGCGGTGGAAGAGCAGGGTGCCGCGACGCAGGAGATTTCCCGCAACGTTCAACAGGCGGCGCAGGGCACGATGCAGGTCTCGTCGAACATCGTTGATGTGCAGCGTGGTGCGACAGAGACCGGATCTGCCTCGACTCAGGTTCTCGCTGCGGCGCAATCGCTGTCCTCGGACAGCACGCGATTGAAGGACGAAGTCAGCAAGTTCCTGAACGCGGTGCGGGCGGCGTAGTCTTTCCTCTCCACTGCGCGCCGCTTCGCGGCACTTTGGGGAGGGCGAAGAAAGAAAGCGTTCCCCTACTTCACATTCGACATGACCAGCCCCGCGATGTCCATATAGGTGCGCACCAGCGGGGCGACGAAACGATGCGCCGATGTCTTGGACACCAGCGTATCGTGGAGGATCAGATGATCGATGCCGGTATTGATGAAACACGCCATGGCATCGCGCGGGGTCTCGACGATCGGTTCGCCCTTCACGTTGAACGACGTATTGAGCAACACCGGCACGCCGGTGAGCGCATCGAATTCCTTCAGCAACCGATAGAGCACCGGATTGGTATCCTCCGTGACGGTCTGGATGCGCGCCGTTCCATCGATATGCACGATGGCCGGAATCTTCTCGCGCCATTCGGGGCGCACCGGGGCGGCGATCAGCATAAACGGCGAATCCTGATCGCCTTCGAAAATCTCTCTGGCGCGCTCAGCGAGCACAATCGGTGCGAATGGCCGGAACGGCTGACGGTGTTTCACGCGTGAATTGAGGATGTCCTTCATCTCCGGCCGGCGTGGATCGGCGATGATGCTGCGATTGCCGAGCGCACGCGGGCCGTATTCCGAGCGGCCCTGAAACCAGCCGATCACTTTCTGGTCGGCGAGCAGCCTGGCCGTATCGCGGCAGATATTGTCGCTGCGCACCGCGCTGGTCTGCGCCTTGACGAGTGTGCGCTGGGTCGCCGCCGTGATGTCCCGATCGGCGTATGTCTTTCCCGTGTAGGAATGCGTCATCACATAAGAGCGCGGCTGCTTCTGCACTTCGAGCAGGCCGTAATAGGCGCAGCCGATGGCGATGCCGTTGTCGCCGGCGGCGGGCTGGATCCAGACATTCTCGAAGCCGGCTTCGCGGGCGATGCGGCCATTGGCAACGCAGTTCAGCGCGACGCCGCCGGCAATGCAGAGGTTCTTCGCGCCGGTCGTCTCGCGCAGCCAGCGCGCGCGGGCGAGCAGCACCTTCTCGGTGTCGTCCTGCACGCGCCAGGCGATATCCTCCCAATGCCGCATCGACGGATGGGTGTCCCACTTGCCATCGCTGTCGGCGATATAGGGCTGGTTGTATTCGGGGGTCCAGCGCGGCACGCTGAGGACATTGTCGGTAATATCCATCAGCGGCTTGACCTGGTCGCGGCGGCCGTAGGGGGCCAGCCCCATCAGCTCGCCGCATTTGTTCCAGTCGCCGAACACATAGGTTGAGGCCCGGCTGTAGAGCGCCCCAAGACCCGGCATGTTGTAGAATTCGTCGCTGAGAAAGCCGCGATCCGGCTCCATCCAGACTTTCTTCAGGCAGTCGAGCTGCGTGCCCTTGAACGTGTAATAGCTCTCCGATTCCCGGGCGAGCTTCGAGCCCGGCTCGTCGCCGGGATAAGCCTCGATGACGTCGGAGCGATAGCTGCCGACGCCGTCGACGATCATGATCGCCCCCTCTTCGAAGGGGCAGACGGCAAACGCGCTATAGGCGTGCGCCAGATGATGCGAGATCGTTTTGACCTTGCCGGTGCGCGCCCGAAACAACGGATGGACGTTGGCGTCCTGCCGTTCATATTCGGGCAGGAAGCCCGGCATGTCCTGATAGATCAGGCGGTCTTCCATCTCCGGAACCGGCAGGATGTAGCAATTGCTCACAACCAGCTCGACGTCGTCCAGCGTGATGCCTTCGGCGTCGAGGACGTAGTCGATCACTTCCTTGTAGAACCCCGTCGCGTGTTTCTCGCGGGTAATCCGCTCCTTTTCAATCGCATAGGCCAGCGCGCCGTTGCGCAGCAGGCAGGCGCTGACGTCGTGATCGTAGGTGTTGAGACCGAGGATGTAGCTGGGTTTGGGCATGAATCAGCTTCTGGCAATTCGCGGGAAGGGACGAATGATGGGATCGAGCTGCTAACGCAGACGCGGTGGGTGGGACTGACCGCATATTCGCAGTTGCGAGGCGTAGCGATCAGCATAGTGCGAGGCAATATGAAGGGAAGATGAACGCAGGAGGTCAAAAGCGAGGTGACGCGTGAAGGTGCGCATTCGTTCGTAGTGACAGCGTTGCCGGCAACTTGACCGACGTTCGAGCTTGACCCTATTGTAAAGCCGTTCGTACGTGCACGCCTTGTGATGGCCATATTACTATTCTGGTTTCAGCACCTGTGTGAATCAAGAATTGCTCACTGAACGATTCGAGGCCGGAAGCATTCTAAAGCCGTGCTTCCGCAGAATGGAGATCCCAAGAATGGCTCAAACCAAAACGACGCGCCACAATATCGTGACCCGCTGCCTGGCAGCGATGGCGCTTGTGTCTGTCTACTGTGTTGGTCTGATCGGCGCGTCCACGGTGTTGCTCACCACGAGCAGCACCTCGGCCGAGGCCCGTGGCGGTGGTCGTGGTCGTGGCGGCGGCGGTTGGGGCCGTGGACGTGGCGGCGGGTTCTACCGTGGCGGCGGTCGTGGCTATGGTCGCGGCTATGGCTTCTACGGTGGACCGCGCTTCGTGGCGCCGGGCTGCTATTTCAGCCGTCGCTGGGGCCGAGTGGTCTGCCCGTACTAAGTCATCGGCGCGACGGCGCCGAATGAACGAGATGGAGAGGCGCGCCGGGTAACCGGGGCGCCTTTTGCTTTCTAGGCTCGCCTTTCTCCAAGAAACGGGCTCTCCTTCGGGAATGATTTGTCGAAAGCTACCCTCCTTGCACAATGCTGAGGTCGCTTTTGGCATGCCATCTTGTGTTTTCTCATCCAAATTCCAATGTCGGCATGGCAAGCTTGCGCGCCCGCGCATGGCAATTCGGTCCTCCCACCCTGGAACCTTCATGAGCGCCCTGTTCTCTCCCTTCAAGCTGCGCGACCTCACGCTGCCGAACCGCATCGTCATTGCGCCGATGTGCCAGTATTCTGCCGAAGATGGCCGCGCCACCGACTGGCACATGATCCATCTCGGCAATATGGCCCTGTCGGGCGCCGCGATGCTGGTGATCGAAGCGACCGCCGTGGAAGCCATCGGCCGCATCACACCCGGCGATCTCGGCCTCTATAATGACGCGACCGAAGCCGCGTTGAAGCCTGTGCTGGCGGCGATACGCAAACATTCGAACATTGCCGTTGGCATGCAGATCGCCCATGCAGGCCGAAAGGCGTCGAGTCACGCCCCATGGGATGGCGGCCAGCAGGTCCCGCTCGACAAAGGCGGCTGGGTCGCCCAGGCGCCGTCCGCCATTCCGCAGAAGTCCGGCGAATTGCCGCCGCAGGAGATCGATGCCGCGGGCCTCGTGCGCATCCGCGACGCCTTTGTCGCGACCGCGAAGCGGGCTGAACGGCTTGGTATCGATGCGCTTGAGATCCACGCGGCGCACGGCTATCTGCTGCACGAATTCCTGTCGCCGATCTCCAACCAGCGCACCGACAATTATGGCGGCTCCCTGGAGAACCGGATCCGGTTTCCAATCGAAGTGTTCGACGCGGTACGCGCGGCTTTTCCCGCGCACAAGCCTGTGGGCGTCCGCGTATCGGCCTCGGACTGGGTCGAGGGCGGCTGGGATGTCGCGCAGACCATCGTGTTCGCCAATGAGTTGAAGAAGCGCGGCGTCGATTGGATGGATGTTTCGTCCGGCGGTGTCTCGCCGCAGCAGAAGATCGCGCTCGGGCCGGGTTATCAGGTGCCGTTCGCCGAAGCCGTGAAAGCGGCGACGGGACTGCCGACAATTGCGGTAGGGTTGATCACCGACGCGCAGCAGGCTGAAGATATCGTGGCCTCCGGCAAGGCCGATCTGGTCGCCATCGCACGTGGCATTCTCTACGACCCGCGCTGGCCGTGGCACGCGGCGGCGCAGCTCGGCGGCCAGGTGCAGGCGCCGCCGCAATACTGGCGCTCGCAGCCATCGACCCAAAAGGCGCTGTTCGGCGATACGACGTTCGGCGGCCGCTAAACCACTTCAAGACGCCTCACTTTCAACACCCACACATTGTCCCGCAAGGCCGGTGCGATGTGTGGGTGTTTGTCGTTGCTGCGCGTCCACTCCGCGAATGGCAGCCCTGCGGCAGCATCGTGTTTACATGACAGAATGTCGCACCTACACAGCGCGAAATTCTGCGCCGTAAAATAATCGTGGCATCCGGCGCTGCCCGCCTATCGAGAGGAGCCCCGCCATGGCCCGCCATTTCCTATGGCTTCTGCTGATCCCCTTCGTCGGCCTGCTCTGGGTCCCGTTCTACAACTTTCATGATCCGGTGCTGTTCGGCTTTCCGTTCTTCTACTGGTACCAGCTCGCCTGGGTGCCGATGACCGCCTTTCTGACCTGGCTCGCTTACCGGACCTACCCCAATGAAGACTGAGCTCGATATTCCCGCCGTTGCGGTCTTTCTGTTTTTCTTCGCGCTCGTCACCGTGATGGGCTTCGTCGCCTCGCGTTGGCGCCGCCCGAAAACGCTGGCCAGCCTCGACGAATGGGGCCTCGGTGGCCGCCAGTTCGGCACCTGGATCACCTGGTTTCTGGTCGGCGGCGATTTCTATACCGCCTATACTGTGATCGCCGTGCCGGCACTGGTCTATTCGGTCGGTGCTTATGGTTTCTTCGCGCTGCCTTACACGATCCTGGTCTATCCCATCGTGTTCATGGTGATGCCAAGGCTGTGGCAGGTCGCCAAGGACAACGGCTATGTCACTGCCGCCGACGTTGTGCATGGCCGCTATGGTTCGCGCATGCTGGAAGCAGCGGTCGCCATCACCGGTGTCGTCGCCACGATGCCCTATATCGCGCTGCAGCTGATCGGTATGGCCACGGCTGTGAAGGCGCTTGGTTTCGAAGGCGAACTGCCGCTGATCGCGGCCTTTGTCGTGCTGGCGCTCTACACCTACTCGTCGGGCCTGCGTGCCCCAGCGCTGATCGCTTTCGTCAAGGATATCATGATCTATATCGCCGTCATCGCGGCAGTGTCGGTGATCCCCGGCAAGCTCGGCGGCTATGCCGCAGTGTTCGACGCCGCCGATCAGGCATTCAAGGCCAAGGGCTCGGGGAGCATCTTGCTGCAACCCGGTCAATATGTAGCCTATGCCACCCTGGCGCTCGGTTCGGCGCTCGCGGCCTTCATGTATCCGCATACGCTCACGGGCATTTTTGCCAGCAAGAGCGCCACGACCATCCGCAAGAATGCGGTGCTGTTGCCGGCCTATACGCTGATGCTCGGCCTGTTGGCGCTGCTCGGCTATATGGGCCACGCGGCCAAGTTGAAGCTTGCCAGCAATAATGACGTGGTGCCGGCGCTGTTCCAGACGCTGTTTCCGAGCTGGTTCGCTGGCTTCGCCTTTGCGGCGATCGCCATCGGCGCGCTGGTCCCTGCGGCCGTGATGAGCATTGGTGCTGCCAATCTCTTCACCCGCAATTTCTGGAAGGCCTATGTCAATCCGCAGGTCGATTCAGCGGGCGAAGCCGCGGTGGCAAAGATCGCGTCGCTGGTGGTCAAGGTCGGTGCGCTGCTGGTGATCATCTATCTGCCCACGCAGTTCGCGCTCGATCTTCAGCTTCTCGGAGGCCTGTGGATTCTGCAGACGCTGCCGGCTCTGATCTTCGGCCTGTTCACCCGCTGGTTCACCGCGCCGGCATTGCTGACCGGATGGGTGGTCGGCCTGTTCGGCGGCACATATCTGGCCTGGACGGACGGCCTCAAGCCGCTGCACATGCTGTCGATCGGTAGCTTCCAGGCGACGGTCTATGTCGGCCTGATTGCCCTCGTCGCGAATATTGTGGTCGCAATGCTGGTCAATCTCGTGGTGCCGAAGCCGGTGGTAACGGCCGAGGCGGCGGGCACTTAACGGCCTCCTTGTAAAGCCCGCGCGCGCATTGTTTCCGGCGCGCGCTGGCTTTATTGTCCGCGCCAATGCCCGCCATCCCTGTGCGGGACCGCCGGATGGAGCTTGCCTGAGTGACTGAATCGATGCGCATCGGCACGCGCAAAAGCACAATGGCGCTGGCCCAGACCGAAGAGATCGCGCGCCGGTTGGCGGTGGTCGCGCCGGAACTGGCCGTCGAGATCGTGAAATTCGAGCCGGTCGGCGACCGTGACCAGACCAGCAATCTCCTGAAGCATGGCGGCAAGGGCGGCGCCTTTGTCGGCGAAATTCGCGCGGCCGTGCTCAAGGGCACGCTGCATGCGGCGATGCATTCGCTGAAGGATATGCCGGGCAACGAGGACACGCCGGGTCTCGTGATCGCCGCCACGCTGGTGCGCGATCCGCCGACCGATGCACTGGTACTGCGCGAAGGCGTCAGCCTCGACGATCTCAAGCGCACCCATGGCAAGGGCTTCAAGATCGGCACCAATGCGGTACGCCGTGCCGCCTATATCCGCCGGCTGTTTCCCGAGATTGAGGTGATCCACTTTCGCGGGGCCGCCGATACGCGCGTGCGCAAACTCGACAATGGTGAGATGCAGCGGCTGCCTGATGGCGGCGAGGTCGGCCCCGCCGATGCGCTGATCATGGCGCGCTCGGGGCTGGAGCGCGTTGGACTGGCCAATCGCATTGCCCGTGATTTCACGCCGCACGAGATGCTGCCGGCCGTGGGGCAGGGCATCGTCGCTGTCGAATGCGCGGCGCATGACTGGGTCTCGCGGCGTTATCTCTCGCTGATCGACGACCCCGCCGCGCATCTGTCCTGCGATGCCGAGCGCGAGGTGCTTTGGGTGCTGAACGGCCACTGCAATTCGCCGATCGCCGGTTATTCGGTGATCTCAGGACACGAGATGTCGCTGACCGCATCGGTGCTGGATGAAGCCGGCGGGCAGTTCATCGAAGTGACGCGCGTCGGGCCGGCAGATCGGCCGCGCGAGCTGGGGCGCGCTGTCGGGCTGGAGCTGCTCGACAAGGGCGCCGGCGCGCTGATCGAGGCCAATCGGCCGGAGCACTAGACCATTCGATACGACACTTTGCCCTCTCCACGTCATGCCCGGGCTTGACCCGGGCATCCATCTTTGGATGTACGACAGTGAAGTTGGATGGCCGCGTCAGGCCCGGTCATGACGGAGTGTGTGGCAACTACCCCTCCGCCATCCCCACCGACCATAGTGCGAACGCATAGACGATCGCGATTTCATCCAGTCGGTTGAATCGTCCGGACGCGCCGCCATGGCCGGCACCCATGTTGGTGCGTAACAGCACCGGGCCTCCACCCGTCATCGTCGCGCGCAGCCGTGCGATCCATTTCGCCGGCTCCCAATAGGTGACACGCGGATCGGTGAGGCCGCCCATCGCGAGGATCTTCGGATAGTTCCTGGCGGCGACCTGATCGTAAGGCGAATAGGACAGGATGGTCTTGAAATCCGCGGCGCTTTCAATCGGATTGCCCCATTCCGGCCATTCGGGCGGCGTCAACGGCAGCGTGTCGTCGAGCATGGTGTTGAGCACATCGACGAATGGCACTTCGGCAACGATGCCCGAGAACAATTCCCCAGAGCGGTTGGCGACCGCGCCCATCAACATGCCGCCGGCGCTGCCACCGTGGCCGACGATGTTTTTCTCCGAGGTATATTTCGCGGCGATCAGCGCCCGGGCACTCGCGGCAAAGTCGTCGAATGAGTTGGTCTTCTTGTCGCGCTTGCCGTCGAGATACCAGCCCCAGCCCTTGTCGGCGCCGCCGCGGATATGCGCGATGGCATAGACGAAGCCGCGATCGACCAGTGACAGCCGGTTCGCAGAGAACGACGCAGGCATCGCCATCCCATAGGAGCCGTAGCCATAGAGCAGCAGCGGCGCCTTGCCGTCCTGTTTGAGATCTTTGCGATGCAGGATCGACACCGGCACTTCGGCGCCGTCATGGGCCTTGGCCATGATGCGCGTGGTGACATAGTCGGCGGGGTTGTGGCCGGACGGGATCTCCTGACGCTTGCGCAAGGTCCGCTCGCGCGTCGCCATGTCGTAATCATAGACTTCCGACGGCGTCGTCATCGAGGAATAGGCGAAGCGAAGCGTGGTCGTGTCGAATTCGTAGCCGCCCATGGTGTCGAGCGAATAGGCGGCTTCGTCGAAGGCGATGGCGTGTTCTTCCCTGTTGGTGAGATCGCAGATGATGATCGAGGGCAGCGCGTTGGCGCGTTCCAGACGGACGAGGTGACCGGCCGTGAGGTCCATGTCGATGACATAGATACCCTCGCGATAGGGGATCAGGTCGGTCCAGTTGGCGCGCTCAGGCGCGGCCAGCGGCGCGGTGACGATCTTGAAGTCGATGGCGCGGTCGGCATTGGTCAGGATGAACAATTCATCGCCGCGATCGGCCAGCGAATACTGCACACCGTTTTCACGCCTTGCCACCAGGCGAGGCGGCGCGTCTGGCGTGGCGAGGTCGATCAACTGCTGTTCGGAGGTCTCATGATCGCCGCCGGCGATGACGCAGAAGCGGCCGCTGGCGCTTTCATGGATATGGGTGAACCAGCCGGAATCCTGCTCCTCGAAGATCAACCTGTCGTCGGCCTGCTTGCTGCCGAGCCTGTGTAGCCAGACCTGCATCGGGCGATGGTTGTCGTCGAGCTTCACATAGAAGAAGGCCTTGCAGTCGAGCGTCCACACCACGCCGCCATCGGTCTCCTCGACCACGTCGTCGAGATCGTTGCCGGTGGCCCAGTCACGCACACGAATGGTGAAATATTCCGAACCCTTGACGTCGGCGCTCCAGGCTTCCAGCGCGTGATCGGGCGAGTGGCGGGCGCCGCCAAATTTGAAATATTTGTGATCGGCGGCGAGCTTGTCGCCGTCGAGAATGATGGTGGCCTCGCCGCCGTCCCGCGGCATGCGGCCGAACAATTCGTGCTGGCCGCCCTCGCGGAATTTCCGCAAGTAAGCATAGGGACCGTCCGGCGACGGCACGCTGGAATCGTCTTCCTTGATGCGACCGCGCATTTCCGCAACCAGCTTGGTTTGCAGCGCCGCCGTTCCGCCAAGCAGGCTCTCGGTATAGGCGTTCTCGGCCTCGAGATAGGTGCGGATCTCCGGCTCCAGCACGCTCGGGTCGCGCAGCACCTCCTGCCATTTGGCGTCTTTCAACCAGGCGTAATCATCTGACACGGTGATGCCGTGGGTCGTGAAGGAATGCGGATGACGCGGCGCAACCGGCGCGGGCATGGAGGATGTCTGCTTTGTCATGAACGCTCTTTTCGCGGAAGCCTGATCGGATATGATTGCGTTACACGCGCGTATCGGCGCCCGCCCCGCATATTGGATATTCCATGGATATAGAGATTATCGACCGCCTTGCCATCCGCGATCTCATTGAAAACTGGGTAGTCTGGCGCGATGCTGGCGATTGGGACCGCTTCCGTACCGTCTGGTTCGACGATGGCCGCATGGTGGCGACCTGGACCCAGGGCACCGCGGACGAATTCATCGCCATGAGCAAGGCCGGCTGGGCCAAGGGCGTCTCGATCATGCATTTCCTCGGCGCGCAGTCGATCGATCTCGCAGGCACCCGCGCAATTTCGCAGACCAAGATGACCATCGCCCAGCGCGCGCTGGTGCACGGCGTCAATGTCGACGTAATGCTGACCGGGCGGTTCTATGATTTCCTCGAAAAGCGCGACGGAAAATGGGGCATGGTCCTGCGCCAGCCGATCTACGAGAAGGATCGCATGGATCCCGTGGTGCCCGGCGCGCCGCTGAAGCTTGACGCGGATCTGCTCGCCAGCTTCCCGGAAGGCTATCGCCATCTTGCTTATCTGCAGAGCCAGATCGGCTATCAGATCAAGCCCGATATGCCGGGGTTGCGCGGCGATGCGGTGGAGGCGCTTTATGCCAGCGGCAAGAAGTGGCTGAACGGCGAAGAGCTGGACCGGTAGCTCTCTGACCTCCCCTGAAGAGGGGAGGTCAAGCAAAGATAATCAAGTAAGAACAAAAAGAGGAAACGCATGCCCGACTTCATCACCCTCGATGCTTTGGTCCATAACACGGCCGTGTCGAAGCCTGACAAGATCGCCGTGATCGATGCCGATCGCCAGATCGACTACGCCGCCTTCGACGCACTGATCGACCGTATCGCCGCGTCATTGCAGGCCAGCGGTCTCAAGCCGCGCGATGCGATTTCGATCTGCGCGCTGTCGTCGATCGAATATGCCGCCGTGTTTCTCGGTGCGCTGCGCGTCGGCGTGGCGGTGGCGCCGCTGGCGCCGTCATCGACGCCGACGGATTTCGCCGCAATGGTGAAGGATGCAGCGGCAAAAATCCTGTTCATGGATGATGCGACGGCGGCCTCCTTTGCGGATGCTGCGATCGATCCCTCGGTCCAGCGCATTGCGCTCGATGGCGGCAAGGCCGGGAAACCGTTTGCGCAATGGCTGGCGCCGGAAGGCGTGAAGCCCACGCCGGTGGCAATCGATCCGGAATGGGTCTTCAACATTATCTATTCCTCGGGAACGACCGGTACGCCGAAAGGCATCATCCACACCTGCTGGATGCGCTGGCGGCAATATGGTCAGCTCGATCCGCTCGGCTACGGGCCGGACGCCATCACCGTGCTGTCGACGCCGCTTTATTCCAACACCACGCTGGTCTGTTTCAATCCGACCCTCGCCGGCGGTGGCACGCTGGTGCTGATGAAGAAGTTCGATGCGCGAGGATTTCTTGAACTGAGCGCAAAGCATCGTGCGACCCACGCGATGCTGGTGCCGGTGCAGTATCGTCGCATTATGGCCGTTGAGGATTTCGACAGTTTCGATCTCAGGTCTTTCGTGATGAAGTTCTCGACCTCGGCGCCATTCGGCGGCGCGCTGAAGGCCGATGTGTTGAAACGCTGGCCGGGCGGGCTGACCGAATATTACGGGATGACCGAGGGTGGCGGCACCTGCGTGTTGCTTGCGCATGAACACCCGACCAAGCTGCACACGGTCGGCCAGCCGGCGCCGGATCACGACATTCGCCTGATCGACGAGGATGGCAATTTCGTAGCTCAGGGCGAAATCGGCGAAGTGGTTGGGCATTCGCCCGTCATCATGCAGGGCTATCTCAATCAACCCGGCAAGACCGCGGAGACGTTCTGGCACGACGCTTCCGGAAAGCGCTATGTCCGGACCGGCGATGTCGGGCGCTTTGATGAAGACGGCTTTCTGCAGCTGATGGACCGCAAGAAGGACATGATCATTTCCGGCGGTTTCAACATCTATCCGAGCGATCTGGAAGCGGTGCTGACGAAACACGACGACGTGCTTGAAGCCGCTGTCGTGGCCATGCCGTCGGAAGAGTGGGGTGAGACACCGGTTGCCTTCGTGGTGATGAAAGCGGGTGCCTCAGTCGATGCGCCGGGGCTGAAGGCCTGGACGAATGAGCGTGTCGGCAAGTTCCAGCGACTTAATGATGTCGTGCTGGTCGATGTGTTGCCGCGTAGCGCCATCGGCAAGGTGCTGAAGCGCGAGTTGCGAGACCGGAAATTGGCGGCGGATTTGTCGGCTTAGGCTGCTTGTGTTCCCCTCTCCCCTTGTGGGAGAGGGTGGATCGACCGCGGAGCGGTCGAGACGGGTGAGGGGTACCGCAAGCTCCGAGCCCGCTGTACTCCTCATCCGGCTTCGCTGCGCGAAGCCACCTTCTCCCACAAGGGGAGAAGGAAGAATGCCCTCAATAATGCGGCGGAGGTTCATTCCGCGGCGCACCGCTGTTGCTTTCGGCTTCCTGCAGCCGCTCGCCGAGCGTGGCGACCTGCCGCGTCAGCATGTCGATCTGTTTCCACTGGGCGGTGATCGTCGCATTCAGCGTCTCGATCGTGTCGTCCTGATAGGCGACGCGGGTTTCGAGTGCGTCGATACGTTCGCGCAAGCCTGTCAGGTCTTTTGCGGTCTCACTCATCGGATGCGCGCTCCCGCAGCATCGCAAAATCTTCCGAATTGATCGGCAAGTCAGGCTTGATCGACCGGCTTTCGACGAGGCCATGACCGAGCGCGACGCGCTGGTCGAACACGAAGCATTCGCCGCGCCAGCGGCTCGCGGCCTCAGGGATCTCCTCGAGATATTTCAGGATGCCACCCTTGAGGTGATAGACGTCGGCGAAGCCGCGCGACAACAGATACGAACTCGCCTTCTCGCAGCGGATGCCGCCGGTGCAGAACATTGCGATCTTCTTGTGCTTCTCGGGATCGAGCGTGCGTGCGACGAAATCCTTGAACTGGCCGAAGCTTGCGATCTCCGGATCGACCGCGCCCTCGAACGTGCCCATCGCCACTTCGAAAGCGTTGCGCGTGTCGAGCACCAGTGTGTTCTCGTCGGCGATCAGCTCGTTCCAGTCGGCGGCATCCACATAGGTGCCGACGGTCTTGGTCGGATCGGTCCGGGGATCGCCGAGGGTGACGATCTCCTTCTTCAGCCGCACCTTCATGTGCAGGAACGGCATCAGGCTGGCGCGGGAAAATTTCAACTCGAGATGGTTCAGCCGGTCGCTGAACATCACGCCGGTTTCAAGTTCGCGCACCAGCGTGTCGATGGCAGCGTCGGTGCCTGCCACGGTTCCGTTGATGCCTTCCTCGGCGAGCAGGATCGAGCCTTTGATGCCGAGATTGACGCAGAATGCGCGCAGCGGCTCGCGCAATTGCCGGAAATCCGGCAGCGCGGCGAATTGATAGAGGGCGGCGACCTTGAACATGGCGGGGGTTTACCAGCCGGACCAGCCAGGGGGAAGTCCGGGAACTCGCCGAAATATCGTGCCCTCAGGGCTTGCGGCCGGATGCTCGCCTGCGCAGGTATTGACCTATGTCATTACCGGGCCTGTTGGCGTAACGAGCCGACTGACAGCAAAAACCGGCCCCTCTTGGGACCGGCTTCTTTTGCAGCGTCACCTGCGACCGACGGAGGAGTCAAAACTCCGCCGGTTGGAATTGGTTAAAGTTTGCGGTGTGCTAAGTCCGACGCCTTGTCGGCGGCGTCCTTGGCGGCCTGCTTGGCATCGCCGACGGCCTTCTGCGCGTGGCCCTTGCCTTCCTGGATCAGACCTTCGCCCTGCAGGCGGTCGGAGCCGGTCGCTTCACCGATGCCCTGCTTGGCCTTGCCGATGGCTTCGTTCGCGGTTCCCTTGATCTTGTCTGCGGTGGCACCCATGGGATACTCCTGTCATGTTGCAGACGCAGTTCCGAGACCATTCTCGATATGCGCTGCTTGAGCTTCGCAGGGATAATTGCCAGCTCAATTGAATGTTCCTCACTCCCGGGGGCGTGATGCCGCATGCGGTGGCAGCATTTCTTCGGAACCCAAGAAGGCATTGAAATGTCCGGTCACGGCCACGATCACACTCATCCGCACGATCATGATCCAGATCGCTGGAAGCACGACGGCATTCGCGTCATTCCCGCCGACAACCTCGATACCAACGTGCCATCGACCAAAGGCATGGACCGCGCGGCGGCCATCAATTTCGCGCGCGTGGGTGCGCAGAAACTTTGGGCTGGCACCGTGTCGATCCAGCCGGATGCCAAGACCGGTGCGCATCATCACGGCCATCTCGAAAGCGTCATCTATGTGGTGAAGGGCAAGGCTCGGATGCGGTGGGGCGATCGCCTGCAATTTACCGCGGAGGCCGGTCCTGGCGATTTCATCTTCGTGCCGCCTTACGTGCCTCATCAGGAGATCAACGCCAGCGCTGACGAAGTGCTCGAATGCGTGCTGGTGCGCAGCGACGGCGAAGCGGTCGCTATCAATATCGATATCGAACCGGTGGAGAAGCCGGAGACGGTGCTGTGGGTCGATCCCACACATCCTGATGGCGCGGTGAAGAAGTAAACATCGAGCTGAGGCCCTCGCCCGAGATTGGGCGAGGGCCTTCTGCTATTTGATCTCGGGCAATCCCGGCGAGAACGCCAGCGCGCTCTCGATCCACTTCGCAACACGCAGTGTGCGCAAGTCGTTCAGATAGGGGCCGACCACCTGCAGGCCGAGCGGCAGATGGTTCTTGCCGAATCCGGCGGGCAGCGACAGCGCGGGCACGCCGATCAGGGTCCATGGCGCGCAATATTCGGCGTCGCCAGTGTAGCTCAGCCCTTCCGGTGCTTCGCCATAGGCCGGCAGTGTCAGCACAGCGTCGTAGTTCGCCATCTGCGCCGTGAAGTCCGCGCGCAGCTTCGTCTGCAACGCCTTGGCTTTGAGATAGGCAGTGGCGCTGACGGCGCTGCCGGTTTCCACCAGATTCTTCAGGTGATCGCTGGTCTTGTCGGGATAGCGCGCGACGAGTTCGCCGAAGATCACCGCGCCTTCGGCCGCGAGAATCGTATTGATCGCGTCCCAGTTGCTGCGATCCAGTTCGGGCAGTTCAAGTTCCTCGATCGACGCGCCGGCGCTGCGAAGTCGCGCGACAGAGGCCTCGAACAGCTGTTGCTGTTCGCTCTCCGCCTTGGCGAATTTGGCAAAGCGCACCACCGCAAGACGCGGCGACGGCAGCGGTGGCACGCCGCGCTCAACGGAGATTTCAAAGGCCGGCACCGGCGCGCCATGCGGATCGCTGTTGCTGGTGCCGGCAATGAGTGACAGCGCATAGGCCACGTCGTCGACCTTGCGCGCGAAGAAGCCGATGTGGTCGAGCGACTGGCTGAGATGATGCGCGCCGGTGCGGGGGATAGCGCCGAAGCTCGGCTTGAAGCCGACGACGCCGTTGAAGGCGGCGGGACGGATGATGGAGCCCAGCGTCTGCGTTCCCAGCGCCAGCGGTACGATGCCGGCGGCCACGGACGCCGCCGAGCCGGAAGACGAGCCGCCCGGCGTGTGCTTGCAGTTCCATGGATTGGTGGTTGGGCCGGGATGCCGCCAGGCGAATTCGGTGGAGACCGTCTTGCCGAAAATGGTGGCGCCGAGATTGCGCAACCGTTCGACGACCCATGCATCGGCCGATGGCACGTGATCGGCATACACGGCAGAGCCGTTGGTAGTCGGCATGTCGGTGGTGGCGATGATGTCCTTGACGGCGACGGGAATGCCGGAGAGCGGCCCCGGCTTGCGCACGGTGTCGGTGGGGAGGACCTCAAAGGCCTTCAGTATGGGCTCGGCAGCCTTGGCCTGTGCGAGCCGCTCCGATGCGTAATGGTCCGCCGCAGATGTGTTGCCCTTGAACAGCCGCAGCAGGTCCAGAACCCCCGCGCCAGATGTTGCAGTGCGCGCGGTTGCATTCGTCATGTCGTGTCGTCCTGAACGTTTCTTCTGGGATCAAGAGAGGTGCGCAGCCGCGAGGCTGCGCACCTTCTATATTACTTCATCGCCAATGCGGGCTCGATATATTTCTTCACGACAAACTTGTCATAGTCGGGCTGGGCCGCGAGATTGCCGAGCGCGATCTGGGTGTCCATGGAGATTTTCAGCGAGGGCGCAGAAATATCGACGCTGTCGGGATAGACGCCGTCGGCCAACATGCGCTTGACGGCGGATTCGATCACGGCCGGATCCAGCGTTGGAAATTCCTTCTGCGCAATGGCCACGGTCTTGGCAGGATCTTTCTTCATGAAGCGCATCGCCATTTCCATGCCGTTGGTGACGCGCTGCGCCAGATCCGGATTGACGTCGTTGCGTGCGGTCACCGACGAAAATGCGTAGGCGCCGTAGCTCTTCGGGAAGCCGTAGACCACCTTCATGCCCTTGGCGACGACCTGATCCAGGCCAGGTTCATACATCACGGCGACGTCAGCCTGCTTGGCGAGGAACGGACCCGGTTCGCTGCCGATTGCGACGGGGATCATCTCCACATCGGTCTTGCCGTCCATGCCGTTCTCCTTCAGCAGCTTCAGGAACAGCGACGTGCTGGTGGTTGGCATGGTGCCGACGACCACTTTCTGGCCCTTCAGGCTCTTGACGTCGGTGAAATTGAAATCCGGCGCGGTGGCGATCCACACCGCGGCGCCGTTGACGACATTGGCGATGATGCCGACCGGCGCGCCCTTGGAGGCCGCAATGGCAGTCCATTCCGGGCCATGGATCGAGAACTGTGCGCTGCCGGAGATCACCGCCGAGAGTGCGACCGTGGGCGAGCCTGCGGTTTCCTTAGTGAGGTCGAGGCCCTGCGCGGTGAAGAAGCCCTCATTGATGGCGACATAGAGCGGCAAATACAGCATCGACTGGAAGGCCTGCGACAACACCACCTTCTTGTTCTGCGCCATCGCTGGCGTGGCGAGCAGGACTCCAGCCAGCGCGACCGCGCCGGTGATACGCTTCAACAACGACATAGAACGTCTCCGTTATGGTGGAAAGAGAGGGATTAAACTTGGACCTGATGTGAGATGGTCGCCTGCTTCCACGGCAGCGAGGTGCGCTCGATGATGTCGATGACGTAATAGAGCACGAAGCCGAGAATCATCAGCGTGAACAGCCCGACCCAGACTGAGTTGAGGTCGTACAGGCTGGAGGCCAGGAAGATCATGTGGCCGAGGCCGCGCTGCGACGAGATGAACTCGCCGACAACGGCGCCGACCAGGCCGAAACCGATATTGATGCGGAAGGTGGCGATGATCGACGGCAGTGTGGATGGCACCACGGCCTTCCAGAACACCTGATGCTTGTCGGCGCCCATGGAGATCATCAGCGACTGCAGATCGACGTCGGCATCCTTGGCCGCCTGATAAGCGGCGATCAGCGCTACCAGTGCAGTGAGTGAAACGGCGAGTGCGACCTTCGATATCAGGCCGGTGCCGAACCACAGCACCACGATGGGCGCGAGCGCGATCTTCGGCACGGAATTGATGGCAACGATGAAGGGCTCGACCAGCTTCGCGACGAACACCGAATACCACAGCGCCAGACCGAACAGCGACCCGAAGATGGTGCCGATGATGAAGCCCAAAATAGCCTCGAACAGCGTGTACCAGGAATCCGACAGCAGTTCGCCGCTCAGGACCAGCTTGTAGAACGTGGCGAAGATGCCAGATGGCGACCCCATCAAAAATGCCGAGATATAGCCGGCATGGACGCCGAGCTCCCATAGCGCGAAGAACACTGCGACGGCGAGCAATTGCAACACGGCGCGGCCGAGCGTGGTGTCGAAGGTCGATCGCTTTTTGCGGGACTTGCGTGGTGCGGTCTTCTTGCGCGCGGATGTGCCGGACATCACGAGGCTCATGACGTTGTCTCCGTCTGGATATCGAGTTCGGCGCAAAGCGTCTTGAAGTAAGTCGAGAATTTCACGTCGTTGCGCGCGGTGATGGGTGAGGTTGCCTCGATGTCGATCTCATGCACGACCTTCACCCGTGCCGGGCGGCCGGACAGCACGACGACGCGCTTCGACAGCGCCACGGCTTCGTCGATATCGTGGGTCACGAGGATAACGGTCTTGTTGAATTTCTGGACGGCGTCCTTCAGCACGCCTTCGAGATAGAGCCGTGTCTGGTAATCAAGCGCCGAGAACGGCTCGTCGAGCAGCAGGATGTCAGGATCCATGATCAGCGTACGGATCAGCGCCACGCGCTGGCGCATGCCGCCGGACAGGGTCTTGGGATAGGCATTCTCGAAGCCGGCGAGACCGAACTGCTTGAGATATTCGCGCGCCTTCTCCTCGGCCTCCTTCTGGTCGACGCCGCGCGTCTCCAGCCCGAGCAACACATTGCCCATCACCGTGCGCCACGGAAACAGCAGGTCTTTCTGCATCATGTAACCGACGCGGCCGCGCAGGCTTTCGATTTCCTTGCCGCGATAGGTGATAGTGCCGCCATCGGGCTCCAGCAGGCCGGCGATGATGTTGAAGATGGTCGTCTTGCCGCAGCCGCTGGGGCCAATAATGCTGACGAAATCGCGCTCGTTGATGGTGAAGGAGAGGTCGTCGAGCACATTGACGTCGCCGCCCTTGCCGGCAAACGACTTGCTGATGTTCTGGACGGTGAGCTGAACTTGTTTCGGCGGCATGATGCGGTTTCCTGGGTACCGCACATACGCAAGCTGCGTGCCACCTTGAGCGCGAAAAAGCCTCAAGCAATCGCGCAGGTTTTCTGCGGATAGCTTGAGGCTTGAAGTGTTTTGCCCCGGCTTTGGGCAGGCTGGATTATTCTCGGCGAGAAATTGAGCAGAGCCGCGGAAGTGTATTTTTACCGAACACTTTGTGCCTCAGCCCGTGACGGCCATCACCGCTTCCCTGATCTTCGCCAGCGCGTAGTTGCCAACCATGGCGGCGTCGATATGCGGCAGGTTCGGGATCTCGTCAGCGGCGACCACGCAATCGACAATTGCCGGCCCGTCGCAGGCCAGTGCATCGGCGATGGCCTTTTCGAGGTCACCCGGCTGCTTGGCCGTGAAGCCCTGCGCGCCGCAGGCGCGCGCCAGCGCGGCGAAATCCGGATTGGGAAATTCGATGGCCTCGCGGAACGGCGCCAAGCCGATGCTTTCTGCTTCCAGCGTGATCAGGCCCAGGGCCGAATTGTTGTAGACGATCACCTTGATGGGCAGTTTGTGCTGCACGGCCGTCATGAACTCGCCCATCAGCATGTTGAAGCCGCCATCGCCGGTCAGCACGATGACCTGCTTGCTGCGATCGAGGATCTGCACGCCGTTGCCCTGGCCGACGGACGTGCCGACCGCGGCATTGTTGAACGAGCCGATGATGCGCTGGGTGCCGTTCTGGC
Source organism: Tardiphaga sp. 709 (assembly GCF_032401055.1). Taxonomy (NCBI): domain Bacteria; kingdom Pseudomonadati; phylum Pseudomonadota; class Alphaproteobacteria; order Hyphomicrobiales; family Nitrobacteraceae; genus Tardiphaga; species Tardiphaga sp. 709. The sequence continues at coordinate 2,764,281 of NZ_CP135529.1, read as the reverse complement.
GGATCCAGTTGGCCGACCACAGCGTGTTCAGACCGGTGTCGAACACGAAGATTGCATCGGGACGTGCGAGGTCGCTGGCGATGCGTGCGACGGCCTGCGGGTGGATCTTGTTCTTGCTGCGGGCCGGGTCGGCCTGCTTGTCGAGCATCTCGTCCCACTTCTTGCGGGCATGGCTGGTTGTCTCGAAGAACTTGCCGTCGGTCTTGGTCTGCACTTTGTCGAGCAGCATCTTCAGAGCGGGGCGTGCCGAGCCGATCACACCAAGGCTCGTCGGCGTGCGCCGTCCGAGCGCTTCGGCGCGCACATCGATCTGGATGACATTGCCCTTGCGTGGCAGAAAGTTCGAATAGGGATAGTCGGTGCCGACCATCACCAGAAGGTCGCAATCATGCACGGCATTGTAGACGGCCTTGGTGCCGATCATGCCGAGACCGCCCATCCAGCGTGGATCGTCGAATGCCATGATTTCCTTGCCGCGCACCGAATGCATGAGCGGTGCTTTCAGCTTGTCGCTCAAGGCTCGTAGCAATTCGGCGGTGCCGATGGCGCCATGGCCGCACATGATGACAACGCTGCCGGCTTCGTCGATGCGGCGGGCGGCTTCCTGTATGGCGGCATCATTCGGCAGAATCTCGCCGCGCGGCACCAGCGTGGCAAGGCTCGCCGTCGCCCCTTCGGCTTTCGACGACAGCACGTCGACAGGCAGCGTCAGATGCGCGACGCCAGGGCCGGCATAGGCGGTGGAGATCGCCTGATGGATCACACCGGGCGCCTGCGCCGCGGTGGTGATGGTCTGGGTGTAGAGCGCGACGTCGCGAAACAGCAGGTCCGGTTCGGTGGTCTGGAAGAAGTCGACGCCTTTTGCTGCCCGCGCCATTTCGCCCGAGAGTGCCAGCACCGGGGCGTGATCGCGCGCCGCTTCATAGAGGCCGGCGACGAGATGCGTGCTGCCGGGCCCGGTGGAGCCGGCGCAAACGCCGAGCTTGCCGGTGAGCTTGGCCTGGCCCGCGGCAGCGAGTGCCGCGCCTTCCTCATGACGGACGCCGACCCATTCGATCTTACTGCGCCGGACCGAGTCCGCCAAAGGATTAAGCGAGTCGGCGATCAGGCCGAAAATCTGCTGTACGCCAATCGTCTCAAGCACATGGACAATCTCATCCGCGACAGTTTTCGACATGGGAGCTCCGATTTCTAGAATTGGCTCTCCGCCGGGAGGCGGGCTGATGCAGCGATGCTTTCGGTCCAACTGTGATTGGAACCGAATGGTCGCACTGCAGCAATAGCTGAACCGCGAAACGGTTTCATGATGGTCAATTATGTTTGCGCAATGCTTGGAGAAATGCGCGATGTGTTGAACGTTTGTTACCTGTATCGGAAGATCGGATCGCCATAGTCGATGGTCGGAAATACGTCCTTGTCGCTCCAGTAGTCTTGGTTGTGCTGCCACTCCTGCTTGTCGCCGCGCTTCGGCAGCAGATGCATGCCGCGCATGATGTAGCCGGGGTTGAAATCCTCGGGGTCGATCCACGGTAGCAACGGCATGTCGAGGTCTTCCGGCCGCAGTTGTGGCGTGACGGTCGCGGCGCCGGTCGCTTCCATATGCTTCAACAGCCCGCAGACGAAGTCGGCGACGAGGTCGACACGCAATGTCCAGCTGGCACGGAGATAGCCGAAGATCCACACCATGTTCGGCACGCCGGTGAACATCATGCCGCGATAGGTCACGGTATCCGAGAAATTCAGCGGTGCGTCATCGATGGAGAACGTGATATCGCCGAGCACATTGAGATTGAAGCCGGTGGCGGTGACGACGACGTCGGCGTCGATCGTCCTGCCTGATTTCAGCGTGATCCCGCCTTCGGTGAAAGTCTCGATCTCGTTGGTGACCACGGTCGCCCTGCCGGCCTTGATGCTCTGGAACAGGTCGCCGTCGGGAATGAAGGCGATGCGCTGCCGCCACGGCCGGTAGCGGGGCGTGAAATGTGTGGCGATGTCGTAGTCCTTGCCGAGATAGGCCTGGACGCCCTTCAGCAGTTCCTCTTTTACCACCTCCGGTTCACTGTTGGTGCGTTTGGTGAAGGCCTGCTGATCGAACAGGATCTTGCGGCGGACGATCTCGTGGACCCATTCTTCGTCGACATCCAGCTCGCGGAGCGTCTCTGCCAGAGCGTTGGCATTGCGGCCGGTGATGAAGAAGGTCGGCGAGCGCTGCAGCATGGTGACTTCGGCGCATTTGTCGGCAATGGCCGGCACCAAGGTCGCCGCGGTGGCACCGGAGCCGATCACGACGACTTTCTTGCCGGTGACATCGAGATCCTCCGGCCAGGTCTGCGGATGCACCAGGCGGCCCTTGAACCGGGTCATGCCCGGCCACTGCGGTGTGTATCCCTGATTGTGATTGTAATAGCCCTGACACATCCAGAGAAAACGCGTGGTGAAGAACAGCGTTTCGCCGGTGTCGTGGCGGACGACAGTCAGCGTCCAGAGCTTGTCGTCATTCGACCAGTTGGCGGATAGGATCTTGTGCTTGTAGCGGATATGCGCGTCGAGGCCGTTCTCCGTGATGACGTCGCCCATATAGCGCAGGATTTCCGCGGCGGTGGCGATGGGTGCCGAGGTCCATGGCTTGAAGCGATAACCGAACGTATGCAGGTCGCTGTCGGAGCGAATGCCGGGATAGCGATGGGTGTGCCAGGTGCCGCCGAAACTGTCCTGGGTTTCCAGAATCAGAAAACGCGTATCCGGATTCTGCTTTGTGAGATGATAGGCGGCGCCGATACCGGAGATGCCGGCGCCGACGACGATGACATCGACATGTTCGGCAGCGTTTTCGACGGATGGATCTGTGGCGATCTTTCCCTGGACGTTCATGGGCTCCCGATCTTTTTTGGCTCTCGCGCTTGGTGCGCGGATGCTTTTATGCGGCGATCCCCGGCCTTAGGCCGGGGATCGCCGCGATCGGTATCATTGACGATCGCAGGGAATGCGCAAGCGGGAATTGCGCCGGGGCGGCGTCAGGTTTCCGTTGCAGGGGCCGCCGCGGGTGGCTGTGTGCGTCTCGAGAACAGGATACGCTGATACAGCCAGCCGATGGCTACCAGCACGAGGCCGAGGCACATGAAGGACAGTGCGCGGTAGACGCCGGTGAGCGACGACATGTCGACCAGGAACGCCTTGAGGATCGTCAATGCGATGACCACGGCCGAGGCGAGGCGTGCGCGCTGCGAGTTGAACAGGATGCCGATGCCGAGCAGCACGACGCCAAAGCCGAGCCACGCGATCGACAGCGTATATTGCTCGGCATCGGTGATCGAGGCGTTGTAGAAAATCGGGCCGTGATAGATGCGGCGGATTTCCAGCGTCACATACATCAGGGCCAGCACCAGCGCTCCACCGGCGATGGTGTTGCCATAGGCCGGCTTGCGACGGCCGGCTACGGCGTAGGACAGCAACAGGGCGAGCACGGCGGGCAGGGCGTAACCGAGCAGCAGCAGGTTGAAGATCACGCCGCCAACGTCGATGCGCCAGATCGCCGGGTTGGTGAGGAATAGCAATCCGCCGAGCGTCGCAATGCCTGCGAACAGCGTGAGGAGCACCGCACTGACATTATGCACGATACTGCCGCTGCGGATGCGCAGCCGTTCCAACCCGATGGCCATGGCGAGCGCGACGCAGACCTGCAATGCGACTTCTGTGAGGTCCGACGACGACCGATAGACGTTGCCGCCATTGACGAGGTGACGAATTTCCATGAAGGCCAGCAGCACCGTGAACAGGATCGCGGCGGATTCCACCATGCGCAGCGGCGCATCATCGCCGCGGCGGCGCATCAGGATGCTGGCGGCCCAGAACGAGGCAGCCGGCACGCCGTAACCCCACAGCAGCCAGTTGAAGATCGGCGTGGTGCCGACGAGATCTCCGACCACGCGCGGCTCCCAGCCCATCCGGGCGACGACAATGCCGGCGAGGATGGCCGCGAGCCAGCGCAGGAACGGGATCGGCCGCTGCATGGAGATCCAGGCGGTGCCCAGCGCCATCAGCGACAGTGCGATGGTGAGCCAGCCTTTCTCCAGTGCAAAGGTCAGCCCCAACGCCAGCGCACCGAGCGTGCCGGTGGCGAACAGCGCGGTGGAGATCGCGAGACCCGGACGTGGCTCGCGCTTGCCGAGTAGTTCGGTGGCGGCCGCGAAGGCTGCGCCGATGATGACGGCGAGAATGGCGAAGGGGATCGAGCGATCGAGATGCGCGATGCGGGCATAGAGTGCAATCAACAGTGCCAGCGGCGTGAACACCGCGGCGCCCGACCAGATCAACGGAATAACAGCGCTGACGGAGCGGCCCTGGGCGAGGAAGCCGAGCGCGCCGAAGCCGAGCGCGAAAATCGCCGCGGATACGAGATGCAGCGTCACCGAGCTTTCAACCGGGCTGGCACCGATGCCGGCCAGCGGCCCGCCGGGCAGTACCAGCATGTCCAAATTGCCCTGGATGGCCCATTCCAGAAAAACGACTGCGACGAAGCCAGCGGCCACGGCAACCGCCGCGGTGGCCGCCTGTGCGTACCAGGCGACGAACAGCGTGCCGGCGACGACGAGCGCGAATGTCACCATGGCCATGTCGGCATGGAAGCTGGAGAGCACGACCAGCGTCGCGCTGAGCAAGCTCGCACTGAGTGCGCCCGATGAGATGCCTTCGATGCGGCCTTCTTCAGCCGGCGGGCCGTACAGGAAGCCGCATACGACCAGCAGCGAGGCAAGCAGGAAGCCGGCGAGGACGTGGAATGTATGCGGTGCTAGGGATGGCGTGCCAGCGTCGAGGCCCGGCAGGGTCCACAGCGTGGCGAAGGCGATGGTGGTTAGCGCCAGCCAGCGCCACAGCCGGATACGCGCGAGGCTGAAGGCGGCCGCCATAACGATAGCGAGATAGATATACAGCGCCCAGTAATCCGGCTTGCCGGACGACACCAAAACCGGCGTGACGAAGGCGGCGGCAATGCCGAGGCCCGCGAGCGCCGGGCCGTGCAGCAATGCCGCGGCCATGGTGCACATGGCGACGATGCCGAGCAGGGCGAAGGCCGTGCCGGGGACGAGGAAGTTATACAGCGCATAGGCGGCATAGACTGTCGCAAAGGCGACGGCAGTGCCGGCCGCTGTGAGAATCGCCGGAATATTGGCGATGGGCAGCGGTGCAATCGCAGACAGGCTTTCCTTGCGGCGCGCAAATTCGCCGACGGCGAGCAGTGCCAGGGCGAACAGGCCGCCGAGCAGCACGCGGACTTCGGGGCCGAGCAGGCCGGCCTCGATGGAATAGCGCACCATGAAGAAGCCGCCGAGTGCCAGCGTGAGGCCGCCGACCCAGACCACCCAGCGCGTGCCGATGCGTTCCTCGAAGCCGGGGCCAGCCGCAGGGGCTTCCATAGGCGCGGCGGGTTCGGGCGCAGTGTGAGCAGGGACATCCGGCTGGATCGAGGGTGCGGCTTCGCGGATTACCTCGGTCGATGTCTCTGAGAGAGCAGGTGCGGATGCAATGTCCGGTGCGGTCGCTGTGAGGTCCGGTGTTGCTGCGGCGGTCGTGGTGGCCACACGCGGTGTCGCCTCATAGGCGTCGAGTCGGGCGCGAAGCACCTTCACCTCATTGCGCGCCTTGCGCGCGAAGATGAAGGCAACGATAGCAATCACCAGCGTGACGAAACCGAAATCATCGAACATCGACTATCAAACCTTCAGGACACAGGGCACACGCCAATCATGCCCCGGAACAGCGCCCGGGGACATGGCCATCGGTATGTGTTGTCGTGGAGAACTTTAGTTCACGCGCCGCGTGCAATTGCTGGAATTAATCCAGATCGAGGCGAAACGGCTTGCCGATCACGGTCAGATTGCCGGGGCCCATCTCGTCGAGCGCGCGGACCATGCGGCCGCCGCGGCCCAGCGCCTTGTCGGCGAGGGTCACGAGCAGGCGGTTGGGGGATGCGATCGGGGAGGCCGCGCGGATGCGCAGCGCAATGTCGCGCTCGTCGCGGTCCGGATTGAGCATGCAGGCGGCGGCAAAGGCGCTGGCGGTGGAGCGGGAGATGCCGGCATAGCAATGGATCACCAGCGGCGAGGCGCGGTCCCAGCCGCGGACGAAGTCCAGCACCTGCGCGATGTGGCCCTCGTTCGGCGCGACAAATCCGTCCATGGCCTCGGTGATGTCGTCGACCTGAACCCTGAGATGATTGACCTCGCTGATCGACGGCGGCCGCTGCACCTGCGCGACATTGGCCATGATGGTGAGCACGTGGCTCGCGGCCGTGTCCTTCACGGTGGGATGCAGATCGGCGAGCGAGCAGACGTGGATCATCGGGGAACCTTTTGTTGAGCGTCGTTATAACGCTCCGTTCTCTCCACGTCATGCCCGGGCATGACCGAGTTTAAATTACGCCAGCAGCGCCTCAAACCTTGCCAGATACCGCTTCTCAGCCTTCCCCGCCGACCACGGCGTCAGGTAATCTTCCACCATGGCTTCCGAGAGGCCGGGATCCTTGCCGAACAGTCGCTTGGCCTCGGCTTCCTTGAAACCCGCAAGCCGTGTGGCTTCCAGATAGGCGGCGCCCATATCGGCGGCCTTGATCTGCTTGGTGATCCCGGGCTCCAGCACCGGCGGCAGGCCGAAGCGGATGTGGATGGCGCCGAGCAGGCGATTCTCGATCACCTTGTAGTCGCCGCCGATCACCGCCTTGAACGGCGAGATCATATCGCCGATGACATATTCCGGCGCGTCATGCAGCAGGGCCGCGAGCCGTACGCGCTCATCAGCGCGCGGCATTTGCTCGCGCAACACAGCTTCCACGAGAAGCGTGTGCTGTGCCACCGAGAAAATATGTGTGCCATGGGTCTGCCCGTTCCAGCGCGCTACGCGCGCGAGCCCGTGGGCAATATCGGCAATTTCGATATCCAGCGGCGAGGGATCGAGCAGATCAAGCCGCCGGCCCGACAGCATGCGTTGCCAGGCGCGGGTGGCGACGTCAGTGGAGAATTTCGATTTGGCCATCGGTTCTTGTTCTTGAGTTTCTTGCTGCTACTTCGCCTTGAGGCGCGGCTTGCGCTTCAGGCCCATGCAGGCCTCGTGGCAAAAGCAGGTCACGAGATGATCGTTGACCATGCCTGTGGCCTCCATAAAGGCATAGACGATGGTCGGGCCGACGAATTTGAAGCCGCGCCCCTGCAGATCCTTGGAGATCTTGGCCGATAGCGGTGTCGAGGCAGGCACGCTGCCATGGGTCTTGAAATTATTGACCAGTGGCTTGCCGTCCACGAAGTCCCACAGATATTTCGAGAAGCCGGCGCCTTCTTCCATGATTTTCAGATAGCCTTTGGCGCTGAGGATCGCGCCTTCTATCTTGGCGCGGTTGCGCACGATGCCGGCATCGTTCATCAGCGCGTGAACTTTTTTCTCGCTGTAGCGCGCGATTTTTTCCGGCTGAAAGTCATCGAATGCTTTGCGGAAATTGTCGCGCTTGCGCAAGATGGTGATCCAGGAGAGGCCGGCCTGGAAGCCATCGAGGATCAGCTTCTCGTAGAGCGCGCGGTCGTCATATTCCGGAACGCCCCATTCGGTGTCGTGATAGGCGACATAGAATGGATCTTCGCCCGGCCACGGGCAGCGCGTCCTGCCGTCGGCATGCGTGATCGCGGGCTTGTTCATGCGGGGGTCTTCTTCGTGGCCAGCGCGCGTACGGCAGCGGCGTCGGCGAGATGAATGGCGATGTCGCCGGCCAGGAAAGCGGCATCGGCATCGAGCGCATCACTGGCGCGGTCGGTGCGGATCATGGCGAGGCCACGGCCATCGGCAGACGAGCCCATGGTGCCGATCGGCTTGTCCGCAGCGCGGATTTCGGTGCCGGCGGCCGGCGCCGGGCCATCCAGCGTGATGCCGACGATGCGCGTGCGCGCCGTACCGCGATGCTGCATGCGGGAGACGACCTCCTGGCCGATGTAACAACCCTTGTCGAAGTCGACGCCGGCGAGCTTGTCCATATTGGCTTCGTGCGGGAACGCATCGCCATAGGCGAAATCAGCTCCGCCGCGTGGCACGCCGAGCCTGATGCGGTGCGCTTCATAGGCTGATGCATCGACCAGTTCGGCACCGACCAGCGCGGCCGTCTTCGGGACCAGATCGGGCGGCACGAGGATGCGATAGCCGAGCGCGCCGTCGCGCGGGTCGGCGAAGGCGAGGTCCGGTTTCATGCCGGGCTCGCCGTCCCACGCCGCGAGTACGCCGAGCGCATCGGAGAGATTTTCCACCGTCACTTTGGCGCGCAGCTTGTAGAAGCCTAGCTTGGTGGCCAGCGGTTGTGCCAGTTCGCGCGGGCAGTCGATCAGCAGCCCGCCGCCATGGCCGGCCGGTGCTTCGGTGATGAGGAAGTCGGCGATGATCTTGCCCTGCGGCGTCAGCAGCGCGGCGAACCGCGCGGTGCCCGGCGTCACCACCTCAAGCTCGGAAGTCACGAGGTTGTTGAGGAAACCGCGGGCGTCGTTGCCGGCGATTTTCACCACACCCCGATTGGGGAGAAGCGCTGCTTTCATTGGGAAAATCTCGAAAAATCCAATAAACGAGCCAGGAAACGAGGGTGAATCACGGCTGGCGGATATGACAGCTAAAGTTAAGCCGCTAAGATGCCGACAACAAGGCCCGCGCTCATCCTGCGCGGCATTCACAGGCTGTGACAAGACCAGATGACCCAGACATTCGATACGATTTTGAAGAACGGCACCGTCGTCAATCAGGACGGCGAGGGCGCGCGCGATATCGGCATCCGCAATGGCCGAATCGCCGCCATCGGATCGCTCGGCGCGGCCTCGGCCGCGGAGGTGATCGACTGCAAGGGGCTGCACATCCTGCCCGGCGTGATCGACACCCAGGTGCATTTCCGCGAGCCGGGTCTGGAACAGAAGGAAGATCTGGAGACCGGATCGAAGAGTGCCGTGATGGGCGGCGTCACCGGCGTGTTCGAAATGCCGAATACCAATCCGCTGACCATCGACGAAGCCACTTTCACCGACAAGGTGAAGCGCGGCCATCATCGCATGCATTGCGATTACGCCTTCTTCATCGGCGGGACCCGCGAGAACGTGCAGGACCTGCCGGAGCTCGAACGCGCGCCCGGCTGCGCCGGCGTGAAAGTATTCATCGGCTCATCCACCGGCGCGCTGCTGGTCGAGGATGACGACAGTCTCCGCCGCATCTTCCAGGTCATCAAGCGCCGCGCCGCCTTCCATGCCGAGGACGAATATCGCCTCAACGAGCGCAAGAACCTGCGCATTGAAGGCGACACCCGTTCGCACCCGGTGTGGCGGGACGAGACTGCGGCGCTGATGGCGACGCAGCGGCTGGTCAACCTTGCGCGCGAGACCGGCAAGCGCATCCATGTGCTGCATATCTCGACGAAAGAAGAGATCGAATATTTGCGCGACCACAAGGACGTCGCGTCCTGCGAGGCGACACCGCATCACCTGACCATGGCGGCGCCGGAATGCTATGAGCGCCTCGGCACGCTGGCGCAGATGAATCCGCCGGTGCGCGATGCCAGCCATCGCGACGGCATCTGGAACGGCATCAGTCAGGGCATCATTGATGTGCTCGGCTCCGACCACGCGCCGCACACGCTCGAGGAAAAGAAGAAAATCTATCCGGCGTCGCCCTCGGGAATGACCGGCGTGCAGACGCTGGTGCCGATCATGCTGGATCACGTCAATGCCGGCCGCCTGTCGCTGGCACGCTTCGTCGATCTGTCGAGTGCAGGTCCCGCGCGGCTCTACAACATCGCCATGAAGGGCCGCATCGCGGCGGGCTATGACGCCGACTTCACCATCGTGGATCTGAAACGCACCGAGACCATCACCAATGACTGGGTAGCCTCGAAGGCGGGCTGGACGCCCTATGACGGTGTGAAAGTCACCGGCTGGCCCGTGGGCACATTCGTGCGCGGCAACCGCGTGATGTGGCAGGGCGAGCTTGTCACGCCGTCACAGGGCGAGACGGTGAAGTTCCTGGAGACGTTGAAAGCGTAAGGTATCTCAGGCTGGATCGCCCGCGGAAGCGGGCGACGACAGTCAGAGCTATGTGACTACTGCCGTGCCAGTGTCAGCGAGAACTCGCCATTGCGCACGCGGCCCGGAAGACCCTCGACAAACTTCGCCACGGCGTCCTCGCCATAGGTGCCGACGAGTTCGGCAAAGGCTGCGAACAGGCTGGCCTGCGCGAGGCAATCGCCATCGACGCCGTCATGTCGTGCTTCCGCCCAGGCTTCGTTGAGATAGCTCAGCGCGGCCTGCTTCTGTTCCTGATCCGGTAGCGGATCGCGGGCGGGGCGGTACGACAATGATCTCGCTCATGAAATTCCCAAAACGGTCTTCGGCGCTCATCAAAGCGAAGCGCGCCTCGCAAGTTCGAATCGAGATTTACCACGCGGAGCAGGTTCCGCGAGCGACATCTTTAAGAAAGGTTAACGACAGTGACTCACATTGTCCGACATTATGTTAACAGCGGGAACCGGCCATCTTGACCGGTTGAGGAAGCCTATGGACGCAAACAGTTTTTCGTCTTTCGCGAGTCCCGGCGACGCTGCGCGCGCAGCAGAGCTGCGACGCGTGAAGGCGATCGCCGCACTGGTGCTGGCGAGCTGTCTGGTGGTGTTCATAGCGGCAAAAATCCTGCTGCCGATTCATCCCGTGTTCGGATTCGTTGCGGCCTTCGCGGAAGCGGCCACCATTGGCGGATTGGCGGACTGGTACGCCGTTGTCGCGCTGTTCCGTCGGCCGCTGGGTCTGCCGATTCCGCACACCGCGATCATCCAGGCGAATCAAAATCGCATTGCCGACAAGCTGGGTGAATTCATCGAGGTGCATTTCCTCGAAGCCGGGCCGGTCGAGGCCAAATTACGTGAGGTGGATTTTGCGAGTTTCGTTGCAGACTGGCTGAGCGACAAGAAGCGTAGCGCCGATCTCGCGAGTTTCTTGCTGCGGCTGTTGCCGGAGGTGATGTCGGCGACGGAAACGTCTGGTCTCAAAACCTTCATCACACGCCGTGTGATGACCCAGCTGCAGTCGGTTGATCTCGCGCCCATCGCTGCCGGCACCATGCGGGGCTTCATCAGGGATGGTCGCCATCAGGGCCTGCTCGACAATCTGCTCGGCGCCATGCATGGCGCGCTGACCGAGCCGGACACGCTAGCCGTCATCAAGAACAAGATTCGCGACGAGCTGCCGACGTTGCTCAAACTCTACCGCGCCGATGCGTTCCTGCTGAAGCGCATCGTCGCGTCGGCCACGACCTTCTTCGACGATGTACGCAAGGATCCTGCGCATCCGTTCCGTGGCGAGTTCGACCGCATGCTGCTGTCCTTCGTCGATCGGCTGGAGACCGAGCCCGGCTTCACCGGCCGTATCGATGGGTTGAAGCGCGATCTGCTGGCGCGCTCCGAGCTTGCCGAACTAGGACGTAATCTCTGGAACAATGCGCGCAGCTTCATCGAGCGCAGTGCATCAGGTGAAAGCAATGTACTGGCACATCATCTGGCCAATGTATTCGTCGAGGCCGGCGCAGCGCTGCGCGCGGATGCCGAGATGCGCGGCGAGATCAACCAGGGCATCGTCGTGGTGTTGCGCACGTTCATCGCCGATCAGAAAAGCGGCGTGTCGAGTTTTATCGCCGACCAGGTGAAGGGCTGGGACATGCAGCAGCTGATCGGTGTCATCGAAGTCAATATAGGCCGCGATCTGCAATATATCCGCTTCAACGGTTCGCTGATCGGCGGGCTCGCCGGGCTGGCGCTCTACACGATCGAATATCTGTTGCGACTGCTGTGAGAGCAGTTCCGCATTGCGGAAAAGTGAGGCGCCGGGGGTATCGGGATGCGCTTGAACTGCCACAAACCCGACCTTAACTTGAGTGAACTGATAGTTGCTTCGGTGCGTTGTGTGATTCCCTCCTGTGAGGCTGCTTTCAAATCAATCGATATGACCGGCCAACGCGCCGGCGAGAGGAAATCAGATGTCGGCTACGGCCCAGGCGCAGCGTCCCCCATCGAAAACCCTGATGTTTCTTGAAGGCCGTGCGGTCCACGAATTCGGCGCGTTTCTGGGTGCGCTGCCGCTGCTGAATCTCGCGCCGCGTGGCGATGGTCATCCGGTACTGGTACTGCCGGGCCTTGTGGCCTCTGATGTTTCGACAGGTCCGCTCCGCACCTTCCTCAAGGGCCGCGGCTATGCCGTCAGCGGCTGGAAGCAGGGCCGCAATCTCGGTTTGCGCGACGGTGTGCAGGGCAGCATGGTCGAATTGCTGAAAGAGATGAACGAGACCCACGGCCGCAAGGTGAGTCTGGTCGGCTGGAGTCTCGGCGGCCTTTACGCACGCCAGCTCGCCAAGATGATGCCGGACCGCGTCCGTTCGGTGATCACGCTGGGCAGCCCGTTTGCCGGCCATCCGAAATCCACCAATGCCTGGCGTGTCTATGAATTCGCCAGCGGCAAACGCGCCGACGACACCGACGACGATTTCGGTGGCTCGCTCGCCGATACGCCGCCGGTCCCGACCACCGCGATCTACAGCCGCACCGACGGCGTCTGTGCCTGGCAGGGCTGCGTAGAGAAGCCGTCGGCGATGTCGGAGAGCATCGAGGTCGAGAGCAGCCATTGCGGGATGGGGCATCACCCCGCTGTCGTCTATGCAGTGGCGGAGCGTCTCGCGCAGAAGGAAGGCGCGTGGGCGCCGTTCGATCGCTCTGGCTGGCGCAGCCTGGTCTATCCGGACCCTAATAGGTAAAGGCGCGTCAGCGACACGCTTACTCTGCTGCTGTCGTCACGATCCTGATCTCAGATGTTAGTGTCCGGTGTACCGGGCACTTGTCAGCGATCTCCATGAGCTTTGCGCGCTGCTCGGCGTTGAGTTTGCCGTCGATCGTGATGACGCGCTCGATCTGATCGAGCATGCCGTCCTTGGTCTCGCATTCCTCGCAATCCCTGGCGTAGATCTTCTTGTGGTTCAGCGTCACCGTGACGTGGTCCATCGGTAATGTCTTGCGTTCGGCATAGAGCCGCATGGTCATCGCGGTGCAGGCGCCGAGCGCGCTGAGCAGCAGATCATATGGACCGGGTCCGGTGTCCTCGCCTCCGGCGGCGATCGGCTCGTCGGCGAGTATCTGATGCGGGCCGACAGTGATGACCTGCTGGAATTTGCTGGCGCGCGTCTCGCTCACCACCACCTTGCGTGGCTCATCGGGCAGGCTCGCTACGGGCGCGATGGCGACCGCATTGAGATAGCGCCCGGCCCAGGCCGCGATGACATCGGCGACATAGATCGCGTCATGCTTTTGCGTGAGCAGGTGATCGGCACCGGCCAGCGAGACGAAGCTCTTGGGATGTTTGGCAGCGACGAAAATCCTTGTGGCGTTGTCAATGCCCACTGTGTCGTCGGTGGGCGCATGCATGATCAGCAGCGCCTTGTGGAGCCTGGTCACCTTGGCCATCAGATTGTGCTCGGCGATATCGTCGAGGAACTCACGCTTGATGCTGAATGGCCGACCGGCGAGCTTGACCTCGACCTCGCCTTTTTCGCGGATCGCGTCGACATGTTCGGAGAACATGTCGGTGACATGCGCGGGATCGGAGGGCGCCGCGATGGTGACAACGGCCTTGGCTTCCGGCACCTGTTCAGCGGCGGAGAGGATCGCTGCGCCGCCGAGGCTGTGGCCGATCAGGATTGCCGGTGCCTGGCGTATTTCCCGCAAATGGTCGGCGGCTTTTACGAGATCGGCGACATTCGACGAGAAGGTGCTATTGGCGAAATCGCCCTCGCTGGAGCCGAGGCCAGTGAAGTCGAAGCGCAGAACGGCGATGCCCTTGAGCGTCAGCGCCGCGGAGATACGCCGCGCCGCGAGCACATCCTTGCCGCAAGTGAAGCAATGCGCGAACAGCGCGTACGCGTGGACATCGCCATCGGGCAGGTCGAGCGCCGCCGCCAGCATATGGCCGGCCGCGCCGGGGAATTGAAAGCGTTCAGTTGGCACGGTGGGCTCCTGTCGTGACAGATGTCTCTCTCTACACCGATTCCAACCAATCAATCAGCGGGTACCCAACACCCCTGCGAAAATGAGGCCGAGATGCCGCTCTCTTCGCGCTGCACCTCGGGTTGAACTTTAGTTCTGCGCGGCCGCTCGAGCACGCGCTTGCCGGCCTCCGATGTCGGTGCTAGATGTCGGGTCATCGTACAACTTTTGGGGTGCGCTGCCGATACAAGCTGATGGACGGCGGGCCGGCACGCTTCTAGAATTGTGACAAGATCGACCCCGCAAAGGGGCGAACCAGAATAATGGCCAACGCGCCGCATCGGGAAATTCACAGGGAGGATTTCGTCCATGAAGAGAAGAGATGTCGTCAAAGGCGGACTGGCCGCGCTCGCGGTTGGCGCTACCGGTCTCGGGCGGTTCACGCCTGCGCAGGCGCAGGCCAAGATGGTCCTCAAGGCCTCTGACGTCCACCCGCTCGGCTACCCCACGGTCGAATCCGTGGTCCGCATGGGCAAGAAGCTGGATGCCGCCACAAGCGGCCGGCTCACCATCCAGATGTTTCCCTCCATGCAGCTTGGCGGCGAGAAGGAAGCCATCGAGCAGGCCCAGGTCGGCGCTCTGCAGATCGCCCGTATCTCTGTCGGTGCGGTCGGCCCCGTGGTCGATGACGTCAACGTCTTCAACATGCCGTTCGTGTTTCGCGATTCCAAGCACATGGAAGCGGTCCTCGATGGCGAGATCGGCACCGAGCTGCTGAACAAGATCACGACTAATGAAAAAACCGGTCTGGTCGCGCTTGGCTGGATGAATGCCGGCTCGCGCAACATCTACAACAGCAAACGCCCGATCAAGACGCTCGCCGATCTCAAGGGTCTCAAGATCCGGATGATCGGTAATCCCTTGTTTATCGACACCATGAATGCGCTAGGTGGCAACGGCGTCGCCATGGGCTTCGATCAGGTGTTTAGTGCCATGCAGACCGGCGTCGTCGATGGGGCCGAGAACAATCTGCCATCCTTCGTGGCGCAGAACCATTTCCAGGTCGCCAAGTATTTCTCGATGACTGAGCATCTGATCATTCCGGAATTGCTGGTGTTCTCGAAAGCGTCATGGGCGAAGCTCACGCCGGACGATCAGGCGCTGCTGAAGAAATTCGGCCGGGAAGCGCAGCTCGAGCAGCGCGTGCTCTGGTATGAGGCGGAGAAGACCGCGCTGGACAAGATGAAGGAAGTCGGCACCGACATCGTCACGTCCATCGACAAACAGCCGTTCCGCGATGCCGTGAAGCCGGTGTGGGACAAATACGGTGCGAAATACGCCGAGATGACCAAGCGCATTGCTGCGGTGAGCTAGCGGCATGCTCTCAATGTGTCGTCCCCGCCTTCGCGGGGACGACAGGATAGGCCAGCGCTTCCGTTGCGTTACCTGAGGTCTTCATGTCTGACGTTATTTCCAAACTGCCGGCTGCATCCAATCATCACGCAGATACGGCCAGCCATGGTGCGGCTTACGCGTTCCGCCGCGCCATGAACGCACTGTACTGGTCCGGTGCCGTGTTTTCTTGCCTGGCGCTTGTGCTGATCTCCGCAATTATCCCTTGGGCTGTTTACACCCGTTACATTTTGAACAGCGCGGCGTCGTGGCCAGAGCCGCTGGCGGTGTTGCTGACCATCGCGGTGACGTTTATTGGCGCTGCCAACTGCTATCGCCAACGCATCCACATGAACATGACAGTAGGGACCAACCTGCTGCCGCCTCACGCGCGTGTCGTAGCTGCTTTCATCAGCGAGTTGCTGATGGCTGCGGTGGCACTGTTCATGGTGATCTGGGGCATGAAGCTGGTGATGACCACCTGGGGCAATTCGGTGGATGAATTTCCCTGGTTGTCCGTCGGGATCACCTACATGCCGATCCCCGTTTCCGGCGCGATGATGTTTCTCTTTGTCGTCGAACGACTGACCATCGGTCCGCCGCCGCAGGATGGCAGCGACGCACACATACCTCTCGACTAGCTTCGCCGATCAGCTCCAGCCATAACAAAGAAAATCCGACATGGACATCGCCGTTCTTCTGCTCAGCATGTGTCTGTTCTTCGCCGTCGGCATGCCGATCGCCTTCGCGCTGGCGCTTTCCGCGCTGGTCGGCGCACTGTGGATCGATCTGCCCGTTGCAGCTGTGATGCAGCAACTCTCCAGCGGCGTTGGCAAGGTGTCGATGCTGACCGTGCCGTTCTTCGTGCTGGCCGGCGCCATCATGGCAGAAGGCGGCATGGCGCGAAGGCTGGTGGATTTTGCAGCCGTCGTGGTCGGCTTCACGCGCATCCGCGGCGGCCTCTCCCAGGTCAATATTTTGGCTACGACTATCATGTCCGGGATCTCCGGCTCGTCGGTCGCGGATACGTCGGCGATTGGCTCGGTAATGATCCCGCAGATGGCTGCGAAAGGCTATCCACGTGTGTTCGCCACCAATGTGACGATCTCCGCTTCGGTCCAGGCGATCCTGGTGCCGCCGAGCCACAATGCGGTGATCTATTCGCTGGCGACCGGCGGCGTAGTCTCGATCACCAGCCTGTTCCTGGCAGGTATCGTGCCCGGGCTACTGCTTGGCTTCGCGATCATGCTGTTGTGTCTCTACTTTGCCTATCGCGATGGTCATCCGAAGGGCGAGCCGGTGCCAGTGAAGCAGGCGCTGAAGATGCTGGGGGATGCCACCTGGGGCATCGTCACGCTGGTGATCGTGCTCGGTGGCATTCTTACAGGCGTGTTCACGCCGATCGAGGCTGGCGCTGTGGCGTGCGTCTGGGCCTTCTTCGTCACGATGTTTATCTATCGCGATTACAAATGGTCCGAGCTGCCGATGCTGACCTACCGGACGCTCCAGACGGTAGCGATGGTGCTGACGCTGGTCGCGACCGCGTCATGCTTCGGCTATGTCGCTGCGATGATGCGGATGCCGGCGCATATGACCGAGTTCTTCGTCGCGATCTCGTCGAACAAATATGTGCTGCTGATGTGGCTCAATATCATGCTGCTGATCCTCGGCACGGCGCTCGATCTCGCGCCACTGCTGCTGATCTGCACGCCGATCCTGCTGCCGGTGGTGAAGAGTTTCGGGATCGACCCCGTGCATTTCGGCATCGTGATGCTGCTCAATCTCGGCATCGGCCTGCTGACGCCGCCGGTCGGTACCACGCTGTTCGTCGGCTGTGCCATCGGCAAGGTCTCGGTGGACGAGGTGATGCGCGGGATCTGGCCGTTTTACTGGGTGATGTTCGCCGTGTTGATGCTGGTGACTTACGTGCCGTGGTTCTCGATGGCACTGCCGCACGCATTCGGCTTCAGGTGAGCTACTGGACCGGATCGACTGACAGCTGCTTGTAGCGTTCCTTGCCGTTCAGCAAATGCCGGCGCATCGCATCGCGAGCCTTGCGCGGCGAACGGGCGCTGATCGCATTGACGATGACTTGGTGCTCCTTCTCGATGCTCTCGAGATAGCGCTTCTGCAATTCGACCTTGCCATCGAAGGTGCGGATGCTCTGGCGCGGGATGATGAGGCCGCCGAGGAATTCCAGAAAACCGACGAAGCGCGCATTCTGCGTGGCGACAGCAATGGCGAAGTGGAAGTCGAAATCCTCCTTCACCGCACGGTCGCCATTGGCGATCGCGCGGCTGAAGGTAGCCGCGGCTTTGGCAATGGCTCGGATCTGGGCAGCGGTGGCGCGCTCGCTGGCTATAGCCGCGGCCTCCATCTCGACGGCCGTGCGCAGTTCAAGAATTTCGATCACGCTGCCAAGTGAGCCCAGGCCGTCGGGGTCGATGGCATAAGGCTGCTGATCGGGCTCGCTGTTGACGAAGGCACCGGCGCCTTGCCGGGTGGTTACAAGACCCCGGGCGCGGAGTGCCGCAATCGCCTCTCGAACGACTGTGCGGCTGACGCCCATGGCCGCCATCATGGCCTGCTCGGTCGGCAGGCGCGCGCCTGCGGGCAAGCGGCCTTCGATGATCTGGGCAGCGATGCGCTCGACGACTTCCTCAGTACGGCGGCGCACGGGATTGAGCGGTCGCAGCAAAGGCGTGCCTGCGGCCCCATTGGTTGTCTTGCGCCTGGTGCGTGGCTTAGCTTGTCCGGTCATCGTACAACCGGGCTATCATTGCCGATGTCGCTGCGCAAGCTTGCGGCACGCGTCATTGCGCTGCACGCTCTTACATTGTTTCGAGTTCGGGCAGCCTGAGATCGCATTCGACCCAGGCGCCGTTAATGGTGAAGCGCTGGAACGGCGAGTTGGGCACCGGAGCCTGCAATGGGGCGAGGAATTGCGCGTCGGCGGGGCTGCGGAGGTGAAACTGGATATGGCTGGCGGAAAGGGCGTTGCGCGACAGCCAGATCATGCCGGAAAACAGCTCGATCAGCAGTTGTCCGTATTTATCGAGACCGGCACTCCCGAAGTCGTAGGTCGGCGACACGGTCATGAAACGGCAACGCAGCACGGGACCTTCGAATTTGGGCATCAGAAGTTTGCTGACCTGACAGAAGGCCTGCGGAACGGTGCCGTCGTAGAGACCGTACAACCCACCCTTGCCGCCCTGCATGACAGGGTCCAAAGCCGCGAAAATACCTTGGGTGTAAGTGGAGAAGTCTTCCTCGGCTGCCTCGGCAGCCTTACGCCACTGTGACTTCAGCGAAGCCCAGCTTCTGTCGGCGTCGGTGATCGGCACGAGCCGCATCTCGAGGTCCCCCCGCCGATTTACACACGGCCGGATGCAACCCTAGCTATATACCCTCAAGATTTTGATAACGCGGGAACTTGGCGCCAGCGGCGTTTGCTCGCCAGCGGACGGCTACAGCGCTCGTTCAGGCGCCAGCGGACTGTAGTCCGGCTGCAGCTGCGGCCACGATCGACGCCACCACCTGCTTCCAGGTCTTCGACGACTGCGGGCGATGAGACGGGGCTTTGAAGCGCATGGTCCTTGTCCGGTTGGGCCGCACATATTGCTGCGCAGCCGAGCGTCCTCAGGGACGACACCCGGAAAATCGTGCCTTGCGCGGGGGAAGTCGATCCCCCGACAAAAATAGCAATACCCGCACTGCTCTCGCGCCGGACGGCGGTTGGCTTATTCTCTGCCGGCATTGAACGGCAGTGAATTATTCTCGCTGCCTCAACCCCTCGCGGGAGCTTGCTCCTGCACTGCTGCCGGCTCCTGGCAAACATCGACCCAGCTGGCCCCAGTCAGTTCGGCCATCCGTGCCGGGGACATCCGTATCGAACTGTTGACCGAGCCCGCCGCCGGCCATACCTCGGCGAATTCCTTCAGCGACACGTCGCAGTAGACTTGCAATGGCGTTGCCAGGCCGAACGGGCAGACGCCGCCGACCGGATGGCCGGTGAGAGCAACGACCTCGTCGGCCCCCAGCATGCGGGGCTTGCCGCCAAGTGCATCGCGTGCCTTCTTATTGTCGAGCCGCGCTGTACCCTTGGTCACCACCAGCACCACCCGGTCGCCGACCCGCACCGACAGCGTCTTGGCGATTTGGCCGGGTTCGACGCCCAACGCCTCGGCGGCGAGAAGGACCGTGGCCGAGCTTTTGTCGGTAACGGTGACGGATAATTCGGGGGCGTGGGCGGTGAGAAAGGCGCGGACGGACTCAAGGCTCATGATGCGGTCTCGGTGACATACCGCCACGCCCTCTCACATGTCGCCGGCAAAGTGAAGTCACATCCGTGCATTGGGGAACTGGGGCGGCGCTGCCGCGCCATTCCCTCACGCCGGTTTTGACCTTATACGGGCTCTTGTCTGGCTGACCGTGCCGGGCGATGTTCTGGAGCCTACCCCTCGATGCTGCCGGCCTATGTGATCCATGCCAAGTCGTTGCCCGAGCGCACGGAGCATATCCAGCGCGAGCTCGACCGTGCGGGCATCAAGTTCGAGTGGGTGCTGGATTTCGATGCCGACGAGATCACCTCCGATGTCGATCGGGCTTATTTCGCCGAAGGCGCTGACCTAACGTTGAGGCAGAAATCCTGTTCCTTGAAGCACATCGTCGCCATGCAGCGCATCCGCGAGCGCGGCCAGGATCTGGCGCTGATCTTCGAGGATGACGCATTGCTGGTGACGGATTTCTGCGACCAGTTGAAGCGCGTGCTCGACGAAGCCGAAAAGTGGCCGCGGCCGCGCATTCTGCATCTTGGCGCAGCGACCAATTTTTACACACCGGCGTCGGAGTTGCGCCCGGGCCAAATCGTCTATCCCGGCAATCGCGTGCGCAATATGGAAGCCTATGTGCTGGGTGCGCCCGAGGCCTCGGCGCGACTTGACTGGATCGCGCGGCATCCGATGCATGAGCCTATCGACATCGCCTTCAACACCGGCGATCCCGCCATGGGCATCCCGTTCCTGTGGCCAGAACCGCCGCTGGCGGAGCAAGGCTCGCTCAACGGCGTGTTCAAGAGCTCGCTCGATCGCAAAGGGCATGCGCAATTGCAGCTGCGCATACAGTTTGCCGTGCAGAAATTCAGGCGGCGTTATTTGAAGCGGTGGCTGAAGCTGAAGTAGTTATCGCTTTCCGGCCGGCCATTCCGAATGCGCATTGCGCACCAACGCGCCCAGCAATCCCACTGCCAGACAGTACAGCATCCCTTGCGTCACCGCCGAGATGTGGCTGTTGAATAGAGAGCCAATCACGTTCTGCAACACGACCGCTTGGCCGAGGATGCTCGCATAATCGCGCGCGAGAAAAAGCCGTGCATGCGCGATCCACATGGCCCATAGCAGCAGCCCGCCGATCAGGCCGACCTGCAGCACGGTATGAAGCGTTTGATTGTGCGGGTCGGGCGTGGCGTGGCCGTAAGGCGACGGCTTCGTCGCCTCCATGCTCTGATACAGCGGCTTGATGCTCCCGGTGCCGTGACCGACGATGGGCGAGGCCTTCACGAAGCCGACTGCCTTGCTCCAGAAATCCAGCCGCGATGCCGTCGAAACTGTTTCGCCGCCAGCGGTCTGGCCGCTATTGGCGTTGATGTCCGAATTGATCTCTGCAATCCGGCGCTGGGCTTGTGGCGAGGTCAGCAGTGCGATGCCGATCACGATCATGGCTGCGACCGCGACTATGGAAGAGCGCCGCCAGCCGCCGGCATGGATGACGAACAAACCGAGCAATGCGGTGGCCATGATTGCGCCGGTCTTCGACACATAGATCAGGAAAATGTCGGCAAAGAACAGAAGCGCGAGCACGATCATCGCAATGGCGCGGCGGGTGTCCTGCACCCAGATACGCATCGCGCCGATCGCCAGAGCGAAGGCACAAAGTGCGAAGCAGCCGGATTGAACCGCATTGTCCTTGAAGGGCACACCGGGCGCCTTGAACCAGCCCCACGGTCCCGTGGGCCACAGGAACGCAGCCCATGACAGGGCGAGAAGACATATACAGGCGGCAAGAAAGCCATAAGCGATTTGTAACGCCTGTTTGGGCGTAAATGCCGTTGCCATCACCAATGGGATCAGCAGCAGCTTGGCGTAGGGACCAACCCATCTGATCGCGCCGCTGAGCGGCTGCATCGACCAGATTACGCCGACCAGGATCAGCGCGAACAGCGCGACCGGCAGATAGGCCGCCGGCCTCCGCAACGTGGCGATGAAACGATCGCGGTCGAGTGTCAGCAGCGCGAGCACTGCAAAGATCGACACCGCGATAGCCTGACCGCTGGTCGAGAACGGCAGCGAGAAGCCGGTGGCAATGGCAGCGATCTGCCGGGCATCCGCAAGTTTGCGCGGCAGATCGTTGTTCGTCATATGCCCAGGAGTTTCCGTGCGTTGTTCTTCAGGACCTTCGGACGCACCTCGTCGCGAATGTCGAGCTTGGCGAAATCGGCCATCCAGCGATCCGGCATGATCACCGGCCAGTCGGAGCCGAACAGCATCTTATCCTGCAGGATCGAATTGATGTAGCGCACCAGGATCGGCGGGAAGTATTTCGGCGACCAGCCGGACAGGTCGATATACACGTTGGGCTTGTGGGTCGCGACCGACAGCGCCTCTTCCTGCCAGGGGAAGGAGGGATGCGCCAGAATGATCTTCATGTCGGGGAAATCGACCGCAACATCGTCCATATACATCGGGTTGGAATATTTCAGCCGCATCCCCATGCCGCCCGGCATACCGGAGCCGACGCCGGTTTGGCCGGTATGGAACAGCGCGATCGCGCCGCCTTCCTGGATCGCCTCATAGAGCGGATAGGCCATGCGGTCATTGGCGTAGAAGCCCTGCATGGTCGGGTGGAACTTGAAACCCTTCACACCGTATTCGGAGATCAGCTTGCGCGCCTCGCGCACGCCGAGCTTGCCCTTGTGCGGATCGATCGACGCGAACGGGATCAGTACGTCGGCGTTTTCTTTGGCGATCTCCAGCATCTCGTAATTGTTGTAGCGGCGGAAGCCGGTCTCGCGCTCGGCGTCGACCGGGAAGATCACCGCGGCGATCTTCTTGTCGCGGTAATAGGCGGCGGTTTCCTCGACGGTCGGCGGATGCTTGTGCGGCGACTTGAAATACTCGGCCATGCGGGCCTGGAAATCATCATAGCCGTCGTCGGCGTGGCAGCCGCATGGCTCTTCCGCATGGGTGTGGATGTCGATGGCGACCAGGTCGTCCGGATTGAGCAATTTCATGTCCCGCGTCTCCCGCACTTTCATCATTATCGTTGGCGGTTGCTCTAGCAAACCGGCCTGCTGAATGAAAGGCGCGGAACGCTGCCGACCTAGCCGGTGGAGAAGGACTGTGTCCGGATATCCTGCGCGGTGCGGCGGAGTGGGATCAGGTATTTCTCCTTTGCCGTCGCCTCGTCCATTGTGCCCGAGATGGCATTCACGCTGATCGCCGCGACGACCCGGCCGCCGTGGTCGCGGACGGGGACGGCGATACCGCAGATGGCTGGATCGAGCTCGCCATCGACCCAGCCATAGCCTTCGGCCTCGACGCGTTCGAGCTCGCGTTCCAGCAGCACGGGATCGGTGATGGTGCGTGGGGTGATCTGCTTGAATTCGGTGGTGGCGAGATAGTGCGCGCGCTGGTCCGGCGGCTGGGCCGCCAGCAGGACGCGGCCGAGTGACACCACATGGGCGGGCAGGCGGCTGCCGACGGCGAGGTTGGCCGAGAGAATGCGCTGCGCCGGCAATCGCAGCGCATAGACGATCTCGGTCTCGTCCAGCACGGCCAGCGAGCAGGATTCGCCGATTTCGTTGCGCAGGTCTTCCAAAGCGCGTTGCGCATAGCCCCAGTAAGGCAGTGCATTGAGGTAGGAAAGGCCAAGCCCCAGCGCCCGCGGGCGTAGGCTGAAATAGCGGCCATCGGCTTCGCAATATTTCATCACGATCAATGTCGCGAGCATGCGGCGCGCCGTCGCGCGGCTGAGGCCCGCGATCGCGGCGACTTCCGAGAGCGTGTGCCGGCCCGGTGGGCGACCCAGCGCTTCGACGGCCGCAAAACCACGGGCGATCGCCCGAACGAAACCGTCACTGTCTTTGGCCATGCACCATCCTACCGGTTCGGACTTGTCAGTCTCGGGAAACCGCGCCTATAGTTGTTCGTAAGGCGGCCATAAAGTTCGCCTGGTGAACGTTAGTGGAGAAGGCGCTATGGCGCAAGCGGAAGTTTTTGAAACCGATTTCTGGAAGGACGCGAACCTGCGCAAGGTCTGGGACGAGATCGTCCCCGGCGAGCCACGCAAGACGCTGCCTTATGTCCTGACGAGGGAGGCGATCCAGCTCTATTGCCGCTCGGTTGGCGAGAACCACCCATTGTATTTCGATGAGGCTTACGCGAAGGCGTCGCCCTATGGCGGTCTGATCGCGCCGCCATCGATCCACATCCTGCTGATGTTCTCCTGCACGCCGGCCGACGACTGGATGCGCACACCTGGCACCGTCAATGCTGGCCAGTCCTGGAGCTACAACATCCCGGCACGGCCCGGAGACACCATCACCCTGCAGGCCCGCGCGCTCGACAAGTTCATCAAGCGTGAGCGGCTGTTCGTGATCCACGACAACGTGTTCTTCAACCAGCGCGGCGACGTCATCTGTTCTGGCCGCGGCCAGACCATCCGCCCGATGTGAGTGTGGCAAGGAGATCAATCATGACAACCAGCTTTGACAAACTCTCCACCGGCGACACCATCGACGGTCCGAGCTTCGCAGTGTCGCGCGAATCGATCCGGCTCTTCTGCGACGGATCGCTCGACTACAATCCGCTGCATCTCGACGACAACTACATGAAGAACTCGTTCGGCAAGACCAATTTCGGCGGCATCATCATGCATGGCATGAATAATTTCGGACTGATCACCCGGATGCTGACCGACTGGGCCTATCCTGCGGGTGCAATCCATCGCCGTCTCGAAACGCGATGGGTCAAGCCAGTGAAGCCCGGCGACACGATCCAGCCGGTTGGCATCATCAAGGCCAAGCAGACCACCGAAAAGTCGCGCTGGGTGCTGATCGACGTGCTGGTGAAGAACCAGAACGACGAGAAGGTCGCTGTCGGCGAGGCGATGGTTGAATTTCCGCTGACAGCCTAGTGGCTCAATACAACGGCGTGCGGCATAGTCCGCACGCCGGACAAGAACGGGCAAGGGATCGAAATGAAGAAGCTCACGAGGCTCGCCCTGTCGTGTCTGGCGATGACTTTTGTCATGTTGTCGGGCGCGCTGGCGCAGAATTTTCCAGTCAGTCAAATCAAGATCATCGTGCCGTTTCCAGCGGGAGGCACGACGGACATCCTTGCGCGGTTCGTCGCGCAATATCTGGGCGAGAAGCTCGGCGTCACCACGATCGTCGAGAACCGGCCCGGCGCATCGGGCACGATCGGTTCGGAAGTTGTGGTGAAGTCGCCCGCCGATGGCAGCGTGTTGTTGGTCACGGCCACGCATCACGTGATCAATCCGAGCCTGCGCAAGAGTCTGCCTTACGAGACACAAAAGGACTTCTCGCCGATCGCCCTGATCGCGACGGCGCCAAATGCGCTTGTTGTGACCAGGGACTTTCCGGCGAAGTCGGTCGCCGAGTTGATCGAGTTGGCGAAGAAGCAGCCCGGCAAGCTGTCCTTTGGGTCGGCCGGTGTCGGCGGCGCCAATCATCTGTCGGGCGAACTGTTCAAGCAGATGGCTGGAATCAATATCGAGCACATCCCTTACAAGGGCGCCGCGCCGGCGATGAACGACCTGATCGGCGGCCATATTCCGATCATGTTCGATACGTTGCCGACTGTTTTGCCTGCTGCCGAGGCGGGCAACATCCGTGTGCTCGCGGTCACCAGCCTGACCCGAGCGGCCTCGCTCCCCAATGCCCCGACCCTCGATGAGG
Organism: Tardiphaga sp. 709; assembly: GCF_032401055.1. Lineage (NCBI taxonomy): Bacteria > Pseudomonadati > Pseudomonadota > Alphaproteobacteria > Hyphomicrobiales > Nitrobacteraceae > Tardiphaga > Tardiphaga sp. 709. Next base: position 2,738,890 of record NZ_CP135529.1, on the reverse strand, counting down.
CCGGCGTAAAGGGGTTCGAGGCGACCGCCTGGTTCGGCGTGTATATGCCGCAGGCCAATGGCAGCCCGGCCTATACGAAGCTGGTCGCGGCCATGAAGGAGATCCTGGCGGCACCCGCGACCCGCGAGAAATTCGCCACCCAGGGCGTCGAGCCGGGCAAGCTGACGGGGGCTGAATTCACGGCTTTCGTCGATTCGGAGATCAAGAAGTGGGGCGCGGTGGTGAAAGCCGCGAATGTTCCGCAAGAGTGATCCACACGGGTGGAGGGTCCGGCGGCTGTTCCCGGACCCTCAAACCACCAAAATACCTGCAAATATCGATCCGGTGGTCGCCACATGCCCGGATCGGATTGACAGTCCGGCGCTCGATGGCTTAGAAACCGCGGGTCCCGGGCGACTTGGTCGCCAGCGGGTTCAAGCTCATTTTCGCTGATTTCGGCCTGCTGCGCACGGCCTTTGACGTCAGTATCGCAAGCTATCAGGATTGACCGATGAAAGTCCGTAACTCGTTGAAATCGCTGCGTGGTCGTCACCGCGACAACCGCCTGGTCCGCCGCAAGGGCCGCGTCTACGTGATCAACAAGACCCAGCGCCGTTTCAAGGCTCGCCAGGGTTGAGTTGCTGAGCCGCCGGCATTTTGCCGGCTGGCCTCACGACATCACAGGTGTTTGACGCGCTGCTGCTTTGCAGCGCGTTTTTTCGTGTCTAGACTTGCGGCATGGCATTGAGAATCCCGGCCGCAGGTTTTGGAATTCTGTTGAGCGCACTTCTGGGCGCAGCACCCGTCTATGCGCAGGTCAAAGATCCGCAGATCGTGACCCCGGATGCGCCGAAGAAGCTTCCCGAGCCACCCGCCAAACTACCGAAGGTCAACGCCGACAAGACACGCGGCCTTGATTTCCTGTTTGGTGCGCTGAAAGCGGCACCGGACGAAGCCAGCGCCAAACACGTCGAAGGCCGGATCTGGGCCCTGTGGTCTCAGACCACGAGCGATACAACCGCCCTGCTGATGACCCGTGCCAAGACGGCGCTGGACGCCAAGCAGGTTGATCTGTCGCTGCAATTGTTAAGCGCGGTGGTGAAGCTGCGCCCCGATTACGTTGAGGGCTGGAATCGGCGCGCCACGCTGTATTACCTGCAGAACGATTACACCCGGTCGCTGCAGGATATCGAGCAGGTGTTGATACGCGAACCCCGGCATTTCGGTGCTCTGGCAGGGCTTGGCATGATCATGCAGGAGCTGGGCGACGACAAGCGTGCGCTTGATGCGTTCCGCAAGGCACTTGCGGTCAATCCGCATCTCGAAAAGGTGCCGGAGCTGGTCAAGACCCTGACCGAGAAGGTCGAAGGCCGCGATATCTGAAATCCCTTGAAAGTCTGGGCGTTCGCGGGACATCGCAGGAACATGGCCCCGCTTTGACGCATCCCTGCTGCCCGCAATGGAAAAACAAGACATCGTCGCCGGGGAATCAAACTTCTGACACAGGAAACGGGCGAAAAGGGGCGTTTTCCAAGCCTCGGGAAGGGACACCTTTTGGCGCCGAAGTCATTTCCGCTATTCGCTTTGCTATGTGTGTTGATGGCCGCACCGATGGCTGCTGTGACCAGCCCTGCGCTGGCGCAGAAAGCTGATGCGCCGCCGGCGCCTGCAGCTTCGACGCTGTCCCCCGATCAGGCCAAGGCTGCGCTCGACACGTTGCAGGACGACGCCAAGCGCAAGGAAATGATCGATACGCTGCGCGCGATCGCCGCGGCGACACCCGCACCGCCGGAGAAGAAGCCGGCCATTCCACTCGACGCCGACAGCCTTGGCGCGCAATTACTCGTGACGATTTCCGATCAGCTCGGCGATATTACGCGCGAAGTCTCGACAGCCGTGCAATCGGTCACGCGCTTTCCGGCGCTATGGTACTGGCTGCAGCGCAGCGCCAACGATCCCGGTACCTATCATCTCCTGTTCGACATCGCCTGGAAACTTGTTGTCGTATTCGGCGGTGCGCTGGCGGCGGAATGGCTCATGGTCTGGCTGCTGCGGAGGCCGCAGGCGGCGCTCGAAGCGCGCATTCCCTTTGTCGCCCGTGCGCCATCCTCGCTCATCGAACGTGCCGACCCACCGTCGTCCACGGCCGACTTCACCGAGGCGCCTGATCTCAACAAACGGCGGCGCAGCCTGACCCGAGCGTGGCAATCGCTGCTGCGGCTTCCCTATGTCGTTGGGCGTCTTCTCCTCGAATTGTTTCCGATTTTCGTCTTCACCGGCACGGTATCGCTGCTGCTCGGCACCCAGATCGGCGATGCCGGGATCACGCGCCTCGCGATCCTTGCGATCGTAAACAGCTATGTGGTGGCGCGCGCCATCATCTGTGCGATGCGCGCGTTGTTCGGGCCGCTCGCTCTGTTCAGGGTGAAGGAGGAGACCGCAGCCTATCTCGAAATCTGGACGCGTCGCATCGTCGGCGTCGGCGCCACCGGCATCGCAATCGCCAATGTTGCCCTGATGATGGGCCTCTATCGCTCGGCGCATTTCGCGCTGATCAAGCTCGTGATGCTGGTCGTGCATCTGTTTGTCGTCGTCATCGTGCTGCAGTGCCGGAAGCCCGTTGCCGATGCACTCCGCGCGCCGATCGGCGCCACGGGCTTCCTGAGCGCGATGCGCAATCGCCTCGCCAGCCTCTGGCATGTGCTGGCGATCGTCGTCGTGATGGCGGCTTGGACCATCTGGGCGCTCAATATCCAGAACGGTTATGCATTGCTGCTGCGATACATTGTCGGCACGATCATTGTCGCGCTGGTGGCCCGGCTCGTCTCGATGATTGCGCTGAGTCTCATCGATCGCGGTTTCCGCATCAAACCGGAAATCCTGCAGCGCTTTCCGGGTCTTGAGACGCGTGCCAATCGTTATCTGCCGCTGTTGCGCAAGGTCGTCGCAACGATCATCGCCGTGATCGGCCTGGTTGCCTTGCTGGAAGTGTGGGGCGTCAATGCCGTTGTCTGGTTCTATGGCGGCCAGATCGGCAGTCGGGTCGTCTCGGCTGTCATCACCGTCGGCATCGCTGCCATTGTCGCTGCGGTTGTGTGGGAAGGTAGCAATGCGCTGATGGAGCGTCAGCTCGCGGCGCTGACGCGCGATGCTCATTTCGCCCGCGCGGCGCGTCTGCGCACGTTCCAGCCGATGCTGCGCACGACATTGCTCGGTGTAATCATCGCGGTGGTTGCGCTCACCGCGCTGAGCGAGATCGGTGTCAATGTTGCGCCGCTGCTCGCCGGTGCCGGCATCCTCGGTATCGCTATCGGCTTCGGTTCGCAGAAGCTGGTGCAGGACGTGATTACCGGCCTGTTTCTGCTGCTGGAAAGCACTGTGCAGGTTGGAGACAACGTCACGGTGTCGGGCCTGTCGGGTGTGGTGGAGAACGTCTCGATCCGTACCATCCGGCTGCGTGCCGGCGATGGTTCGGTTCACATCATTCCCTTCAGCGCGGTGACCACCATCACCAATGCCAGCCGCGGTGCAGGCAACGCGGCCGTCAGCGTCAGCGTGGCTTACAAGGAAGATACCGACCGCGCCGGCCAGTTGCTGAAGGACATCGTCGAGCAGATGCGCAATGAGGCAGCTTTCAAGCCGCTGATCCGTAGCGATCTCGAATTGTGGGGCGTCGACAAGGTCGATGGTTCGATGGCGACGATCGTCGGGCAGATCCGGTGTACCGATTCCGGCCGCTGGGCGGTGCAGCGCGAATTCAATCGCCGCATGAAAATCCGCTTCCAGGAAGAAGGTATCGAGATCGCATCACCCGGACAGACCGTCCTGGTGCAGTTGCCTCCGCCGACCACTGAAGCTGCAGAGGACAATGACGCAGATATCCAGCAGAGCAAGTCAGCGCAGCGCCGCGCCGGCTAGTCATTATCGCTGCCTTTCGACGACGCGGCTGCTCCTTAGCCAAGTTGCGGCTACGCGGGGCGCAATGGCGCGAGTTCAATACGCGCACGCGTTCCACCATTCCACAATGTCCGAAAGTGGAAGACAAAGACGAGCCGTAAGAGAAGGACGATCCAGAATAGGTGCGTCTGTCGATCTAGTGCAGGACGTTATTGCCGGGCCGGATAGCACCGAACTGGGGTGAAGCGGCATAGAGTTGCTGCAATTCCGCTTCCAGTTGCTCGTTGACCATCAGCAAAGCCTTAAGCGCGCCGCGCAAGTCGCCATTACAGGTAGAAATGATTTCATCGATCACAGCATCGGTGGGGCGGGGCGTCATGGAACTATCTCCAGTTCAGATCATGGCGTCAGTCCGCCGCCTGATCATGGCGATAACCGGGCGGGAACGAATGCGTTCCTGTGGATAGTGTGGACAGTTCTTGCTGGCCATTCATCGCGGCCGCCGTGGCAAAGCGGCAAACTGCCCCCATATCCACAACATTAACTCCCTCCACGGGCCTTTCCTCGGTGAGAAAATTTGTGATTGTCCTGCTCGCGCTTCTCGTCGCTCCCATCGTTGTGTCGGCAGCCAGATACTGGATGGGTGATCGCTCGGTAGACTGGCAGAGCGCGGATCGTTCAAGCGCCGGCCTGTTGCCGCCGCCCGCCGCGCATCCCGAGGCACTGGTGCGCGTCTTCGCGGCGCGGACCGTGCGCTGGCGCGGTATCTTTGCGGTCCATAGCTGGATCGTATTCAAGGAACAGGGCGCGTCGCGTTATACCCGCTATGATTATACGGCATGGGGCGAGCCGATCCGCCTGAATGGTTTTGCCGCTGACGGCCGCTGGTTCGGTGACGTGCCGAGCGCCATCGCATCCGCCGATGGTGACGCGGCCACGGCGATGATCCCGAAGATTCAGGCGGCGATCGCCGGCTACTCCTGGCGCTCTTACGGCGACTATCGGGCATGGCCGGGGCCGAACTCCAACACATTCGTCGCGGCCGTTCTGGCCGCCGTGCCCGAATTGCAGGTGGCATTGCCGCCCACCGCCATCGGCAAGGATTTTCCCTATGCGGGCAATGCCTTTGGCTGGACACCCTCGGGCACCGGCGTACGCGCCACGCTGGGCGGCTATCTCGGTGTCACCGCAGGCTGGGTCGAAGGGGTCGAGCTCAATCTGCTCGGTGCCGTATTCGGCCTCGACATCCGCCGGCCTGCGATCAAACTGCCGGGTATTGGTCGTCTTGGCGTCAGCGCATAAGTGGCGCGCGGCGCGAAACCCTCAGGGTATCGTCGCGTAGCTGGATCGTGCACAAAAATCCCCGGATATTGGCGATGATCTCAGTCACTGTGATGGTCGCGCTATGCTTGCTGGCCGTGGCCACACAGGTTGGCGTGCTCGTATTCGAGCGTAAATATCCGCCAACGGGTGAGCTTGTCGACGTCACGGGCGGCCGTCTGCATGTGGTGCAGATCGGACCACGCGATGCATCAGGCCCGCCGATTGTCCTCATCCATGGCGCCACGTCGAATATGGAAACCATGCGGCTGCCGCTCGGCAATATGCTGGCAGAAAAACACCGCGTCATCCTGATCGACCGTCCCGGCTTTGGCTGGAGCTTGCGTGACGATCTGTCGAACTCTTCTCCGGCGATGCAGGCGAGGATGATCGACGAAGCGCTCGAAAAACTCGGTGTTGATCAGGCGATCGTCGTGGTGCATTCGCTTGCCGGTGCATTGGGCGCGCTGATGGCGCTGGACTATCCGCAGCGTGTCGCAGGACTGATCATGCTGGCGGGTGTCACTCATCCCTGGCCCGGTGGCGTTGGCATCTATAACAAGGTCGTCACCACACCGATGATCGGCAAGCTGCTGGCCTATACGATCACGCTGCCGCTTGGCTATTTCCTGACGGATGCGGGCGGACGTGCAGTGTTCGCACCGGAGATCATGCCCGAAGGCTACATCTCGCAGACGGCAACGCAGTTGGTGTTGCGACCGCGCAACTTCCTCGCCAATGCCTGGGATCTGGTCACGTTGAAATCCGCCGTCGTGGCGCAGGCATCGCGCTATGTCGATATAAAAGCCCCGACCGCGGTGATCGCAGGCTCAGCCGATACCATCGTATCGCCGGAGATTCATTCACGTCATTTTGCGAAAACTGTGCCAGGCGCCAAACTAATCGTGCTGCCGAGCGTTGGTCACATGGTGCAAAATGCTGCACCTGATCTTATCATGGGGGAGATCGAGGGCATGATCTTGGCCGCTGACACAAAAGCGAAGGCCGCCTTGCGCTAATCTCCCGTTCGATCGACTTCAACCCAAATTGAGGAGAATTGCATGACCACGACTTTCGGTTCGGCCAAATGGCAGGGTGGCATCAAGGACGGCAAGGGATCGATTTCCACCAAGAGCGGTGCGCTCAGCGATTATCCGTATGGTTTCGCCAGCCGCTTCGAAGGCAAGCCGGGCTCCAATCCCGAAGAGCTGATCGGCGCGGCCCATGCCGCCTGTTTTACCATGGCGCTGTCGCTGATCCTTGGTGAAGCAGGGTTCAAAGCCGACAATATGGAAACCAAGGCCGATGTGACGCTGGAGAAGCAGGGTGACGGCTTCGCCATTACCAAAGTGCACCTCACGCTCTCGGCCTCTATTCCCGGCGCCGACAAGGCGAAGTTCGATGAACTCACCGCCATGGCCAAGGCCGGCTGCCCGGTGTCGAAGGTGCTGAACGCCGAGATCACGCTCGACGCGACGCTGGTGGGCTAAGCCTCAGGCGGTGGACACAATCTCTCCCCGCCATCGCGGGAAGAGATTGTATCAGTGAACTACATATCCGCGTCGTTCGGCCCGACATAAGCGATGCGAACCATGTTGGTCGCACCTGGTGTGCCGAGCGGCACGCCAGCGACAATGATGACCCGCTGGCCGGCTTTGGCGAAGCCGTCACGGAAAGCGATGCGTCCGGCGCGATCGACCATGTCGTCGAGGTCCTTCGCATCCTCCGCCACCACGCAGTGTACGCCCCACACGACCGAGAGCTTGCGACCGGCGGCGAGGTTCGGCGTGATCGCTACCACCGGCGGCTTCGGCCGTTCACGGGCGACGCGGACGGCGGTGGATCCTGAGCTGGTCCAGCAAATGATCGCAGACAGGTCCAGCGTTTCTGCGATCTGTCGTGCGGCGTCCGCAATGGCGTCACCGACGGTCGGCTCAGGTTCGGGGCGCTGGGCCATCAGTACGGTGCGATAGGTCGGATCGCGCTCTACTTCCTCGCCGATGCGGTTCATCGTCGAGACGGCTTCGACCGGGAATTTGCCGGCGGCGGATTCGGCTGACAGCATGACGGCGTCCGCGCCTTCATAGATGGCCGTCGCCACGTCGGAGACTTCAGCACGAGTCGGCACCGGGCTCTGGATCATCGACTCCAGCATCTGCGTAGCGACCACGACCGGTTTGCCGGCGCGGCGCGCCATGCGCGTCATGCGCTTTTGTAGACTTGGTACCCGTTCCAGCGGCAGTTCGACGCCGAGATCGCCGCGCGCCACCATCAGTGCGTCGGACGCTTCCAGAATGGAATCGAGACGATCGATCGCCTGCGGCTTCTCGATCTTCGACATGATGGATGCGCGGCCGCGCACCAGCCGCTTGGCTTCATGAACGTCTTCGGCGCGCTGCACGAAGGACAAGGCGACCCAGTCGATGCCGGTTTCCAGCGCGGCCTCGAGATCGGCGCGGTCCTTCGGCGTCATGGCCGAGACCGGCAGGTCGGTGTCGGGCAGGCTGACGCCCTTGCGGTCCGAGATGCGGCCACCGACCACGACACGGGTCAATGCGCGCTCGCTGGTGGTTTCCTCGGCAATCAGCCGCAGCTTGCCGTCGTCGATCAGCAGCGCATGGCCCGGGCGAAGTGCTGCGAGAATTTCCGGATGCGGCAGGTGCACGCGAGTGGCGTCGCCGGGCGCGGGATCGGAATCCAGCACGAAGCTCTCGCCGTTCTTGAGCTGCACGCCGCCTTCGGCAAAGGCGCCGACGCGCAGCTTCGGGCCCTGCAGATCGACCAGAATGCCGATCGGGCGGCCATAGCTGCTCTCGACATTGCGGATGGTCTTCACCAGCTCGCGCATCTTGTCATGCGACGTGTGGCTCATATTGATGCGGAACACGTCGGCACCAGCCTCGAACAGCTTGCGGATCATCGCGCTGTCGGAGGAGGCAGGGCCGAGCGTGGCCAGAATCTTGATGCGGCGTTGACGTCTCATTGTTTGCCTCCCGGCGGTACTGATGGCGGCAGGGTCGTTGACCCGCCCGGGGGCGCGCCACCTGGCGTGTTGGGCAGACCGGGGAAGCCCGCGCCGGGGGCGCCCGGAGGCGGTCCGGTCGGCCCCGGAATGCCCGGCAGCTTCGGCGGTTGTTCGTTGGTTTCGGTCAGTTGCACCGTCCAGGCACGCTGTTCGCCGGTATCGACCTCAAAAAAACCGGTCCGGTCAAAGCCGCGCGCGAGGCAGTTTTCAGTGCCCTTGATAGTGAATTCCTTGTCGCGGGAGCACATGAAGGCCTGACCCGACCACTCACCGCCCCGGTCGTAATCGAGTGCGTAGATATAATAATACCGCGCAACCAGGGTTCCGCGCAGGAGGGTCTCACAGGCCCGCGATGAGACGTTCCACCAGCCCTCGGTGGTCCAGCCTTCGGCATCCTTGTAGCCCAGCGCGATCCCGACCCGGCTCGAGGTGTTGTTGCACAGCCGGAAATCAGCCGCCGCCGGGCTCGCCCACAGGCACGACAGGGCCAGCGCCAGCACCGGCAACAGGCCGGCGAGGGGGACGCGTCGAAAGGATCGGGAATGGGAATCTCTTGCGGTCATGCGGCGAAGCTATCTCAATTCGTTGACGATTTCGCGTGACCGGGCGGGCCTGTCAACGGTCGCGGAACCAATTCTGCCCCGCCAGGCGGTTTGTGGTGTGATATGGCAAAATCTGTGACAGCGCCCATGTTACACGAAGACGACAGGCCGGTATCGAGTGCAACAGCGAGACCATTTCATGGCGATTGACGACAAGATCCAGACCGAACTTGAGGCCGCCGCCTTTCGCCGGCTGGTTGACCATTTGCGCGGTCGCACCGATGTGCAGAATATCGACCTGATGAATCTGGCCGGCTTCTGCCGGAACTGCCTGTCAAACTGGTTGAAGGACGCTGCCGACGCCAAGGGCGTGGCGATGACCAAAGACGAGAGCCGCGAAGCGATTTACGGCATGCCTTATGAGACTTGGAAATCGCTGCATCAGGCCGAGGCCAAACCCGAACAAATTGAGGCCATGAAGAAAGCGCACAGTGGACATTGAGGTTTTCTGGTCTTTTTCAGCCAAGAAAATCAAAGCTGTGGGGGCGCTGTGGATGACCGCGAAGTCGCCTTGACGCAGGGCGCCGTGGTCATGAGTGTCATTTCCTTAAGATTAATGCGCGCATAACGCTGCGCACTCAAACCCACCCCATATCCGCTTCAAGCAACATCAGTTCACCAGGAGTTTTCGATGGCCACCTCTGCTGCGTCCGTGCTGGACGATCAGGCGACACATTCTTTCGCCAAGGATCAGCTCAAGGCTATCGTCGAGCGTATCGAGCGCCTTGAAGAAGAAAAGAAGACGATCTCCGACGACATCAAGGACGTCTATGGCGAAGCCAAAGGCAACGGCTACGACGTGAAGGCGCTGCGCACCATCATCCGCATGCGCAAGCAGGACGCTAACGAGCGTGCGGAGCAGGAGACAATCCTCGAGACCTATCTGCAGGCCTTGGGAATGCTGTAAGGCGCTTAGCGCGCCAATACTCAGCCAAACACTCAGGTGTCATACGCGGGCAAAAGCGCGAAGCGCGTCTTCGCGCTAGACGACCCGCGTATCCAGCTAGCCACAAAAATAACGATGGATGGCCGGGTCAAACCCGGCCATGACACCATTATAGTCTGAGAAATTCGCGCTCTTAACGCAGCGATGCCGTGCGCATCACAAACGCGGTCGTCGCCAGCGAGGCCGTTGCCGAGCCAGTGAAGCGGTCGCAGACCAGACCGAGCTGCGGATCATCCGAGAAAGTCATCGCCACCACCGCCTGCGGTTTGACGAAGTGTGCGCGCAGGATGGTCATGTCGCCGTCGCCCATCACTGAGGCCGACATCGATGTGGTGGCGCTCGGCGCCAGGATCATCGCGCGCATCCAGACATGATTGTCAGGAATGGCAGCGGCAGTGAGGCGGGTCGCGACTGCAATAGTGCTGCTCTGGCCCTGTGCGCCCTTCGCAACCACGGTGGTGATGTTGTTCACCGCCATCGGGTTCTTGGCCACGGAGGCCGGACGCATGCTACGTGGGATCGGCGCGCTGGCGGCAACGACATTGGCGCGATCGACCGGGGAGTTAGCCGGCGGCGCATAGGCCATCGCCTTGGCGAAGCTGGACTCGGTGGCGGCCGGCTGCGGATCGACCACATTGGCCAAGGCCTGGCGCGCGGTGATCGCGGCGACCTGCTGCGGCGTGGCCTGTTTCGGCGCCGGCATATCATCCCAGAAGCCGCGGGCATTGATAATATCGGCCGGCGTCTGCGGCCGGTTGTCGGCCTTGGCCGCTGGCGCCGGAATCGGTGCCTTCGGGCGCGGTACCGGAACGGTCTCGGTGTCAGCCGATGCGAGCTGATAGGTTGCCGCTGCGGCCGGTTTGGAGCGGGGCATCGGGACGGGGTCCGAGGACTTCGCCTCAGCCAGCTTCGTTTCGGCCTGCTTCGTATCGATCGGTTTCGCAGGCATCGCGGCGGCCATCATGCCGACAGGCGATGGCTTGGCGGGTGCGATCGCGGCTGCTGCGCTCTCGTCTTCGTCGTCATTCGACTTGCCGCCACGGAACAGCGAGGCGAACAAGCCCGGCTTGCTCTTGGAAAAGGCTGCGCTGTCGCCATCGCCGCGCTTCTCGATCTCAGCCATCGCCAGCTGATAGCCAGCCAACGGCCGGCCGTCGGTGGGGAGATGCACGGTGCGGCCGTCGGGGAAGACGCGCGCCAGCTGGTCATGCGTCATGCGCGGCCAGTGACGGATGCTGCCGGTGTCGAGATGCACGAAAGGCGAGCCGGAGGTCGGATAGAAGCCGACGCCGCCGCGTTGCAGGCGCAAACCGGCAAAGCGGATCTTTTCCAGCGCCACGCCGGGAATGAAGAAGTCCATCGCATGGCCGAGCATATGCTGGCTGGCGCGAGCGACGCCGGACGAGCGGCGGCGGAGCATGGCGTTGGTGGCGGGAGAGCGATAGGCGGAGATGATCTGGATCGGCGCCTTGCCGTCGACGTCGCGATAGACCTCCCAGAGGATGTCGAACAGGCGACGATCCATATTGGTCTGGTCCTGGCTGCGCCAGTCGCGGAGGAAGTAGTTGATCTTCTTCATCCCGTCGTCGTCATAGCGACCATTGCGCTTGAACGTGACGGTGAGGTCTTCGCCGGAATGGGTGTGGTGGAACGAGAGGGTGCGGGTTTCGTCGAGAGCGGTGGCGTTATGGACGGAGCTGGCGCCTGCCATCAGCAGAACTGAAGCGAGGCCGGCATGAAAGCCAGCGCGCGATGTCCGCAATCTCGTTTTGCGTGCGAAACCGCTCAGCACGTATGAACCCACCCAAGTCGACAACTCTCTCGCTACCCCATGCGGCGACAGAGAGTGAACGTACTCTTAAAACGGGAGGGTTAACCGAGATTTACAACCCATCCCCCCAAGCGGGCTTTTCAGCCAGCCATTAAACTTAACCCATTGAGTATGGCGAAAAATAGCCCGCTGCCGGGTTCCAGGTGGACGATGGTTAATCTGGATAAAGGGCGAAACGTAAAAAGGGCTCCACCGGAAGGTGAAGCCCTTGATAAGTCTTTCGAATTTTGACGCCGGATGCCGCTTTTAGCGGGTCACCGTGCGGCGCGGCTTCTGGCCGGGTGCCACCGGTTGAGGTGCCGGGGCACCGCCGCCGAACAGGCGCTCGAAGAAGGACAGGCCGCCATTGCTGGCCATGCGCGAGCCGTTGTCGTTGAAGGCCACGCCCTGCGGGATATCCGCGCGCGGGCGCGAATAGCTCGGCTGGGCCCGGGCGACGACCTGTTCCAGATCCTTGTTCTTGCCGCCGCGGAGCAACTGCATCATCTGCGCGTCACGGCCGTAGATGTCCTTGCGCAGCTGCAGCTTGCCGGCGTCATCGACGAAGGCAGTCTGGTAAGTGATGTTCACCGGGATAGGCGTCGGGAATTTCAGGTCAATCTCGCTGCGGCCATACATGCCGCGAACCTTCTCCGGCGTGTAGTGCTCGTTCGGCATCGTGATATTCAGCAGCGTCGCGGCGTATTGATCCGGATTCTGCACGCGCATGCAGCCGTGGCTGAAGGCGCGCTCGTCGCGACCGAACAGGTTCTTGTCCGGTGTATCGTGCTGATAGACGAGGAACTTGTTCGGGAAGTTGAAGCGGATGCGGCCCAGCGCGTTGGCTTCACCGGGGGGCTGCGCAATGTGGATGCTGCCGTCGGAATTGCGCGTCAGCTTGAGGCCCATGCGGTCAAGCACCGTCGGGTCCTGCTGCAGAGCGGGCAGGTATTCGTTGTAGATGATCGACGGCGGCACGTTCCAGGTCGGGTTGACCGTGATGTACTTCATCGTCTCGGTCATCAGCGGCGTGGCGTGATTGCCCGGCTTGCCGACGACGACGCGTGTGGTCCAGACCTGCGCGCCGTTCTGCATCACTTTCAGCGTATAGTCCGGGATGTTCAGCATCACATAGGCATTGCCGACTGCGGACGCGCCGAGCTGGCGTGGCAGCCAGCGCCAACGCTCCATGTTGACCAGCACCGTATCGATGTGGCGATCGCGCTTCGGCGAATTCATCGCGCGCACGGTGGCCTCGTCCAGCACGCCGGTGGCCTTCAGGTCATTGCTGGCCTGATACTTGCGAACGGCCTCGGCGGCGGCAGCGTCGTATTTGGTCTCGGCCGGACTCTCGACATTGAGGCGAGCGCGCAGCAACGGCACGCGCGGGTCGTCCATCACGGTCGGGTTCGGATTTTTCTTCGTGGCCTTGGCGAAACGCAGCGCCGGGCCTTCGCCGATCGGCTGTACCGGCGTTGCGGTTTCGCCGCGCAGTTCAGCGAGCTTCTTCTTCAGCTCCTGATAGCCCTTGTGCGGCGGGTTGTAGGCGTCGAGGGCTGCCGAAGCGTTCTTCGCCGTCGAGATATGGGCGAGCACTTCCGCCGGATCGGTCGGATGCTCCGGATACATGATGTCGCCAGTCACCTGCGACCAGTGCATGCGGCCGCTCTGCGCCTGACGGGCATAGTCGAGCATGCTGGCGGTGAGCTTCAGCTCCGCCTCGGCGAGCGCATCGGGCGTATTCGCCGCGGTGAAATCCGGCACCGGATAATCGGCGGCGTCGAGGCCGTCAGAAGCGGCGTCCTTGAGGCGCGCAATGACGCCCTTGGCGGCAGGAGTCGCCGCGCCAGCCTGCGTCCAGATCGGCGCGAAGTCACGTGCGGTGTAGAACTTCTCGACCGCGGCGCGCTCGCCCTTGCGGTCGAAATAGCGCGTGGACTTGGCGCCGAACATATCGCGCAGTTTCTCGGCGACCGGCTGATCACTGGACGCAACGGTGGTCGCGGGCTTGGCGATGTCCTTGGCGACATCCTTCGGCGGCTCGGCTGCGGGAGGTGCGACGGCAGTCGCGGCAGGCGGTGTGGCAGCGGCGGGCGCGGTTACAGCCTCGCTCGGCTTCACATCCGCAGGCGCTTGCGCGGCCTCGGTTGCCTTTGGCGTATCGGTCGAGGTCGAGCCGATGGTTTTCTCGGACGTCCGGGTCGCGTCCGGCACGGACGCGGTGGTCTCGGCCTTCGGTGCATCGGCCTTGAAGTCGGCGGCGGTCGGCGGGGCTACGTTGGCGGGTTCCGGGCGCGGCACCGCCGCATCGATGGCGAGTTCGGAGACACTGTCGCGGGGCGCTGCGCTCTGGGCAGCAGCTGCGGCACCAGCGGAAACCGTCAGGAACGTAGCGGCCACGGCCATCAGCACGCGGTCGAATCCCGAGCGGCCCTTGGAATAGTCTCGCATTCTCGCACCTCGTTAGGTGAGCTGTTCCGGCATGGAACAGTTCTAGTCTGACGTCATCAGCTTCGGTTGAAGCAGTCGCGCTGTTTTGCCTGCTCGCTCCGATTCAGAGCGCTTCCTGTGCAGACGATACACGCGCCCGGCACAAGCGCTAGCGCTTGTCGGACAAGTCACAACAAACTGACCTCAACCTTCCCGGTTTGCAACGCATACCGAGGTTTCACCGATGCTTTTGACTTTGTGTGTCACCAGACCGCAACGGTTCAAGTTCCATAGCGATCGCAACAACATGTTCAATCGCGTGGGAGGCGAGAAGTTCAGTTCGACGGTGCGGAATCCGCAATCGATGAATCTTTCTCCGCTGCCTCATCGAGCTTGCGGTAGAGCGTCGACCGGCCGATTTTGAGGCGCCGTGCGACTTCCGACATCTGGCCGCGATAATGCGCGATGGCAAAGCGGATGATCTCGGATTCGAGCTCTTCCAGTGCCCTTACCTCGTTCTCGGCTGTCAGCATGGACAGGCTTCCGGCGGCGAGCGATATCGGGGCTGCGTCGATGCCCGGTACCATGGTCGGCGCCATCGTGTGGAAGACGGAGTCTACAATCAGCGGCGCGACCGCCGATGCCACGATCGAGGGAGTGTGCGCGGTCGTTTGCGGGAAGTCGGCCAGTCCGAGTTGATCGCCTTCGCTCATCACCACGGCGCGGTAGATGGCATTTTCCAGCTGCCGGATATTGCCCGGCCAGTCGAGCTGCGTGAGCATCGTCATGGCGTCGCCGGCGATGCTGGTAATCGGTCTGTTCTCCTCGGCGCAGAAACGCGCCAGGAAATGTCGCAGCAGATACGGAATGTCCTCGCGGCGCGCCCGGAGCGGCGGCACCGTCAGCGGCAGCACATGCAGGCGATAGAACAGGTCTTCGCGGAATTGCCCGGCTTTGACGAGATCGAGCAGCTTGCGGTTGGTGGCCGAAATGATGCGGACGTCGACCTTGACCGGCTTGCGCCCGCCGACGGCCTCGACCGAACCTTCCTGAAGCGCGCGCAGCAGCTTCACTTGTGCCGATAGCGGCAGTTCGCCGACTTCGTCGAGAAACAGCGTGCCGCCGTGAGCCTCGACAAACTTGCCAAGATGCCGGTCGGTGGCGCCGGTAAAGGCGCCCTTCTCGTGGCCGAACAGGATCGACTCCACGAGGTTGTCGGGAATGGCGCCGCAATTCACGGCTACGAACGGCTTGCTGCTGCGTTCGCCCGAGCCGTGGATGGCGCGCGCGATCAATTCCTTGCCGACACCGGACTCGCCTTCGATCAGCACGGGGATCGTGGAGGTCGCCGCCTTGCGTGCGGTGCGCAGCACGGCGTCCATGCCGGCATTGCGTGTGACGATGTCGGCAAAAGTGAGCTTGCCTTCGCGGCTGTGCCTGATGCGCTGCAATTCGCCTTTCAACGCGCTGGTATTGAGCGCATTGCGCAGGCTCACCTGCAGGCGTTCGACGCCGACAGGTTTGACGACGAAATCATGCGCGCCGGCACGCATGGCGGACACAACATTCTCGATACCGCCATGGGCGGTCTGGACGATGACGGGGATGCTGAGGCCGCTGTCGCGGATCTTGTCGAGTACGCCCATGCCGTCGAGGCCGGGCATCATCAGGTCGAGGACCAGCGCGTCGATGGCGGCCGCTTCGGGATCAATCAACCGGGCCATGGCAGCGTCGCCGCTATCCACCGTGATGGCCTCATAGCCGCAGCGCTGCACCATGTTTTCGAGGAGGCGGCGCTGGACGGCGTCGTCATCGGCGATGAGGATTCGTTCGGCCATGGCAACTCCAGAGCGGGTATGTCCCGATTTGAGCCACCATGGCGATCAAAGCCTTAATGCTTTCATAACACCGGGGCGAGGTAAGCCGTCGCATAGGGCCAAACTTCGCGGGCACCGCGATAGATCATGTCGCCAGCCACGTAGAGAATGATGGCGAGGCCGACATAGGCGATCCAGCGATGCTTCTGCAGCAGCTTGGCGATGAAGGAGGCGGCGAGACCCATCAGCGCGATCGACAGCACCAGGCCGAAGATCAGGATGCTCGGATGTTCTCGCGCCGCGCCGGCGACCGCGAGCACGTTGTCCAGCGACATGGAGACGTCGGCAACGGTGATCTGCCAGATCGCCTGACCCAGCGTCTTGCGCGGGCCGTTGACCGTGCCGTCGGCATTAAGCTGGTTCTCGAGCGCGTCGAGATCGTGCTCATGCCCGGCGCGCAATTCGCGCCACATCTTCCAGCACACCCACAGCAAGAGGATGCCGCCGGCCAGAAGCAGGCCGATGATCTGCAGCAGTTGAACGGTGATGCTGGCGAAGCCGATGCGCAGGATGGTAGCGGCGATGATGCCGATCAGGATGGCTTTGCCGCGCTGTTCCTTGGGAAGGCCGGCGGCCGCAAGGCCAATCACGATGGCGTTGTCGCCGGCGAGAACCAGATCGATCATCACGACCTGGAAAAGTGCAGTCATAGCTTCAGCGGTGAAGAACTCTGTCATGTGGGCCACTCCGTATGAACGTCCAGTCCGACATCACAGTTCGGGTGAACTGCCAGAGGGGCCCGGGCCAGGACGTGCTTGTTAAAAGTCGTACTTTGCAAAACATGCGGGTTTGATCCCGCGGTTGATCCGATCCGTTACTCGGGTTGATCCGAGAGGGTGACAAGCCGAACCATCTGGTCGGGCTCGATGAGAATGGTGATGCCGACCCCGATGAAGGTCAGGACGCCGGCGACATCGAACCAGGTCGCGCGCCGCGCGAAGTTCCGCGGAAGCAGCGCGCCACCGGCCATCAATGCTGCAAGTGCGAATAGCAGGGTGGCGACCATCGGCGCCAGCGCATCGAGCGAGACAAATGCGCGCAAGGCCAGTGCTGCGGTCAGCGCCAGCAGAAGGCTTGCGGCAAACAGCTCCTTGACCCGGTGAGGGGCAGGAGGCGCATACTTGCAGCCGATGCTGTTGCGATCCGTAAAGGCCATCGTTGTCCCGTCGGGTATCGTTTCATCCCGTCCGCAACGTTCTTGCAGCTTGATAGTCGTGCTACAGGAAGTCGTCAGATTTTTAATTCATAATGGATAGTTTCGTAATCATGAAACGTGGCGAAAATCAAGAGGATTTCGCTGGAGTGCAGCGCGGCAAAGCCTTGCCGGAAGCGCGGCAGTTGCGAAAACAGGCTGGGGATTGGCTGAAGGCGCGGCGCGCGGAAGCCGGGTTGTCGCAGGTCGATCTCGCCGCAAAACTCGGTCTCAAATATTACACGTTCATCTCGCAGGTTGAGAACGGCTTCAGTCGGGTGCCCACCGAAACGATGGAAGCATGGGCCATTCAGCTCGGTCTGGAGCCGGCCGCCTTCGCAAAACATTTGCTGGTCTATTACGAGCCGGAATTGCACCGGCTGCTGTTTGGAGCACCCAAATGAACGTCATCGCATTTCAGCGCAAACCGCTGCAGGGCGCGTGGAGCGAGACCGAGCTCGCCACGCTTGCCGATACGATTGATCTCGGGCATCGCGGCCGCGAATGGGAGACTGGCGTCACCGAGAACGGCGATGCGCAGCTCTATCTGCTGGGAGCACAGCCGGAGCAAGCCTGCGAATTGTGTGTATCGCGCGTGGGTGGCCGATACATTCTCGAAGACGGCACCGGGCGCCTGTTGTTCGAGCATCGCAGCCTGCCGCTGGTGGCGGCGCATGCCCGCACTGCGCTGCGCGGGACGCGATGGTGGCTTGTCGCACGGATTGTCATGGTGTGGTGTACGATTCGCCATATGCTTCATGACGAGATCGAACCCTTGATGATCGAGGGCGAAGAACTGCTTGTCCATTTCGCTCCGCAGCTCGCTGCTTTGGTGTGACGGCTGCATCCAACTGAAAGTGTCCATGACGAAATCTGCGACTGCCCGGACTCCCAAGCCCTCCCGCAAAACTGTTTCGCGTAAATCTGCCCCGGCCAAAAAGGCGGTGCGCAAGGTGGCGTCGAAATCATCGGCCAAATCGCGAGCGGGGGGCAAGCTGCCGGAATGGAATCTTGCGGATCTCTATACGGCGATCGACGCGCCGGAGATTGCCGGGGATCTCGACAAGATTGACGCCGAATGCGCGGCCTTCGAAGCGGACTACAAGGGCAAGCTCGCGGAAGAGACCGCCAAGCCCGGCGGCGGTGTGTGGCTCGCGGGAGCTGTTCGCCGTTATGAGGCGATCGACGATCTTGCCGGCCGGCTTGGCTCCTATGCCGGCCTCGTTCATGCCGGCGACAGCGTCGATCCCGCGATTTCGAAATTCTACGGCGACGTGTCCGAGCGCATCACCGCAGCGTCGGTGCATCTCCTCTTCTTTGGCCTCGAACTCAATCGTGTCGACGATGCCGTGATCGAGCAGGCGATGCAGACGCCCGAGCTTGGCCACTACCGGCCGTGGATCGAAGACAGCCGCAAGGACAAGCCGTATCAGCTCGAAGACCGCGTCGAGCAGCTGTTTCACGAGAAGTCCCAGACCGGTTATGGCGCCTTCAACCGCCTGTTCGACCAGACCATCGCGGGGCTTCGCTTCAAGCTCGGCGGCAAGGAGCTGGCGATCGAGCCAACGTTGACCATGCTGCAGGACCGCGCGCCCGCCAAGCGCAAGGCGGCGGGGCAGGCGCTGGCGAAGACCTTCAAGGCCAATGAGCGCACCTTTGCGCTGATCACCAACACGCTGGCCAAGGACAAGGAAATCTCCGACCGCTGGCGTGGTTTCCAGGACATTGCGGATTCCCGCCATCTCAACAATCGCGTCGAGCGCGAAGTCGTCGATGCACTGGTGTCGTCGGTGCGCGCGGCCTATCCCCGGCTGTCGCATCGCTACTATCAGTTGAAGGCACGCTGGTTCGGCAAGAAGAAGCTCGCCCATTGGGACCGCAACGCGCCGCTGCCATTCGCACCGACCGGCACGATTCCATGGTCGGACGCGCAGGACATGGTGCTGACCGCCTATGGCGCGTTTTCACCCGACATGGCCAATATCGCCAAGCGGTTCTTCACCGATCGTTGGATCGATGCGCCGGTGCGCCCGGGCAAGGCGCCCGGAGCCTTCTCGCATCCGACCACGCCGTCGGCGCATCCCTATGTGCTGATGAACTATCAGGGCAAGCCGCGCGACGTGATGACGCTCGCCCATGAACTCGGCCATGGTGTGCATCAGGTGCTTGCTGCCCGCAACGGCGCACTGATGGCGCCGACGCCGCTGACGCTCGCCGAAACCGCCAGCGTGTTCGGTGAAATGCTGACCTTCAAGCGGCTGCTGTCGCAGACCAAGAGTGCCAAGCAGCGCCAGGCATTGCTCGCGGGCAAGGTCGAGGACATGATCAACACGGTGGTGCGGCAGATCGCGTTCTATTCATTCGAGCGCGCTGTTCACACCGAGCGTCGCCACGGCGAACTCACCGCGCAGCGGCTCGGCGAGCTTTGGCTCAGCGTGCAGACCGAAAGCCTCGGGCCCGCGATCGAGATCAAGCCGGGTTACGAGAACTTCTGGATGTACATCCCGCACTTCATCCATTCGCCGTTCTACGTCTATGCCTATGCTTTCGGCGATTGCCTCGTGAACTCGCTCTACGCTGTCTACGAGAACGCCCAGGAAGGCTTCGCGGAACGCTACCTCGCGATGCTCGCCGCCGGCGGCACCAAGCACTATTCCGAATTGCTGAAACCGTTCGGGTTGGATGCCAAGGACCCGACTTTCTGGGATGGCGGGTTGTCGGTCATCGCCGGGATGATCGATGAGCTGGAGGCGATGGGGTAGGGTGCCGTAAAACGTTTGTTGAACGAGCCCAAAGGGTGCGTTATACATCTGTATAACGCACCCTTTGGCGTTTCAGGGGAGGAGGTCGAACTAGACGGCAACCCGGCCGATTGTGGCCACGCATCAGGAGACTGAACATGAAACTTGAGATCAAGAAAATCGGCAATTCCGATGGCCTCTTGTTGCCGAAGGAATTGATGCAGCGGCTCGACCTAAAGCGGGGTCAGGAACTGCACGTGACAGAGTTGGCTGGCGGTGGAGTCCAACTCACGCCCTACGATCCAGATTTCGAAGAGACGATCGAGATCGCCGATCGCATCATGGAAAAATACAAGGACACACTCGCCGCATTGGCCAAATGACGAAAGCATAAATGACCGTCCCGATCGAGCCGCGCTGGATCACCTATGAGCAAGCTATTGCCATCCACAGCCGTCAGTTGCGCCGCTTTGGTGGGGCAGCAGGCTTGCGCGACGAGGGGATGTTGCGATCGGCGCTGGAGCGTCCGATCAACAAATGGCGTTACGAGCAATCGGAGCTAGCCGAACTGGCTGCGGCTTATGCGTATGGGCTCGCGAAGAACCATGCGTTCGTGGACGGCAACAAGCGTATCGCGTTCATGAGCATGATGATCTTCTTGGACAAAAATCGTGTCGCCTTCAGTCCCGATCCCGCGCAATCGACCTCGATCATCCTCTCCCTCGCTGCCGGCGAAGTCAGCGAGCAATCGCTCACGCGCTGGATTCGGGATAACTGGCCGGCATAATGCGCTGCATCATTTAAAGGCGTGCGTGGTATGCCACGAACCGTTGCTCTCCATATCCAATTGCGCTAATTCCGTGGCAACATACGAAAGTACGAGGCGGGAGACCCTGATGTCCGATCACAGCGAAGTCGCTTACACCACGGCCGATGGCAACGACTATCCGGCGCATGAGCAGACCTATGAGGGCTTTCTCGTGCTGGTGAAGTGGGGCACTATCGGCGTCGTCGCCATCGTGGCCCTAATGGGCATCTTCCTCACCTGATCTATCGCCGATTGCGCCGCCCGGCTCGGGTGGCGTCCTGTCCTATTTGCTCACGCGCGTGCCTTGCGCCGCCGGAGGCCCCATGAAGATTGCCGTTGCCAAGGAAATCGATCCGTCCGAACCGCGCGTGGCGATCTCGCCCGACACGGTGAAGAAGTTCAAGGCGCTTGGCGTCGATGTGGCGATTGAGCCTGGTGCCGGCATCAAGTCCGGCCTGCCGGACTCGGAATACACTGCTGTCGGCGCCACGATCAGCGCCGACGCGGTGAAGGACGCCGACATCGTCATCAAGGTGAAGCGTCCCGAGGCGTCCGAACTCGCTGGCTACAAGCGCGGTGCGCTGGTGATCGCGATCATGGACCCCTATGGCAATGATGCCGCGCTGAAGGCGATGGCGGATGCCGGCGTGTCGGCCTTCGCGATGGAGCTGATGCCGCGCATCACCCGCGCGCAGGTGATGGACGTGCTGTCGAGCCAAGCCAATCTCGCCGGCTACCGCGCCGTCATCGAGGCCGCCGAAAGCTTCGGCCGCGCCTTCCCGATGATGATGACGGCTGCCGGCACCATTCCGGCCGCCAAGGTGTTCGTGATGGGCGTCGGCGTCGCCGGCCTGCAGGCGATCGCCACCGCGCGCCGCTTGGGCGCCGTGGTCACCGCGACGGATGTGCGCCCGGCGACGAAAGAGCAGGTCGAGAGTCTCGGCGCGAAATTCCTGGCTGTGGAAGACGACGAGTTCAAGAACGCGCAGACCGCTGGCGGCTACGCCAAGGAAATGTCCAAGGAATATCAGGCCAAGCAGGCCGCGCTGACCGCCGAGCACATCAAGAAGCAGGACATCATCATCACCACGGCGCTGATCCCGGGTCGTCCGGCGCCACGTCTGGTCACCGCCGAGATGGTGGCGTCCATGAAGCCCGGTTCGGTGCTGGTCGACCTCGCTGTCGAACGCGGTGGCAATGTCGAAGGCGCCAAGCCCGGCGAAGTCGCTGACGTCAACGGCATCAAGATCGTTGGTTATACCAATGTCGCCGGCCGCGTCGCCGCCTCGGCGTCGAGCCTCTATGCGCGCAACCTGTTCTCGTTCATCGAAACGTTGGTCAACAAAGAGACCAAGGCGCTCGCAGTGAACTGGGACGACGAACTGGTCAAGGCAACGGCTTTGACCAAGGACGGCGCCGTCATTCATCCGAACTTTCAGCCGAAGACCGCTTAAGGAGCGCTGCCATGGATCATGCCTCGCTGGTCAGCCCGTTCGTCTTTCAGCTCTCGATCTTCGTGCTCGCGGTGTTCGTCGGCTATTTCGTGGTGTGGTCGGTGACGCCCGCGCTGCATACGCCGCTGATGTCGGTGACCAACGCGATCTCCTCGGTGATCGTGGTTGGCGCACTGCTCGCGGTCGGCGTCAACATGGTTGGCAGTGGCGGCGCCTTGGCGCGCGGCTTCGGCTTCGTCGCGCTGATCTTTGCATGCGTCAATATTTTCGGCGGCTTCCTGGTCACGCAGCGCATGCTTGCGATGTACCAGAAGAAAAAGAAGTAAGGGCAGCCCGATGAACGCCAATCTCGCCGCACTGCTCTATCTCGTCGCTGGCATCCTCTTCATCCTGTCGCTGCGCGGGCTGTCCAGCCCGGCGTCCAGCCGCCAGGGCAATTTCCTCGGTATGGCCGGCATGGTCATCGCCGTGGGCACCACGCTGGCCGCGCATCCGCCGGCCGACGCACTCGGCTGGGTCCTGGTGATCCTCGGTATCGCCATCGGTGGCGGCATCGGTGCCGTCATCGCCA
Source organism: Tardiphaga sp. 709 (assembly GCF_032401055.1). NCBI lineage: Bacteria > Pseudomonadati > Pseudomonadota > Alphaproteobacteria > Hyphomicrobiales > Nitrobacteraceae > Tardiphaga > Tardiphaga sp. 709. The sequence goes on along the minus strand of NZ_CP135529.1, from coordinate 2,716,238 downwards.
AGCGCGTGCCGATGACCTCGATGCCCGAACTGGTCGCCGCTTTCCATTCGCTGGTCGGCATGGCCGCGGTGCTTGTCGCCGCGGGAGCGTTCTATGCGCCGGAAGCCTTTGGGATTCTCGATCCGGTGACCAAGAAGATCGTCGGCGCGAGCCTCGTTGAAATGTCGCTCGGCGTCGCCATCGGCGCGCTGACTTTCACCGGCTCGGTGATCGCGTTCGCCAAGCTGTCTGGCCGGATGAGCGGCGCGCCGATCATCCTTCCGGCACGTCACATCATCAATATCGCGCTCGGCCTGGCGCTGGTGTTCTTCATCTTCGGTCTGGTCCGTTCGGGCAGTGCCGTCGACTTCTGGCTCATCACCGTCATCGCGCTGGTGCTCGGCGCGCTGCTGATTATCCCGATCGGCGGCGCCGACATGCCGGTCGTGATCTCGATGCTGAACTCCTATTCGGGCTGGGCCGCCGCCGGCATCGGCTTCACGCTGGGCAATTCGGCGCTGATCATCACCGGCGCGCTGGTCGGCTCGTCGGGCGCGATCCTGTCCTACATCATGTGCCACGCGATGAACCGCTCCTTCATCTCGGTCATCCTCGGCGGCTTCGGCGGCGAGACCGCTGCAGCTGGTGGCGGCTCGGGCGAACAGAAGCCCGCCAAGCTCGGCTCGGCTGACGATGCGGCCTTCATCATGAAGAACGCGCAGAAGGTCATCATCGTCCCCGGCTACGGCATGGCGGTGGCACAGGCCCAGCACGCGCTGCGCGAAATGGCCGACACGCTGAAGAAGGAAGGCGTCGAGGTGAAATACGCCATTCATCCGGTGGCAGGCCGTATGCCCGGCCACATGAACGTGCTGCTGGCGGAAGCCAACGTGCCTTACGACGAGGTGTTCGAACTCGAGGACATCAATTCGGAATTTGCGCAGGCTGACATCGCCTTCGTGATCGGCGCCAACGACGTCACCAATCCGGCGGCGGAAGACGACAAGACCTCGCCGATCTACGGCATGCCGGTGCTGCAGGTCTGGAAGGCCGGCACCGTGATGTTCATCAAGCGCTCGCTGGCGTCCGGCTATGCCGGCATCGACAACCCGCTGTTCTATCGCGACAACACCATGATGCTGCTCGGTGACGCGAAGAAGGTGACGGAGAACATCGTCAAGGCGATGTAACTGGCCCGCATGGATTTCATTAAACGCCCGGCTGAAAAGCCGGGCGTTTTTCGTTTGGAAGGTCAGCTCGCAACGTCCTCTTTCGGCAAGCGATATAGCGCGCACAGCTTGTTGCCGTCGGGATCCCTGAGATAGGCGAGATAGAGCTTCACGCCACCTTCGCGGATGCCCGGCGGCTCTTCACAGGTGGTGGCGCCATTGGCGATGCCGGCGGCATGCCAGGCATCGGCCTCTTCCTGTGACTTGGCGAGAAAGCCGATCGTGCCGCCATTGGCAGCGCAAGCAGGCTCGCCATTGATCGGCTTCGACACCGAGAAAGTGCCGGTCTTGGTCCGCCAGAATACCCGGTGGCGATCGACGGCGCCGGGCGGGACGCCCAGCGTGCCGAGCAGCTTGTCATAAAACGACTTTGCGGCTTCGAGGTCGTTGGTGCCGATCATGACATGTGAAAACATCTCGCTTCCTCTCCGGGTTTCTTGCAAACTCACCTTCAGGTGATACGCAACTATACGCATCATCTGCAGTTTGGCGAGACGGCATGACCCTGCGTCGCAATCGGTCTTGTGGGTCTGCAATGGCGGCGTGTCGCTTGCTGCCGAACCCGTTTTCAATCAGGACACTTGCTTGATGTCAGCACATCCCATGCCCAGATCGTCCTGGATTTTCCCCACATTGGCCGTTCTGCTTTTTATCGCGACGTCGATTCCTTCGCTCGGGATCGGATTCACGGAGACGACGGCTGGCATTGTGTTCGCGGTTGTTCTGCTGATCATCCTGTTCGGCACGGTGTTCGCCGCCGTGCATCATGCCGAAGTCATCGCACACAAGATCGGTGAACCGTTCGGCACGCTGTTGCTGACACTGGCCGTCACCATTATCGAGGTGGCGCTGATCGCCAGCATCATGCTCGGCGATAAATCCGTCCCGACGCTGGCGCGCGATACAGTCTTCGCGGTGGTGATGATCGTTTGCAACGGGTTGGTTGGCATCTGCATCCTCGTCGGAGGGCTGCGCTACCGTGAGCAGGATTTCCAGGTCACGGGGTCGAATATCTATCTCAGTGTGCTGATTGTGATGGCGACGATCACGCTCATCCTGCCGAATTACACCCTGACCACTCCAGGACCTTTCTATTCGAACGCACAGCTCGCTTTTGTCAGCGTCGCCACCATCATGCTCTATGCGGTGTTTCTCTACACACAGACCATCCGACATCAGGATTACTTCGTCGCAGACGGAAGTGGCGAAGGTGCCGCAGGCGGGCATGTTTCCAACCGTCTTCTGGTCGTCAGCGCCGTTTTGCTGCTGGTCTCGTTGCTGGCGGTGGTGCTGCTGGCGAAGAAATTCTCGCTGGTGGTAGATGCCGGCATTGAACGGATCGGCGCGCCGGAAGCCTTTGCAGGTATCCTCGTGGCGCTGCTGATCTTGCTGCCGGAAAGCGTCGCCGCGATTTCTGCCGCGCGTGGCAACGATCTGCAGAAGAGCATCAACCTCGCACTCGGTTCATCGCTCGCCACCATCGGACTGACGATACCTGCGGTTGCGGTGGCAGCCTATGCGTTAAACAAGGAATTGGTGCTCGGTCTCAGTGCGCAGAAGATGGTGCTGCTGGTGATGACCTTCGTGCTGAGCATGCTGACCTTTGGCACCGGGCGCACGAACATCCTGTTCGGGCTGGTCCATTTGGTGGTGTTTGCGGTATTCATCTTCATGGTGTTTGTGCCGTGACCACTTTGGAGAATGAGACGATGCTCGCTGCCCAGTCCGACGTTCAGCAGGACACGCCCGAAGTTCGCGTCACCGAATGGAGACTCGCGCCCGGCGCGGCGACTGGTCACCACACCCATGGGATGGACTATGTGATCGTTCCGATCACCACGAGCGTGATGACCATCGTTGCGCCGGACGGCACCCGCTCGCAGGCGCCGATCACGACCGGCAAATCCTATTTCCGCAAGGCAGGCGTCGAGCATGACGTTCTGAATGAAACCGACAAGGAAATCGTGTTTCTCGAGGTCGAGGTTAAGAAAGCTTAACCTTGTCTGCCTCCAGCGGCTGCCGGTTCATTGTGTTTAGCCTGCTGAGGACCAGCTGAAACAATTCAATGCGACGGATTGGAACTTTGCCTTCGATCCGTCGCGATTGATCCCGAAATCAGCCTCAAATTTCCAGCATGAAGCAGCTTGGGGAAGAGGCCGGTTCATGCTGCACAAGTATCTCTCGAAGTTCACCATCGATATCTTGCCGTCGATTCTGGCGACGATCGTGGGTGCCTATATCGTCAATCACTACATCATCCCGAAGGCGAGCCCGGATCGCCCCGCTGCGGCTGTCGCATCGACGCCTGCGGAGCCGAAGCCTGACACCAAGGCAGCGACAGCCAAGCCCGCCGAGAATTCTGCCGACCTCGCCCATCTGCCCGAATCGGCCCCGGCCAAGGCCGGCGACAAGCCGGTGGTCGAGAAGGCCAGCATCGAAAAGCCCGAGGCAGCCACCACACCCGAGCCGCGCCGCCATCAGCCCCCATTGCGCGAGAAGGCAGCAGCCAAGCCGGCTCCGGCCGCGCCTGCGCCCGTCCTTGCCACCGTGGGCACCGCGCCGGCGGCGAATGCCAGCGCTGATGAACGCCGCGACGCCAACGATCTTGCTCGTGCTGCCATCGAGCGCCTGAACCGCAGCGAGCCGCGACCCCAGGAAGCTGCCCGTACGCCCGAGACCTCGCGTGCTCCGGAAGCGCCGCGGGTGCAGGAAGCCGCACGGACTGTTTCCCCTCCGTCGATGCAGCAGTTGCCGCCGCCGATCGTGGTGGCGACGCCAAGCGTCGAGAAGCTCGATCCTATGCCTTCGCCGCAGTCTGAGCGTTCCGAAGCGCGGCGCATGCGTCCGCCCGGCGAGATCCCGGCACCGCAGCCGATGGACCTGCAGGCGGATGCTGTCGGCGGACCGCGCTCGGTGCGCACCAACGTGGCCGAAGACGTGCTGTCTGCCGCGAAGTCGGTGTTCAATTCGGTGATCCCGCGCCCGTTCGAGCGGTAAGCCAGCGACATCCAGGGCGCGACGAGTCATATTTTTCGCGCGTCATTCCTCCGACGTGCCACCCGCGATCTCTCTCGTCACCTCCGCCACCAGCGACCGCAGCCAGCGATGCGCCGGGTCGTTGCGATAGCGTACATGCCAGGCCATATCGAGCGGGAAAGTGCCGAGATCGACAGGCGCAGGCAGGATCTTTAAGCGCGGGTCATGGGCGAGGTGGTCGCAGATGAGTGTCGGCAGTGTCGCGCAATAGTCCGTCACCGCGATCATTTCCGGCACTGCCAGAAAGTGCGTGACGGAGACTGCAACCTCGCGCCGGATGCCGCGCTGCTCCAACGCGTGAAACAGGCCGACGCGCAGGCGGCCGGGTGGCAGCACGTTCACATGCTTGAGCCGTTCGTATTGCTCCTGTGATATCCGATCATGAATCTCTGGGTGATCGGCGCGCACGACGCAGGCGAGGCCTTCATCCATCAGATGCTGCACCACCAGGCTGTCCGGCGGATCAACGACGCGCCCCAACACCATGGTTGTCGTGCCCGAGATGACGCCGGTCTCGGCGAGATCATTGCCGAACGGCGTCAGCCGCAGCTTGATGCCGGGAGCCTGCTCGCGAAGCCGCGCGACGATCGCGGGCATCAGCACGAACTCTACGTAGCTGTTGGGTGCGATGGTCACCGACAATTCGGCCTGCAGCGGATCGAAGGTCTGTTGCCCCAGGACCACTTCGTCGATCTTCGCCAGTGCGGCGGCCACCACCGGCGCCAAGTCCTGTGCCATCTGCGTCGGCTGGATGCCGTAACGCTCTCTGATGAACAGCTGGTCGCGCATCATCACGCGCAGCCGCGCCAGCGCGTTCGAGAGCGCGGGCTGTGTGATTCCCAGCCGCTCGGCGGCGCGGGTCACGCTGCGCTCCTCCATCAGGGTGACGAAGACCGGCAGGAGATTGAGATCATAGCGCATAATCTATAATGTCCTATGAATATCTAGAATTAAAGAAATAAATTTCTCGAATATAATTTCGAGGAGCATTCTACCTCCGTCCAGATGGACGTAACCGAGCTCAACGGAGGCAATCATGTCGAAGGGAAAAGTGCTGGTGGTCGGCTCTAGTGGCACCCGAATCGAAGTCCAGGGCGGGCGCTTTGGTGCAACTGGCCAGTATCTCAACGAGACTGTCGTTCCGGCGATGGCTCTGATCGCTGCCGGTTATGAGGTTGTGCTCGCCACGCCGAGTGGCACCCAGCCACATATCGATGAGGCCTCGGACAGCGCAGTGCATTTCGGCGGTGACGAAGCCGCCTATCAGAAGGCGAAGGCCTTCTTCGCCAAGGATCCCGCTATGACCGATGTGCACGTGCTGCGCACGGTGGCCGAGCAAGGGTTGGATGAGTATGCGGGTGTGTTTGTGCCGGGCGGGCAGGGACCGGTGGTCGACCTCATGCAGGATCCGGATCTGGGCGAGATCCTGCGCCACTTCCATGCAAAGGCGAAGCCGACGGCGCTGCTCTGCCATGGCCCGATTGCGACCGTCGCGGCGATGCCGCATGCCCGCGAGTTCCGCTCGGCGCTGATCGCAGGCGATCCCGCCAAGGCCGGTGAATGGGCGAAGGGATGGCAATATGCCGGATACAAGATGACGGTGTTCTCGGCGACCGAGGAAAAAGTCATCGAAGATCAGATACTGCACGCCAAGCTCTACTTCAACATGCCTGATGCGCTGCGCACTGCCGGCGGTAACGTGAGTGTCACGGCAACCGACTTCGAGCCCTATGTGATCGAGGACCGCGAGCTCATCACCGGGCAGAACCCGCGCTCAGATCATCCGATCGCCACAGCCCTGATCGCGGCGTTGGATCGTAAGGTGGCGAAGGCGTGAGACCTTGCGTGATCGGCGGGACGTAAGACCCGCCGATCACCGCTTTCATGAAGGGACCAAGATATGCCGACTTCCGTGAAGATCGCGGCGATCCTTGTCGCCCGGCCGGGTAAGGCCGATGAACTGAAAGCACTGCTCCACGGTATGGTGGCGCCCTCACGCGCGGAGGCGGGCAACCTCCGCTGGGATATCTGGCAGGATCAGGCCGATCCTAATCGCTTCGTGCTTGATGAACTATACAAGGACAACGCTGCCGTGGCCGCGCATCGTGACACGCTACATTTCAAAGTTTATGCGGCAAAGATCAGCGAGCTCGCCGAACGCAGCGCATATGTGCTCGATCACGTCGAAGTGGCTGACATTCGCGGGTGACGACGACTCGCGCATATCTTCGAGTTAACCCGCCCTTCCACCCATCCGCGCGAGGCCGCTCCGCGCTGCATCGTCCTTCGGGCGCAGCGCGACCGCGCGGCTGTAGGAATCTGCAGCCTTGGCCCTGTCGCCAAGCTTCTCATAGGTCGCGCCGCGGGTCAGCCAGACCTGGGCATTGCCCGGTGCCACCTGCGAAGCCTCGTCGAGATCCGCTGCGGCTTCCTGGTGTTTGCCGAGGGCGAGATAGCATTGCGCGCGGCCGAGCAGGGGATCCGCCTGCTGCGGTGTCAAGCCGTTGGCTGACGTAAAATCCGCAATGGCGAATTCATATTTCTTCTCGGACTGATAGAGCAGCCCGCGTTGGTAGAAGATCTGCGCACTGTGCGGATCGAGGTCGATTGCCTGATTCAAGGCGAGCAGCGCGTCATCGGGTTTACCGGACTGTGCGAGCGCCTGCGCGCGTGCAGCGTGGATCTGCGCATCCTGCGGATTGGTCTTGCCGGAATTCGTGGGCGACGGGGGCGCCAGGGCCGTTGTCTTCGGTTCGTCCTTGTCAGAACCCGGTGTTAGTGACGACAGGTTGAATGAGCATCCGGTGCTGCACAGACCCGCAACGACAAGGGCAATCGCGGTAAGGCCGCGGGCGCCGAAGCGGAACGGGGACTCGCGGACGGGACATTCCATGCAGGGCCAATCTCACGCAGCGACCAATGACCTATTGGTAGCGCGACATCGGGCAAAATGCACCCGATCAAGACCAGCGCGCCAAGGAAGTAGTTCTCGCAAAAAGCAATTGCGCAAAAAAAATAACGCGGGCTTTGGCCCGCGTTATCGAACTTAAATGATGAAGCGCTTAGCGCGCCGGACGCGGAGCGCCCGCGCCGCCAGCGCCGGGACGGCCGCCACGATCGGCGCCAGGACCCGCGCCGAACACCGGCTTCGGCTTCATCGGCAGCAGGCCTTCGCGCTGCAGCTTCTTGCGAGCAAGCTTGCGTGCGCGACGCACGGCCTCAGCCTTCTCGCGAGCCTTCTTCTCAGAGGGCTTTTCGTAGTGACCGCGGAGCTTCATCTCGCGGAAAATACCCTCGCGCTGCATCTTCTTCTTCAGCGCCTTGAGAGCCTGATCGACGTTATTATCGCGAACGAGAACCTGCACGCGGCATCCTCTTTTCAATTGATCGGATTTGAATTTCGGTAAAGTGAAGGGCCGACAAAGGCCATGCCCTTAACCTCAAGGGCGCCGATGTACCAGATGAAATGGCGAATGTCCACCTTGCGGCGCCGTCATTTTAACCTTCTGGGCTGGGAAAATAACGTGCTTTTTCCGGATTTTCCCGGGTGGGGATAGGGCAGGTTCCCTGTCTCGACAGGTATTGGAGCACGGACGCATAATTCCCGCGGCGACTCAGCCGGGACGCCGATTACGACCGGAGAGCATCATGAATGGGAAAAAATACGCGGCCGAGCTGATCGGCACCTTTTGGCTCACATTTGCAGGCTGCGGCAGTGCCGTAATCGCGGCAGCATTTCCGCAGGTCGGTATCGGTCTCGTCGGCGTCTCGCTGGCCTTCGGCCTCAGCGTCGTGACCATGGCCTATGCCATCGGCCACGTTTCGGGCTGCCATCTCAATCCTGCGGTCACCGTGGGTCTTGCGGCGGGTGGACGTTTCCCCGCCGGCCAGATTCTCCCTTATGTGATCGCGCAGGTCGTCGGTGCGGTTGCAGGTGCGGCCGTGTTGTATGTCATCGCCAGCGGCGCTGCCGGTTTCGACCTTGCCAAGGGCTTTGCGTCGAACGGCTACGGCGATCATTCGCCCGGCAAATACAGCATGGTCGCGGGCTTCATCATGGAAGTCGTGATGACCATGATGTTCCTGTTCATCATCATGGGCTCCACACACGGCAAGGCGCCTGCGGGCTTCGCGCCGCTGGCAATCGGGCTTGCGCTGGTGATGATCCACCTCGTCAGCATTCCAGTCACCAACACGTCGGTGAATCCGGCGCGCAGCACCGGGCCGGCATTGTTTGTCGGCGGCTGGGCACTGCAGCAGTTGTGGCTGTTCTGGGTGGCACCGCTGGTTGGCGGTGTTCTCGGCGGCGCGATCTATCGCTGGCTGAGTGACGAGCCCGCTGGTGTGGTGGAAGGCAAGGCGACCAGCTGACGAATGAGGCGGTGAAGCCGGCGTCGTTACGTCGCCGGCTTCACTTCAACCACATGACCCATCTTGCGGCCGGGCTTCGGCGCGCCCTTGCCATAGAGATGCACGGTGGCGCCGGGGACGGTGAGCCACTTGCCGTAGTCGAGAATGTCGTCGCCGATCAGGTTGATCATGGTGACCTGGCCGTGGCGGACGGGTTTGGCGAGCGGCCAACCGGCGATGGCGCGGATGTGCTGTTCGAATTGCGACACCGAGGCGCCATCGAGCGTCCAGTGGCCGGAATTGTGCACGCGCGGCGCGATTTCGTTCACGACAAGCGTCGCACCGTCAATGGCGTCCTTTTGGCCCGGCACGACAAACAGTTCGACGGCAAAGACGCCGACATAGACCAGCGCGGTGCCGATCTTCTCGGCGATCTCGCGTGCCTTCGCGGCAAGCGCGTCGGAGATGCGTGCGGGCGCATAGGAGAATTTCAGGATGTGATCGCGGTGCTCGTTTTCGGTGACGTCGAAACATTCGACTTGACCGTCGGCGCCGCGTGCAGCGATGACCGAAACCTCGCGTTCGAACGGCACGAAGGCTTCAAGGATCGCGGAATTGGTGCCGAGATCCTTCCAGACCTGATCGAGATCGTCACCCTCGCGGATGATTGCCTGACCCTTGCCGTCATAACCGAAGCGACGCGTCTTGATGACAGCTGGCAGACCGATCTTCTTGACCGCTGCATGAAGCTCGCCAGCATTCGCAACGCCTGCGTAAGCGGCGGTGCCGATACCCAGCGACGTTACAAAATCCTTCTCGGCCAGACGATCCTGCGTGGTCTGCAGGATTGTCTGCGCGGGCAGAACCGGGCGCCGCGCGTCGAGGATCATCGCGGTGGCGGCCGGCACGTTCTCGAATTCGTAGGTGATGACGTCGCAATCACTGGCGAACAGTTCGAGCGCCTCGACATCCGCATATTCAGCGCATGTCGCGTTCTGCACCACGTCGAAAGCCGGCGAATCCGGATCCGGTGAAAAGACCTGACAGCGGAGGCCGAGGCGTGCTGCGGACATCGCTAACATGCGACCAAGCTGGCCGCCACCGAGAATGCCGATCGTATCGCCTGGCTTAAGAACCTTCGTCACCACAGCGCTCACGCCGCACCTTCCGGCTTTTCAGCCACGGCATCGGTCTGCGCCTTGCGCCAGGCGGCGAGCTTTGTCGCCAGTGCCGTGTCGTGCAGCGCCAGCACGCTCGCCGCGAGCAGTGCCGCATTGATCGCGCCGGGCTTGCCGATGGCCAGCGTGCCGACGGGCACGCCCCCCGGCATCTGTACGATCGAATAAAGTGAGTCGACGCCGGACAGCGCCTTGGATTCCACGGGCACACCGAATACCGGGAGTTCCGTCAGCGCCGCGGCCATGCCGGGCAAATGCGCAGCGCCGCCGGCACCGGCGATGATGATCTGGAAGCCCGCTGCCTTGGCGCCCTTGGCGAACGCGACCAGCCGGTCCGGCGTACGGTGGGCCGAGACGATGCGTGCCTCGTGGGATACGCCGAGTGCAGTCAGCGTTTCGGCGGCATGGCGCATGGTTTCCCAGTCGGACTGGCTTCCCATAATAATGGCGACGGGCGCGGTCATTCCGTATTTTCTTTCGCGAATCCAGAAAGATAGGCTGGAAATACAATGTCGTCCCCTTGCGTGGCAAGGAGCGTGGCAAACATGATCTCGTCTTGGTGAAGACTGGCAAGCCTTGTAACAAATCCCATGCAAAAGAAAACCCGAACGCCTGCTGCAAAGCCGGTCAAACGTTCCATGAAGCCGGCATTTCGGGGTTCCAAGGCGTTGGTGTCGCTGCCGAAAAGCCGCGGGCCGGCGGCCGCCTGACGCCGTGACCTGCGAAAGTGTAGCTAGTCGATCGTCGACGTTGGCGCCTTTACAATGCGCTGAGGTCGCTTGGCACTTCGCCAAAGGCGCGGATCACCTGCGCGTCGCCGAACTCGCCGATCATCGGATCGCCGGTACGGCTGAAGGCCAATGCGCCGATCGAGCCTGGCGTACGGGACAAGAGTTCGGCGCGGCGGATGGCGCCGGATGCACTCTGACATTCCTCGGCGGCACCGGCGGCCGGCGAACCGGAGTCGTCGTGCAAGAAGGGCAGTGCGACGTAATAGGTGATGTCGGCCATGGTGCCCTCACGAGTCGATTGATTTCGGCGCGAGCGTGTTCTTATTTTGTTCTTATGTCAAGTTCGGCGCCCTGTGAGCGATCTTCCCGTCGCGCGTCTTCATCCGCCGAAGCCGGCTTGCGCTGCGCCAGCGTCAGGCCGCCCAGTGCGAGCGTCACTTGATCAGTTCGCGCAGCCCATCCAGGTAAAGACGTCGGTGAACGATACAAACAACAGACGTGGAATGATGTGCCGCGTGCGCGCAAACTTCCGCCGCGCCACATCGCGATGCCATTTTGATGATGGGCCAGCTCAGCGCCCAGCCGACCGCAGTCACCGTGACGCAAAGAAAGCCGATCCATTGATCGTTACGCGTTGAGTTCGCAGCCCTGGCCGTTCTTTAACCCACAGCCACAGCGCGACGCGTTGTCTCAGGCAATAATATCCGGGGTGATCTGATCTTCGATGAAGGAGATCCGATCTTTCAGCTGAAGCTTCCTCTTCTTCAACCGTTGCAGTCGCAAAAGATCGGGTGCCGGTGAATGTTGCAAGGCATCGATAGCGGCGTCGAGGTCGCGATGTTCCTGCTGCAATCGGGCGAGTTCTAACGGGAGTTCGCGATCTTCGTCGTCGTTCATGTTTCTAGCTGACTGGATTCGCAAGTCATTTGCGAGGAATTTCTAGGATGACTATCGCCGGTGCAGGCGCACCACGCAAGCCGTCCGGTTCCATGTTTTTGCGGCGCAATCAGGTCACGATTCGTTTCACACGATACCTGAAACTCAAAATACACTTTTCAATACCCATCGACAGATGTCCACTGTCATGTAGAATTCATCGTCCAACCGAACGTATCCTGAGGTTCAATCCTACCGAGGAGTTTTCGAATGGCACTACAGGCGCATCTCGTCGAACTGGAACGCAAGCACAAAGTTCTCGAAAGCGAATTGCACGAAGCGCTCGTGCACCTGTCTACCGACGATCTCCGCATCGTCGAACTCAAGCGTCGAAAACTGATGGTCAGGGACGAAATACAGCGTCTCAAAAACGGGGCCAGCGACACGGTGCACTGATCAACGGCTGCACTGATCATCGAACGATAAATCACAGCATCGACATTGCCGTTTACGTCACTGCTTTGGCGTAGGTGCTATGACGTCTTGTCCTCATTCCGCGATAGGTTTGCGACGAAGCTCCAGTTATTCGGTTGGCCTGGATCGCTTCGCCTGCAACCCTTCGCGTTTAATTTTCCGCCATGTCAGCTACGTAGTCCGCGATGGCCAGGGATGATGTCAGCCCCGGTGACTCGATGCCGAACAGGTTGATAAGGCCCGGCACGCCATGGGTCTGGGCACCCTGGATCATGAAGTCCTGCACCGCGACTGCGGGCGGCACGATCTTCGGCCGCATTCCGGAATAGCTTGGCATCAATGCGCCGTCGGGCAGGTCCGGCCAGTAGCGCCTGATGGCCGGATAGAACCTCTCTCCGCGTGCCGGATCGACCGTGTAGTCGATGTGATCCACCCACTCGACGTCAGGGCCGAAACGCGCCTGGCCGGCCAGATCGAGCGTCAGATGCACGCCGAGGCCGCCCGGTTCCGGCACGGGATAGATCAGCCGCGAGAACGGCGCTTTCGCATTGCAGCTGAAGTAGCAGCCCTTCGCCAGATAAGCGGGGGGATCAGGTCGAGCGGCATGCCGTCGAGCATGCGAGCGATCGCGGTTGCGGACAGGCCTGCGGAATTGATCAGCATGTCGCAGGCGAGTGTCATCGGAGCCTCGCCGCCCACATCCAGTTCGAAACCGTCGGCGGTGACCCGGCCACGTTCCAGCGGCGCGAGGAACGCGAAGGCCGCGCCGGCGGCTTCCGCTTCACCGCGCAGCGACAACATGTAGCTGTGGCTATCGACAATTCCGGTGGAGGGGGACAACAGCGCGGCTTCGCAAGCCAGTGCCGGCTCCAGCGCCCGTGCCTCTGTCCCGGATAATTGCTGGAGGTCAGCGACGCCATTGGCTTCGGCGTGCGCTTTGATCGAAGCCAGTTTGGCGATCTCCTCCGGACGTGTGGCGACGATCAGTTTCCCGGAGTTGCGATGTGGGATGCCGCGATCCCGGCAATAATCATAGAGCGCCTGTTTTCCAGCGACGCAGAGCCGCGCCATCAGGCTGCCGGCCGGATAATAGATGCCGGCATGGATGACCTCGCTGTTGCGCGACGAGGTCACGGTACCAATCGCGTCCGCAGCCTCCAGCACGATGACCTCGCGTCCCGCTTCCGCCAGTCGCCGGGCGATCGCAAGACCCACGACGCCGGCGCCCACCACCACGCATTCAACCTTGTCCATGTCGCGTCCGATAGTTTGCTGCGCAGGTCATCCGCGGTTCGACCTTGTGGCGTATTAGTAAAACATTAAGCATCACAGCTAATTACCACCAATTTTCGCCGCATTCTGCAGGTGCGACGATACGCATTTACCTGATCCACATACCTGTAACCAAACACTCACGCTGCGAATACGCGGGTGTGTAATGACTGGCAAGATCGGGCGATCAGACAGCAAGGCGGCAGTGTCCGTCATCGCGGTCGCGTGCCTTCTTGGCAGCATTACCGGAGCCCATGCGGAATCCTCGGCGGTTCATTATATCAGCGAACTCGACCCGCAAATGATCTGGCAGCTTCTCATCGGTGGATTTGTCGCGCTGGCATTTCTCGCCGCCATTGTGCTGTGGGTCGCCTCGGCACTGCGCAACGTGCGTCGCGAGCAGCAGCGGCGCAATGCGTTTGTCGGTTCTGCCCTCAATCATCTCGGCCAAGGCATCGTGATGCTCGACGACCAGAAGCGGGTCGTGTTTTGCAATGATCGCTATCTCGAGATCTACGACCTGACGCGCGCCGACATCACCAAGGATATTACCGGCCCAGGATTGCGCGAGTTACGCCGCCAGCGTGGCAAGCTCGATCTGGCCACCCAGAGCTTCTACGAGCAGACTGTTTCCGCCGGCGAGTACATTGCCGAAATGCCCGGCGGGCAATCCGTCCACGTCAAGTTCAGCCGGCTTCCCAATGGCGGCGCCATTGGCATTCATGAGGACTGCACCGAGCAGCGTTTCCTGCAGCGCGAGCTTGCGACCACCAAGCAGTTCCTCGAATCTGTCCTTGATCACGTCCCGATCTGCGTCGCGGCCAAGACCATTGACGACGGCCGCTATATCTTCGCCAACCGGGCTTTCGAGACCTTCTCTCGACTCTCGCGCGATAAGATCGTCGGCAAGCGACCGGATCAGATATTCTCCGCACAGTCTGCGAAAGCGATTGCCGAAGCCGATGCCCTGGCAGTGGAAACACGCAGTCAGTGTCGCAGCGAGTTCAATGTGGAGATTGGTTCAGACGTCCGCACGCTGGATAGCAATCGCGTGATTGCCTTTAACGAACGCAATGAGCCGGCATTCCTGATTGCGCTGTTCGAGGATGTGACCGACCGCAAGTCGCTGTCCAAGGAACTGGAGAACGCCAAGAAATTCCTTGAGACCGTACTCGACAACATTCCTGTGTCGCTGATGGTGCAGCAGATCAGCACCGGTCGTTATCTGTTCGCCAACCGCGGCGCAGAGGTCATTCTGGGTCGTAAACGCGAAGACGCTATCGGTCTGACCGTTCCCGAAATGCTTCGCCCGGAAGAAGCGAAGCTGATCGTCAGCCGGGATCAGGCAGCGATCAGGGGCCGAACACCGATTGCGGAAGAGCATCCGATCAGCACGCGCGACGGATTGCGGCTGTTCCTGACCCGCCGGGTTACCGTCCTCGACGAAGCAGGCGAGCCGCAATATCTGATCAAGACCCACGAAGATGTCACCGACCGCCGCCAGACCGAGGCGCGGATGGCGCATATGGCCTATCACGACGGCCTGACCGATCTGCCGAACCGCCCGGCCTTTTTGCAGGCTCTGTCGCAGATGATCGATGCCTGCGGCGAGACCTCCGAGGAATTCGCGGTGCTGTCGATCGATCTCGACGGCCTGAAGGAGGTCAACGATGTCTTCGGTCACGCCATCGGCGACAAGCTGCTGATCGAGGTGTCGCGTCGTGTCGATGCAGCCGTGGGCGGCGGAGTTGTGGCGCGGCTCGGCGGTGACGAGTTCGGCGTGATCATCGACGGCGCGCAGCCCGCGGCCGGGCTGTTGATCGCAGAGCGGATCTCCGCGGCCCTTGCGGAGGAATTCCCGATCGAGGGCAAATCGGTGCGGACAGGCGTCACCACGGGCATCTCGCTGTTCCCGCGCGACGGCCATGACCCAGCCGCTCTGCTGGCGAATTCCGGCGCGGCGCTGTTCCGTGCCAAGTCGCAGTCGCGCGGTTCGATCAGCATCTTCGAGCCGCAAATGGACCAGCAACTGCGCGATCGCCGCGTGCTGCATCAGGACCTCTCGGCCGCGATCCGCAATGGCGAATTGTCGCTGCACTACCAGCCGCAGGCACGCGCTGGCCAGACCGTGGTCGATGCCGACATTACGGGCTTTGAGGCGCTGGCCCGCTGGATCCATCCGACCCGCGGCTTCGTGCCGCCCGGAGACTTCATTCCGCTGGCCGAAGAAAGTGGTCTGATCGTCGAGATGGGCGAGTGGATCCTGCGCCAGGCCTGCCTCGAGGCTGCCTCCTGGCCGGTACCGCTGCAGATCGCGGTCAACCTGTCGCCCGCGCAGTTCATGCATGGTGATCTCGTCGGCCTCGTGCATTCGATCCTGCTCGAAACCGGCCTGCAGCCCGGTCGACTTGAGCTGGAAATCACCGAAGGTGTGCTGATCGAGGATTTCGACCGCGGCGTCGCGTTGCTGCGGCGGTTGAAGGCGCTCGGTGTGCGCATCTCGATGGACGACTTCGGCTCCGGCTATTCCTCGCTGACCTATCTGCAGGCATTCCCGTTCGACAAGATCAAGATCGACCGCGCTTTCGTGATCAATCTGGGCCTCAATCCGCAGTCCGCCGCCATCGTGCGCGCGGTCATCGGGCTTGGCCATGGCCTCGACGTCGCGATCGTTGCGGAAGGCGTCGAGACCCACGAGCAGCTCTGCTTCCTCGCCAGCGAAGGCTGCGACGGCGTACAAGGCTACTTCATCGGGCGTCCTGCCCCGATTGCGCAATATGCTGCGCTGGTCGGACGGATTGCCGCCGCTACGCCCGCCGCGCGCATGGTCGGTTGAGCGACAGACCGTTGCGAAGTGCCGATGCTGTTGAGCCCGCGGCGTTCCGCGGCTAGCTTGCGGTTATGACGAATCTCACTGCGACAGTTGCGGATCCGGCGGCCAGCGATGCGCCGGTCGTCGCCTATCCCACGCCCTTGCTGCGGATCGACGGCGTCACCAAAAAATTCGGCGCGCATAGCGCAGTGGACAATCTCTCTTTAGACATCAAGGCCGGTGAATTCTTCGCGCTGCTCGGCCCGAGCGGCTGTGGCAAGACCACGTTACTGCGCATGCTGGCTGGTTTCGAGGCACCGGACACGGGCAAGATCGAGTTGAATGGCGAGGATATCGCTGCGGTATTGCCGCATCAGCGGCCCGTCAACATGATGTTCCAGAACTACGCGCTGTTTCCGCATCTCAACGTGCGCGACAATATCGGTTTCGGTCTCAAGAGCGCTGGCTTGACGCGTCTCGGCATCGATACGCGGGTTGCCGAGATGGTGGCGCTGGTCAAGCTCCAGGGACTGGAGAAACGCCGACCGGATCAATTGTCGGGTGGCCAGAAACAACGCGTGGCGCTCGCCCGGGCGCTGGCGCGGCATCCGCAATTGTTGCTGCTCGATGAGCCGCTGGCAGCTCTCGACAAGAAACTGCGCGAAGAGACCCAGGTAGAGTTGATGGCGCTGCAGCGCCAGCTCGGCACCACCTTCGTGATCGTCACCCACGATCAGGAGGAGGCGATGACCATGGCCGACCGCATCGGCGTCATGAATGACGGACGTCTGCAACAGGTAGCGACACCGCGACAGCTTTATGAGGCGCCCGCATCGCGCTGGGTCGCGGAGTTCGTCGGCGACATCAACATCGTCGAGGGCGGTATCACGCACCGTGACAGTCATCGCCTGACCATTGCAGGCCGCGACGTAGGAACCTTGTTTGCGATCGAGCCGCGACAGCCTGTCGGCGATGCGGTCATCTGCGTTGCGATCCGCCCGGAGAAGATCCGGTTGTCGCGTCGCGGGCCGGCGACGGACCTCATCAATAGCGGTGCCATGAACAGCCTTGAGGGTGTCATTTCCGACGTCGGCTATCTCGGCGGTCGCTCGCTCTACAAGGTGAAGCTCGACCGTGGAGCCACATTGCGGGTCGCTCTCGCCAATACCGCGCGGCTCGATGTCGATGCCTATTCGATCGGCGAGCGCGTTGCGGCATGGTTCGCCCCCGATGATTGCGTGGTACTGGTTCAATGAGCCGCAATCGCATCTTTACGGCGCCGGCGCGGCTCGCTGCCATCCCGCCCTATGTCTGGATGGTGCTGTTCTTTCTGGTGCCCTTCGGCTTCGTGCTGAAGATCAGCCTGTCGCAGACAGCGATTGCGCAGCCGCCTTATCTGCCGGTGTTCGGTCTGTCCGAAGGAATCGCCGGGCTCAAGGCCTCGTTTGCCGCGCTGTCGCTGGATAATTTCCGGTTGCTCGTTTCCGACAATCTCTATCTCGCATCCTATCTGCGCAGCGTCCTCGTCGCCGTCGTATCGACCCTGATCTTGCTCGCGGTCGGTTATCCCATCGCCTATGGCATGGCGCGTCTGCCACGGCGCTGGCAGGGCATCGCGATGATGCTGGTCATCGTGCCGTTCTGGACCTCGTTCCTGATCCGCATCTATGCCTGGATCAACATCCTGCAGCATGACGGCTTGCTCAATAAGGTCCTGCTCGCGCTGCACGTTGTATCGGCGCCAATCGTGTGGCTGTCCACCGACAGTGCGATGTATCTCGGCATCGTCTATTCCTATCTGCCTTTCATGATCCTGCCGCTCTATGCCACGCTCGCGAAGCAGGACCCCTCGCTGATCGAGGCCGCCGCCGATCTCGGCGTCTCGCGCGTCGACGCCTTCTGGCTGGTGACAGTTCCCTTGTCCCTGCGCGGCGTCGGCGCCGGGGCACTGCTGTGCTTCATCCCGATCATGGGCGAATTCGTCATTCCCGATCTGCTCGCCGGATCGAATTCGCTGATGATCGGCCAGACGCTGTGGCTCGAGTTCTTCACGAACAAGGATTGGCCGGTCGCATCGGCTACCGCCATCGTGTTGCTCGGACTGCTGTTGATCCCCCTGCTGGTCTATGACCGGCTGCAGCGCCGGCAGCTGGAGGCGCGCTGATGGCCGTGCATCCGCTCCGCCTGTCGCGCTTTAACGTCACGTCGCTGGTGCTTGGCCTGGCGTTTCTATATCTGCCGATCGTCATTCTGGTCATCTATTCGTTCAACGCTTCGCGGCTGGTGACCGTGTGGGGCGGCTGGTCGACGCGCTGGTACACCGAATTCTTCAACGACCGTGCGATGCTCGATGCTGCCTGGATGAGCCTTCGCGTGGGGGTCGTGTCGGCGACGCTGGCAACGCTGCTCGGCACTTTGGCCGCGATAGCGTTGACGCGTGGTGCGGGATTTCGCGGCCGGATGCTGATGTCCGGGATGCTCTATGCGCCGCTGGTGATGCCCGAGGTGATCACCGGCCTGTCGCTGCTGCTGCTGTTCGTGGCGCTGGACGCCGGGCGCGGCTTTGTCACGGTGACCATCGCCCACACCACACTCACCATGTGCTTTGTCGCTGTCGTGGTGCAATCGCGCCTCGCGAGGATTGATCGCAGCCTCGAGGAAGCGGCGATGGATCTTGGCCGCGATCCGCTCCGCGCATTTATAGCCGTTACGTTGCCGCTGATCTGGCCGGCCATTGCCGCGGGCTGGATGCTGGCCTTCACGCTGTCGCTCGACGACCTCGTCATCGCCAGTTTCACAACCGGGCCGGGCTCGGCAACGCTGCCGATCAGGATCTATTCGGAAGTGCGTCTTGGCGTGAAACCGGAGATCAACGCGATCTGCACGCTGATCGTCGGTTTCATCGCCGTCGTTATTGTACTGGCATCGCTGGTGTCGAAACTGTCGAGCGCCCGGGGCGAAAGCGCCGCGCCGTTGTAAAGCGAAAAGTTAATTCGCCTTCGGTGCTGCATCGGCAGGTGCTGCCGCTGCAGGTGCATCGGCGGGCTTATCCGGCTCTGCTACCGGCGCCTGTTTGGGCACACCCGTAAAGCGCTCGATCACCGAGCGTACGGCGTCGCGGGTCTTGCGATCCTTCACCGCATCCAGCAAAGGCGCCGCGCCCGGCGATCGGCGGATCAGGCTTTCCGGATCTGGGAAGATCAGCGGATCGTCCCACGGGCCCTGGATCACGAAAGGCAGCTCGAAGCCGCCGGTGCCGTTGGTTGCCGGATTGAGACTAGCGATGCCCTTGAAATCATATTCACGTGAGGGCACCGACGCGGTACCGGTCAGCGTCAGTTTTGCAGCGGGACCATCGATACGGATATCCTGTGCGGTAGCGATGCCGTCGTTGAATTTCACGGACATGTTGAGCGTATTGAACGGCGTCGAACCCGAGCGGAAATTGCCGGCGCCGGACAGCGGACGTCGCTCCAACCGCTTCAGCAACTGTTCGACGTTGAAGCCGCTGATGGCGCCGTCATGACCGGTCAACGTCGCGGTGCCGTCGAGTGATTGCGCGAGACCAAAGGGCGATGAGCCCGAGGCCTCCAGCATCATGCTGAGATTGCCGCGGCCGGTGAGCTTGTTGACGCCGAACAGATCGCTGGCACAGGCCTGCAGGTCGACATCGCTGAACTGGAACTGGGCCTTCACATCAGCGACTGCATCGGAATGGGCAACGTTGAACGAACCACGGACGATGCCGCCATACATCTGCGCTTCACCTACCGACAGCGCCAGTGTGCCGCCGCGCAGGTTGGCGCCGAGCGCGGTGCGGCCGAGCACTGAAGAGCCGACGGTGACCTTGGCGGCCGACAGGCGCATGTCGAGATCAGTGGTGGACAGCGCGTTCAGATCGAACAGCTGCCGGTTCCAGTCGCGGGCGCCGGAGGCCAGCAGCCGCACGGTGGACACATAGGGCGTGAAGTCGAGCGCACCGGCAGCCAGCGTCGCCTGCAGCGTCTGGCGGCCCGTGTTGCTGTAGGTCATGACGCCCTCGGCACTGTTGCCGTCGAGTTCGACATTGACGTTGGTGAGTGCAATCGACGGGCCCACCAAGCTGGCACGCGCCTTCAGGGCAAAGCGGCCGAAACCGCCGGAGCCGGGCGGTGCCTGACCGACCCAGCGCAGCGCATTGCGCAGCGACAGGCTGTCGGCAGTCAGCGTGCCTTCCATGACCAGACTGGCCTTGTTGGCGACGGTGCCGTCGAATGCCAGCTTGATCGGCGCACCGGCGATGCGTGCCTTTACGCCGGAGCGCTCACCGGACAGTGCGGCAATGAAGTCGCTGACGCTGAGGCTGCCGTCGATGCGTTCGCCGCGCCAGTCGAACTGGCCCGTTGCCGCGAATGAGCGCGAGATCGATGGCCAGGCGAGCGACAGGTCGATGTCGCCGAGACGCTCGGTGTTGTGTGGGTCCTGATAGTGCAGAACGCCGTCCTGGATGCGGATCTCGGAGAAGGATAGTGGCTGTTCAGCGCCCGGCCTCATGGTGCGGGCGATGGACTCGATGAATGGCGTCCAGTTGCTTTCGCCGGAGGCCTCGCGGATCACGCGGATACGTGGCCGCAGCATCATCATGTCGGCGATCTCGAAGCGCTGCAGCAGCAGCGGCAACAGCCGCAGATTGGCCGTCAGCACATCGACCGTCAAAGCGGGATCGATCGACCCGCCGCCTTTCAGGCCGACATCGTGAAACGAGACATAGCTGCCCGGAAAGACCGAGACATCCACCGCGCCGTTGACGACGAAATCCAGCCCGGTCACGGCGCGGATCTGGGCCTCCACGGCATGGCGCAACGTATCGCGGTTGAGCAACCACGACATGGCAAACAGCCCGATCACTGCAACACCCAGGAGCGCCGCAATCGGCATCCCCAGGCGTCTTATTCCTTGGGCACTCGTCAATGAACTATCCGGGTTGGTTGGTGGTCACACATAGCGGGGCGGCATCCATGTGCGCCCACGTCCAAGGTCCTCAATTTGAAGGGTTTTCTTGACGCTTTCAAGGCCATAGCGGGGGTGATGGGGTCGCAGTCCCCCGCGATTGACCTGCCGCGGAGTTTCCGCCTAATAATCCACGACATAGCCGCCCGCGCCCGCTGGGTTCTCAGCGCATTCCTGCATCAGGTCGATTCCCATGAACAAGGTCTACCCCGACGCCAAATCGGCACTCGACGGCATTCTCAAGGACGGCATGATGATCATGTCCGGCGGCTTCGGCCTCTGCGGCATTGCCGAAGACCTGTCGGACGCCTTGCGCGATTCCGGGGTCAAGGACCTCACTGTGGTGTCCAATAACGCCGGCGTCGACGGTATCGGCCTGTCGCGCCTGCTGGAAACCCGCCAGATCAAGAAGATGATCTCGTCCTATGTCGGCGAGAACAAGCTCTTCGCCCAGCAGTATCTGGCCGGCGAACTGGAACTCGAATTCTCCCCGCAGGGCACGCTGGCCGAGCGCATCCGTGCTGGCGGCGCCGGCATCCCGGGCTTCTACACCAAGACCGGCGTTGGCACGCTGATCTCGGAAGGCAAGCCGACCATGGAATTCAACGGCGAGACCTACATGCTCGAGCGTGGTCTGTTTGCCGACATTGCCATTGTGCACGCCTGGAAGGGCGATACCGCAGGCAACCTCGTTTATCGCAAGACCGCCCGCAACTTTAACCCGATGATGGCGACCGCCGCGAAGATCACCATTGCCGAAGTCGAGCATCTGGTGCCGGCCGGCGAGATCGACCCGGATCACATTCACACCCCCGGCATTTTTGTGAAGCGCATTGTCGAGGTCGGTACCGGCAAGAAGCGGATCGAAAAAGTCACCTCGCGTCAGCGTCCCGCGTAACCGCCAAAAGCAAAAACAGGAGAGAACGATGGCTTGGACCCGTGATCAAATGGCAGCGCGCGCGGCTAAAGAACTGCGCGACGGATATTACGTCAATCTCGGCATCGGTATTCCGACGCTGGTGTCAAACTACATTCCCGAAGGCGTGGACGTTCAGCTGCAGAGCGAGAACGGCATGCTCGGCATGGGCCCTTTCCCCTATGAGGGCGACGAAGATCCGGACCTCATCAATGCCGGCAAGCAGACGGTCACCGAACTGCCGGAGACCAGCTATTTCTCGTCGGCGGATTCGTTCGGCATGGTCCGTGGCGGCCATATTGATCTGTCGATCCTCGGCGCGATGCAGGTCGCCCAGAATGGCGACCTCGCCAACTGGATGATCCCCGGCAAGATGGTGAAGGGCATGGGCGGCGCGATGGACCTCGTCGCCGGCGTCAAACGCGTCGTCGTCGTGATGGAGCATTCGGCCAAGGATGGCGCCAAGCTGCTGAAGAGCTGCAACCTACCGCTGACCGGCGAGCGCGTCGTCGATATGGTCGTCACCGATCTCGCGGTGTTCACCATCGACAAGCACGGCAATGACGGCATGGCTCTGATCGAACTCGCCGATGGCGTGACGCTCGATGAGGTGAAGGCCAATACCGAAGCTGAATTCCGGGTCGCGCTGACCAACACCTGAACGATTGCGCGTTCCGAACGTTGACATGATGCCCGGCCTTGTGCCGGGCATTCGTGTTAGTATCACCCCTCACTAGGAAGCCGACATGCGCGCCAGTCTCGAAGACCGTTTCTTTCTGCTTCTGATCGTCGTGGTCACGTTGGCCTTCGGCTGGATCATGAGCTCGTTCTACAGCGCGATCCTGTGGGGCGTGGTCATCGCGATCATGTTCGCGCCGATGCATCGGCGGCTGGAGCGCCGGATGCCAAAGCATCCAAACTCGGCCGCCTTGCTCACCGTGGGATTGATCGTGCTGATCGTGATCCTGCCGCTGACACTGGTTGGCGCATCGCTGGCGCAGGAAGCGGCTGTCGTTGTCGGCAAGATGAAGTCTGGCCAATTCAATCTCGGCACGTTTCTGCAGCAGATACTCGATGCCGTCCCGCAATGGGCAAGGGGACTGCTGGATCGCTTCGGCGTTGCCAATCTCGGCGGCATGCAGGACAAGCTGACTGAGGGCCTCGTCAAAGGCAGTCAGTACTTTGCATCGCAGGCGCTGAACATCGGTCAGAGCACGTTCGACTTCATCATCAATCTCGGCATCATGCTTTATCTGCTGTTCTTCCTGTTCAAGGACGGCGAAGCGCTGTCGGAGCGTGTGAAGAATGCCATTCCGCTGCGGCCCGAGCTGCGTGACGATCTGATGGAGAAGTTCACGGTGGTGATCCGCGCCACGGTGAAGGGCGGCATTCTGGTCGCGCTGGCACAGGGCGCGCTCGGTGGGTTGATCTTCTGGATCCTTGGCATCAATGCTGCGTTGTTGTGGGCCGTGCTGATGGCGTTCCTGTCGCTGTTGCCGGCGGTGGGTGCTGGCCTCGTCTGGATGCCGGTCGCGCTCTATCTGCTTGCGACGGGCTTGGTCGTTCAGGGCGTGATCCTGATCGCCTATGGATTTCTCGTCATAGGTTTGGTCGACAACATCCTGCGCCCGATGCTGGTCGGCAAGGACACCAAGCTGCCGGATTATCTGGTGCTGATCGCGACGCTCGGGGGCATTGACGCCCTCGGTCTGAACGGTTTCGTTGTAGGTCCCGTGATTGCGGCGATGTTCGTGGCGGCCTGGGCGATCTTTGCGGAGTCACGCAAAAGCGGTTCGGTCCCGATCGCGTAAGCGCGTTACACCGGCCCCTGCGGCACATCTGCAAAGCGTGTCAGCCAGACCACCGGGCCGATGCTCGCAGCGACGATGAGAAGTGCGGCCAGGGCGCCTTCTTCAAAGCTGCCACGACTCGCATATTGATAGATCGAAGTCGCCAGCGTTTCGACATTGAGCGGTCGCAGCAGCAACGTGGCGGGCAGCTCCTTCAGACAATCGACAAAGACCACGATGACGGCGCCGAACAATGCCGGACGCAATAGCGGCAGTTGAATCACGCGCAGTGTGGTGATTACCGGTGCGCCGGCGGCGCGAGCGCTATCGTCGTAATCGACGGGGATGTGCTCGAAGCCGGCCTTGATGAAACCGGTCGGCACCGCCAGGAACCGGATCACATAGGCGATCACCACGGCGGCGCCAGAGCCGACCATGACAAGCCCGGGCGATGCGAGACTGAGCCATCCGGCGAGCTTGCTGAATCCATTGTCGATGAACAGCACCGGCGTCAGCAGACCCAGCGCCAGCACCGTTCCGGGCAGCGCATAGCCGGTCTGGGCGACAGCGACCGACAGGTTGGTCAGCCGCGAAGCACGCCAGCGCTGAGCGACGATCACCACAAGCCCGAGAAGCAGCGCGGCTCCCGTGGCAATTGCGGCCAGCGCAATGGTGTGGCCGGCATCGCGCCAAACCGTCGTTTCCATCGATAGCAGACCGCGGCGCAGGCTCTCGCGCAGCAGATAGAGCAAGGGCACGGCGAAGCCAAGCAGGGCAGGGAGGAGACAGGCGGTGAAAGCAAGCCATCCGCGTAGGCCTGTCAAAGGCGTGCGCGGTGCCAACCGCGGATTCTCCGAAGAGAATTCCACGCTGCCTTCGCGGCGGCCGAAGCGCTCGATGGCGATCAGCACCCCGACGATGGCGAGCATGAACAATGACAGCTGCGCAGCACCTGCAAGGCTGCCGCGGTTGAGCCAGGTCGTGAAAACCGAGACGGTGAGCGTACGAATGCCCAGATATTCGCTGGCGCCGATATCGTTCAGCGTTTCCAGCGATACCAGTGCGAGGCCCACAGCGAGGGCGGGGCGCGCCATCGGTAGCGAGACTCGGCGGAACGTCGTCCAGCGATCGGCACCGAGTATCTTCGCGGCTTCAGCAAAATCGGCGCTGCGATGCTGGAACATCGCGCGAGCAGAGAGATAGACGTAGGGATACAACACGATGCCGATCACGAAGATGGCGCCGGGCAACGAACGCAGGCTCGGCAGCCACCCGATCGCGCCGGGCAACGACATTGCCGTTGCCAATGCGCGATGGACGAGGCCCAGTGGCTCGAACAGGTCCACATAGACGTAAGCGGCGAGATAGGTCGGAATCGCCAGCGGCAGCGGCAAGAGCCAGAGCATGAGCGTGCGGCCGGGGAAATCATGCGCCGAGACCAGCCATGCGGTGCCGGCACCGACCGCGAGCGTGACGATACCGACGCCGATCAGGAGGGCTGCGGTGTCGCGCAGCGCCTGCGGCAATACATAGGCGATCAGATGCTGCCAAAGCTCGGGCTCCGGCTGTAGCGCCAGTAGCGCGATGCTGATGACTGGCGCAGCCACAAGGAGCGCGGTGGCAACTGCGACGAGAATCGCGAGCGCTTCGGTGCGGGAAGGCCTCACGGGCGTGCATGCCCGCGTGAGCACTCTCCACATGTCATCCCCGCGAAGGCGGGGATCCATACCCCAAGGAGAAGTAAGTCAGAAATTGCCGTAGCCACAGCGCCCTACCGAGAGTTCGGTGCGTATGGGTCCCCGGCCCCGTGTGCGCTGCAGGCACACAGGGCGGAGACAACATACTGATAGGCTGTGCATCATCACAGCCTACGGAGCAATAGCCGGGCTCAATTATCAAACCCGACCTTGTCCACCAGCGTCGACGCGGCTTTGCGGTTCGCGGCAATCTTGGCGATGGGCATCGGGTCGGCATTGAGCTTGCCATAGCCCGCGATGGTCGGATTGATCGTGATGCCGGCGCGCACGGGATATTCGTAATTGGCGTCGGCATAGACCTGCTGGGCATGCTCGCCTGCAAGCCATTCGATCAGCTTCATGGCATTGGCCTTGTTCGGCGCATGTTTGGCCAGCAGCACGCCGGACAGGTTCACATGGGTGCCGCCGCCTTCAAAGGTCGGCAGGATCACCTTGGTGGCTTCCGCCCACGGCTTCTTGTCGGGATCGGCATTCATCATCAGCGCCCAGTAATAGGTGTTGCCGATGCCGAGATCGCATTTGCCGGCCGCGACGTCGCGGGCGGTCTCGCGGTCGCCGCCGGACGGCTTCTGCGCCAGATTGGCCTTGACGCCGCGCAGCCATTCCTCGGCCTTGGCCTCGCCGTGCTTGGCGACATAGGCGGCGAACAGGCCGTTATTGTAGATGTGCTGGCCGGAGCGGATGCAGATCTTGCCCTTCCACTTCGGATCGGCCAGTTCCTCATAGGTGATGGCATCCTGCTTGACGCGATCCTTCGACGCATAGACCACGCGGGCGCGCATGGAGATGCCAGCCCAGTGGCCGTCGGGATCGCGATATTGCGCCGGCACGACCTTCTCGATCACCTCGGATTTCATTGGCTGCGTCACGCCCGCCTGCACGGCCTCGTCGATGCGGCCGATATCTACCGTCAGCAGCACGTCTGCCGGGCTGTTGGCGCCTTCGGCCTTCATGCGCTGCTCGAGGCCCGAGCTGGCCGAGATCACATTGACCTTCACGCCGGTATCCTTGGTGAAGGCCTCGAAGATCGGCTGCACGAGCTTGGTCTCGCGATAGGTATAGACATTGACCTCTTCGGCCGCCTGCAGCGCGGATGAGCCAAGGGCGGCGAAGAGGACGGCGGTGGCGAGGGCGTGGTGCTTGATCATGAAATGGCTCCGGCAAGGGGCATATCGACAATGTCAGGTGGAGTAGCGCAGTGGGCGTTCGAATGTCAGTGACTGAACGTCGCGTGGACAAAAGATTAGATTGATTCCAGATTTAAAAGTGGGCCGCAGATAAGCAACAGCTTACCTGCGGCCCGATGTCGAGAGCTCTTAGAAGTTCGCCGTCACCGATGCCCGGAACGCGCGCGGCGAGCCCGGCGTGATGTTGTTGGCCGCATCGGCGGTGGCGTAGTAGCTGGTATCGAACAGGTTCTCGATGTTCAGCTGGGCACGCCACGTCTTGTCGAGCCGGAAGTAGATTGCGGCATCGACGCGGGTGAAGGCTTTCAGCTTCACTGTATCATCCGACGTGGCGAAGAAGTCGTCGTAATGGATGATACCGAGGCCGGCACCCCACATCTCGTTGAACTGATATTTGTTCCACATGGTGAAGGTGTTGAGTGGCACCAGGCCGACGCGGTTGCCTGGGACGATTGTGGCGGAGCTGGCATCGACGATGCGCGCGTCGGTGTAGGCGTAGCCGCCGGTGACCTGCCACTGATCGGTGACATAGCCGGTCAGGCTGAGCTCAGCACCCTTGGTGTTGGTCTTGCCGAGGGCGACGACCTGGCCGCCCACGATGAACCTCTGG
The DNA here is from genome assembly GCF_032401055.1 of Tardiphaga sp. 709. Taxonomy (NCBI): domain Bacteria; kingdom Pseudomonadati; phylum Pseudomonadota; class Alphaproteobacteria; order Hyphomicrobiales; family Nitrobacteraceae; genus Tardiphaga; species Tardiphaga sp. 709. Next base: position 2,689,052 of record NZ_CP135529.1, on the reverse strand, counting down.
TTCTCCCGGTCGAGATCGTAGACGGCTGCGGACGCCTGCAGTCGCGGGGTAATGTCCCACTTTACGCCGACTTCGTTGTTGATGAATTTCTCCGGCACGGTGACGGCGAGCGATGGCGTCAGCGAGCTGAACTGGTCGCCAGCGCTTGGCAGATACGAAATGCTGTAGCTGCCATAGACCGAGAGATTATCGAGTGGTTTGATGATCACGCCAGCGCGCGGTGAGACAAGGTTGTCGACGCGGCTGTCGAGAGTGCCGCCCGGATTGAGGTTCTGTGAGGTGAGGTCGAAACGATCGTAACGAACGCCGCCGATGAACTGCAGGTAACGGCTGACCTCGATCTGGTCCTGAATATAGACCGATGCGATATCGAGCGTCGCATAGGAGTTGTTGTCGGAGGCGTTGTTGTGGATGAACGACCACGGGGCAAAGGTGGTCGGGCTGGCCGCGGGAACGAGCAAGGTCGCGCCGCCGTTGATCTGGCCGGTGTTGCGAAGGCTGAAAGTGTTCTGCCGTCCGAACTCGGTACCGAATACGATCGTGTGCAGCACGGGACCGGTATTGGTCTTGTAGGTCCAGTCGGTCTGATTGAACAGGTTCTCGCGCTGAGCCAGGTTGTTGTAGGCCGAGATGGACGCGGTGCCGCCGGGGGTGACGAACGTTCCCGTGGTCGGGAAAACGTTCTGGTAGAACTTGTCGTAGTTCGCATAGCGTGACGAGTTCTTGACCGTCAGGCCATTATTGAAATCGTGGTCGATGACGGCGTTGGCAATGTGGACGTCCTGCTTCGAATAGCTCTGGTCCGGATTGCCGAAGAAGGTCGAAGCATTGGTCGCGAACGGCACGGTCGGGCGTGCATTCGTGGGCGCTGGCACAGTGCCCTGTGCCGGGATGCCGCGATCCGCGGTGCGGTCGTCATGCAGATATTCGTAGCTGAGCTTGACCTTGGTATCCTCGCCGCGAATCGTCACGGTCGGATTGATGCCATAACGCTCGAGGTGGCCGTAGTCGCGATAGGTTCCGGAATTCTCATACATCGCGTTGATGCGCGCCGCGACGTTCTCGTTCACGGCGCCGCCGGTATCGATCGTCACGCGCTTGTTGTCGAACGATCCGCCCTGAACAGTTACCTCACGGATCGAAACTCCGTCGGCTTCCTTCTGTACGCGATTGATGACGCCGCCGCCGCCGCCGCGGCCGAAGATCATGGCATTCGGTCCCTTCAGGACCTCGATGCGCTGGGTGTTATAGAGATCGCGGAAATACTGCACGTCGTCGCGAATACCGTCGATGAAGAAGTCGGCATTGGTGCGCTGCCCGCGGATGACGACGTCATCGCGATTGCCTTCGCCCTGATGCGGCACGACGCCCGGCACATAGCGAACCGCTTCGCCGATGCTGCGGAAATCCTGATCCCGGATGAATTCCTTCGTGAGCACCGTGACCGATTGTGGCACGTTGAGGAGCGCGGTGTTGGTCTTGGTACCGCTCGAAATATTCTGGGTGATGTAGCCGACCTGGCCGGACTGTGCGTCCTGCGGGTTGACGCTGAGCGGCTGGCGAACCGGCTGCGGCGCAACAGCGCGTGTCCGGGCGACGCGGCCGGATGCGGCGCGCTGCGGCTGGGCACGGCGGACGCGCGGCGCGCTGGGAGCGTCGACCTGCACCGGCGGCAATGTCGATGAGCCGGAATTCGCGCTTTGCGCAATGGCTGGCTCTGCGATGCAGAATCCCGCCGCGATGATGGCCGCCGCGCTCGTCGAAATCAGAAAAGCTTTGCGCGCCGCCGTGCCGCGCCCCCCGATAGAAGTCCTGGAAGTCATTACTACGCCCCTGAAATATTCTCCGCTCATGCAAATGCCGGCGGTCCTTGTGCTTCCTCGGAAACACTTGGACACATCTGCAATTCGGAGTATTAGGCGCGAATTATATGGCGTTTAGAATAAATCGAACTTCGCGGGATATGCCCAAGGTGTGTGATCCGTGCACCAATAGGCGTCGAGATAATTTGTAATCGTTCTAAACGAAGGGCGACGGCTAGCCTGCGCCAAACGATTGGTCACTGGACAAGCGCTGCGCGTAAGCGCCGCAGTCACCGACACCTGGGATAAGGGAATATCGGGATGCCTCCGATGTTGTCTGACTGACTGGCCTTCCGAATGTCCTGCAGGCACGAGATTGAATAATGCGCGTTCTACTGATCGAAGACGATGCCATGTTCGGCAAGGCGCTGGTGCGCGGCCTGAGCGAGAATGGTATGAGCGTCGACTGGGCGCGCAATGGCCGTGATGGCTTCGCCGCGATGGACCGATCGGAATATGCGGTCGCATTGATCGATATCGGTCTTCCCAAGATGTCCGGTCTGGACGTGCTCAAGGCGAAAAGGAAAGCCGGCATGACCACGCCGGCCCTTATCATCACCGCGCGGGATGGCGTGTCCGACATGGTGGCGGGTCTCGATCTCGGCGCAGACGATTACATCGTCAAGCCGTTTGAACTGCCGGTACTGCTCGCGCGAATCCGCGCAGTCACGCGCCGCGCCAATGGTCGCGTGGTATCGCTCATGACGTCCGCGGAGATCACGCTGGATCCATCGACGCAGGTGGCGACCTTCCGCGATATCAAGCATCTGCTGTCGGTGCGCGAATTTGCGGTGCTGCAGGCCTTGATGGAGCGGCCCGGGCAAATCCTGTCGCGTAGCCAGATCGAGAGCCGGATTTACGGCTGGGGCGAGGAAGTCCAGAGCAACGCGGTCGACGTTCTGATTCACGGACTGCGCAAGAAATTCGACAAGGATATTGTCCGCAATGTCCGTGGTGCGGGCTGGATGGTCACCAAGGAGGGCGCATGACGTCGTTGCGAAAGACCGTGATGACGTATGTCACGGGTCTGCTCATTGTCGTCGGCGTCGCCGCATCGGTTATGTCCTATTATTTCGTCAAGTATGAGGTGAACAGCTTCCAGGACAACGCTCTTCACGAGGTTGCGCTTACGGCGGGCATGGTGTTCCGGCATGATATCGAGCCGCGGATCGATGCCGAACTGGAAGACCAACTGGTGATCCAGATCTGGGATCAGTCGAAACAGCTCATTCACCGTTCGGGCCCTTCGGTCGATATCCTGTTTCAGTCGGAACTCGGCTATGCCGACGTGACCGCGGGTGGAGAGCGCTGGCGCGTGTTCAGGTCGCGCGACGCGACGCATGCGATCCAGGTCGCACAGCGCTGGAGTGCGCGCGAAGAAGTGGCCGCCTATGCGGCCGCGGGCGCTGCGGTGCCGCTGGTCGTTGCCATCCCGATTGCGTGGCTGATGATCTGGTGGGCCGTGAAGCGCGTATTGTCCGGGCTTGGAACACTGTCGGCCGATATCGGCCAGCGCAGCGCCGATGCGAAGGACGCGCTCAGCTTGACAGGCGTTCCGGTCGAAGTCGCCCCGCTTGTGACAGCCATGAATTCCTTGATCGAGCGACATCAGACCGCGCTGGAGACCCAGCGCCGCTTTGTGTCTGACGCGGCGCATGAATTGCGGACGCCGCTCGCGGCGCTTCAGATCCAGATCGATAATCTGCGGGCACGGGAGCTCAGTGAGCCTGAGCGTGAGATCGCGCAGGATCTGCTCGACGGGATTCGGAGGGCCTCTTATTCGGTCAACCAGTTGATGACCATGGTTCGCGCCGATGCCGGCATCGAAAGCGAAACCGAAGTCGTCGATGCGGAGGCCTTCGTGCGGCTGGTGGTGTCCGGCTTCGTGTCCATCGCGGAGGCCAAGGGCGTCTCGCTCGCGATCGTACCGGGGACGCGTGATGAACTGAATGTCCGTGCCGCCGATCTCCGGCTGATCGTCTCGAACCTGCTCGACAATGCGGTGCGCTACACGCGCGCCGGCGGCGCGGTCAGCATTAAGGCTGAGCGCCGAGGCACGGATTTCGTCATCGAGGTGATCGACAGCGGATGCGGAATACCGGAATCCGCCGTGCCATATCTCTACGATCGCTTCTTCCGTGCGGCGCCCATGGATATCGATGGCACCGGGCTCGGATTGGCGATTGCCCGAACGGCGGCGGATCGTAACGGCTTCGGTCTCGATATTGCAAACCGCGACGATGCTCAGGGCGTCAGGGCTGCTGTCTCGATCCCACTCGGAGAAGTGTCGAACGAAGTCAGGCAGTTCGAAGCGGCGTAACCGCGCTACGCGTCGTCACCTGGAACGGCATCAGCGAGCGCACGCAATGTCTCGGGTTCGCGCAGCACGATGCGCTGCCGGCTGCTTTCGATCAGCCCGCGCTGTTCCCAGGTGCTGAGCGTGCGGCTCACGGTGAAGACCGTGGCGCCGGTCATTTCAGCGATATCCTGCCGGCTCAACTGGAAATCGATCTCGACGCCTTGCGCGGTCTTGCGGCCTGATTGATCGACCAGCCGAAGCAGAGCATGAGCAACGCGTTGCTCGACCTGCTGGGTCGACATCTCGACCACGCGCGTATGAGCCTCCTGCAGCCGGCTACCGACGGTCTTGAGCGTGTTGGCGGCGAGGGCGGGATAGTCGGCAACCAGCCGCGTCCAGACCGCGGTGGGCCACACCAGAACCACGCTGTCATCGACGGTCGTTGCGGTCGCCGGATAAGTCGTCAGCCCCATCGCCTGGCCGATCCCGAAGATCTCGCCGGTCGCGACATAGCGCACGATCACCTGTTCGCCGGCGGGCGTCATCTTGGTCGCGCGGATATGGCCATGGAGCAGTAGATAGAACGAATGGACGTCCTCGCCCTGCTCGAAAATCACCTTGTTCTTCGGGACGCGGATCGAATGCGCCTCGCGCAGGATCGCCTCGCAGGCTGCGGTGTCGAGACTCTCGAACAGCGGCAGATGCGCGACCATGGAGCTGTCGACCGCCGACATGCGTTCTCCGTCAAGTTCCCGTTCTGGCCACTTCTAGACCGTGATTGCGGGCGTCGATCAAGCGGAAGTTTGCGCTGGCGCAATGTCGAGGCCGGGCGGCAGGCCTAATTTGGCGCATCCGGCTGAAATGACCGGAGTTTACGGAGAAATACGATGCGCAAGGCTCTCATGCTTGCAACCGCCGCCGTCCTTTTCGCTCTGACAGGTGCCGCTGGCGCTGCGGAGGTCGAGGTCAAAATGCTCAACAAGGGCGCCGACGGGGCCGCAATGGTGTTTGAGCCCGCACTGGTCAATGTGCAGCCCGGCGATACCGTGAAATTCGTGTCGACCGACAAGGCACACAGCGTTGAATCGGTCAAAGGCATGTTGCCCGCCGATGCGTCCCCGTTCGTCGGCAAGATGAGCCAGGACCTCGTGGTGACCTTCGACAAGCCCGGCGTCTACGGCGTGAAATGCGCGCCGCATTACGGCATGGGCATGGTGGGACTGGTGGTGGTCGGTACGCCAACCAATGCGGCCGAAGCCAAGGCAGTGACCCATCCCGGCAAGGCCAAGACAGTGTTCGCGGCGCTGTTCGAGAAAGTCGCCGCGAAGTAACACGCCCCAAACGGGAGAGTAACGATGACGCTTCTTCGTGTTCGCTCCATCGCCGATTGGCCGTTGCTCTCGGCCGGCTTCCGCCCCTTTTTCCTGCTCGGTGCGTGTTATGCCGGCTTGGGAATTCTGATCTGGATGCCGGCCTTCCATGGCCGGCTGGCGCTGGCCACCGGTTTTGCGCCGCGCGACTGGCACATTCACGAGATGCTGTTCGGCTTCATGTCGGCCGTCGTCACCGGCTTTCTGTTCACGGCCATTCCGAACTGGACCGGTCGACTGCCGATCCGCGGCTTGCCGTTGCTCGGGCTGGTCGTCCTCTGGATCGCCGGACGGATTTGCCTGATGTTTTCGGCCTATACCGGCTGGCTCACGGCGATGCTGGTCGATGTGAGTTTCCTGACGCTGGTCGCTGCCGCTGCAACCCGCGAGATCGCGGCGGGCCGCAACTGGCGCAATCTGCCAGTGGTCGGCATCGTCGCCTTCCTGCTGGTCGGCAACATCGCCTTTCATGTTGAAGCTCATCTTGCTGGCGTCGCAGACATCAGCATCCGGATCGGCGTCGCGGTCGTGGTGTTGCTGATCTCGCTGATCGGCGGCCGGATCATTCCGAGCTTCACCCGCAACTGGCTGGTGCGCGAGAATCCCGGTCGGCTGCCAGTGCCGTTCGCGCGTTTCGATATGGTTGTCATTGCCGTCAGCGCCGCCGCGCTGTTGCCGTGGATCGCGCGGCCCTTTGGCGAGCTAACGGGGGCAGTTCTCGCGCTGGTCGGCTTGCTGCACATCATGCGTCTTGCGCGCTGGGCCGGCGATCGTACGTCGCGCGAGGGCCTGCTGCTGATCTTGCATATTGGTTACGCTTTCGTGCCGCTGGGCTTCCTGCTGAATGCCGCAGCGGCAGCAGGATGGGTCGCGGCTAGCGCCGGCTTGCATGCATGGATGGCAGGCGCGGCTGGCGTGATGACGCTGGCTGTCATGAGCCGGGCAACACTGGGCCATACCGGTCAGGCACTGCATGCCTCACGCATCACGCTGATGATCTATGCTGCCGTCATCGTGGCGGCACTGGCGCGGATCGGCGCCGTGATCGAGCCGGCTTACAGTCTGCCGCTGCTCCATGTTGCAGCATTGACGTGGGTCGCAGCCTTTATCGGCTTCGCCGTCTCATTCGGTCCGCTGCTGATCGGCTATCGCAAGCCGCGCCGTTCCGCCGCGGCGATGGCGCTCAGTCGCTAACTCGGTGAAGGCCGCTCAGGCCTTCACCGCCGCATTCGAAAATGCCACCTCGATCAGCGTGCCCGAGCTCGGAGCGGTCTTGATCTGGAAGCGCGCGTTGTTGGCTTCGACCAGCGCCTTGGTCAGAGACAGGCTGACGCCAGAACTCTCTGAAGAGTCAGCCGGCGTCGAGCTACGGAACGGTTCCATCGCGGCGGCGAGTTCGTTGTCGTTAAGGCCGTGACCGGTGTCGCGGACGCGCAGCACGATCTCACCGAAGTCCGACAATGCGGTGGAGACGATCACCTGACCGCCGGCATTGGCGAGATGGATTGAGTTGCCGATCAGATTCAGCGTGATCTGTCGTAGCGCGCGGGCGTCGGCAACGACCGTGGGAAGCAGATGCGCCAGCGAGGTACGGATGATGATGCGGCCGCGATTGGCCTGCGGCTGCATCACCGCAACGCATTGCTCCACCATCTCGTTGAGGTTTTGCGTGGTGAAAGCGAGATCGATCTTGCCGGTCTCGATGCGTGACAGATCGAGCAGATCGTTGACGATCGCGATGACGCGTTCACCCGAGGCGCGAATGTCTTTCATGTATTCGACATAGCGCTCGTTGCCGAGCGGGCCGAAGCGCTGGTCGACCATCACTTCCGCGAAGCCGATGATGGCATTCAGCGGCGTGCGGACCTCATGGCTGATCCGCGCCAGCACATCGGCCTTGGCCGTTGCCGCACGATCGGCCTGACGGCGTGCGTTCAACAGTTCGGTTTCAGTCTTCTTGGTCTGCGTCAGGTCGCGGAATACGGCAAAGAAGTTCGGTCCATCCGTGCGCGTGCGGCCGATGGTCATCGACAGCGACACGAGGCCGCCGGCGCGCACCTGGCCCAGGGCCTCACGGCCATGATCCACCAGGCTGGCCACGCCGGATTCCTTGACGCTTGCGAGATAGTCCTGCACCACGCGGCGGCTTTCTGCTGCGAAGAGGTCGGTCACATTCCGCTGCGTCAGTAATTCGCCGCTATAGCCGAACAGCGCCTCGGCGCTCCGATTGCAGGAATTGATGTTGCCTTCGGCGTCGAACATGATGACGCCTTCGGCCGTGGTATCGAGGATCGTGGCCAGATCTTCGGCATCGATATGGCCAGCGGGCAATGGCGCGTCCGCAACGGGCGCAGCGATCGTAACAGGGGCGGCGACAGGCTCTGCCTTGGGCGGAGAGAAAATCAGCGCATGCGCCAGTTCGTTGTCCCATGAAATCGTGTACAGGCGCGCTTCGGCGGGCACTGCGTTGCCGGACTGGTCGCCGCCTGAAATCGTGACGGCGGTGCCGCCATCCGAGGTACTGGCCGCAGAAGAGACATCAGCTCCGACATAAAGCGCATCGAGGCCACCCGCTTCTTCCAGTGCGTTCAGGCTCGGATAGTTCATCCGGGCGAGGAAGGCAGGATTGGCGAACAGCAGGCGATCGAGGCGATAGATCAGGACGCCGACCGGCATCAGGTCGAGCAGCACCTTGTCGCGCATCATCTCGCCGCGTGGTGCAGCCGGTGGCGTTGTCAGCCAGGCAGCCTGTGACGCCGCCTCAGTTGGCTGAGACAAGGTCTGGACAGCCGTCGGTGCATCGTCCGTCTCGCTGTCCGCTTCGGGTGTGTTCGTGCTTGTGATCAGTCCCGTTTCCGACTCAAGCCGTGCCGACAATTGCCGCGCAAGCTCGTTGAAGGCGCTGTTCTCGACAGGCGTCAGTGCCGGCGATCTGGGATCGCCTGGTCGAAATGGCACGACGTTCTCGGGTGGTTGCACGGTGCTGTCCGGTGTGGTTGGCGGTGGTGTCTGTTCTGGTATCGGGTTGGTGGTGAGGGCAATTGGTTCATCGAGACTGTCGCCGACAGGGCCGGCCTGCGCGACATCGGCGGATAATGGTCGGGGCGGTGGATCGCCGATGTGATCATGTCGACGCTGCTCGGCGAGCCGCGTCATTCCATCGAGGTCGCGGCAAACACCGAAACCGCGATAGCCGGTGAAATTGCGCTCGCGATCGAACAGCGGCAGGCCAGAGAGTTCGACAGGCAGGCGGCCACCGCCATCCACCGGCCAGAGCAGCGTGATGCCACTCCACGTCTGCTGCGTGGCCATCGCCTTGACGACGTGGCTATCGGGATCGAGGTTGAATTCGGCTGTCAGATCGTTCCACTTGTGGCCAAAGCTTGCCGCTGTGCGTGGGCCGATCAGGTGGATGAACTCGTCAGAGTTCAGTGTGAAACGCTTCTCCGCGTCGATCTGCCATACGAAACGGAGCGGTGTCGTGCGCGGTTCGATTTCTGGCAGCGCAACGGACGCAGGTTGGTCGGCAACGGCTTCGACGGTGGGCGATTGCGCATCAGTCCCAGTCGGTGCGTCGGCATGTGCGATGGTTTCGGCGATCACCTCTTCGAGATGTACGTCGCGATCGATCTCGGTGTTTTCCGGCTCGATCGGAGCGTCGATGTCGATGGCGTTTTCGCTCGAGTCTTTTGCCCCGGGGGCCTGATCGAATTCGACAAACAGATCGCTCGGCTCCGCAAGGGCGCTCTGCGGTTCAACGCTGGCCTCCGGTTCTGCTGGAGCCTCAAGTTCTTCTTCGCTCGGTGCCGGATGCACAGCGCCCGGCGCAATCAGCGCCACCAGTCCGACATCGGCGCCACTGCCCACGCGCTGCAGTACCATGCGGCCAAAACCGATAGGCGTTTCAATACGGCCGTCCTTCAGCGCGCCGTCGCGCGCATGATCGAGGCCGGCATCCGAGAGATTGCGAAAGCCGAGCAGCGCCCGAGCCATTTCGTTGGCGCCGACGAACAGGCCGTCGCGTGCAAAGGCGGCGATCGGAGTGTCGATTCCCTCGACGAGATTTTGCAGCCGTTCGACCAGCGGCATGCCGCGGCCACCGAGCGGCTCCGCTGCGACAACGAGAATGCCGCTGCCGCCATCGGGAAATTCAAGCTGCGAGCAGGCGCAGGTCATCAGACTGCCCAGCGGGGCGCCGAAGCCGCGCAGGCGCTCCAGCCGCATCGCGCCACTGGCCGGCAGCCGTGAGCTGAGCTGGGCTATCTGGCGGCGATGGGTATCGGCGGGTCCGAAAGTCCTGGCAAACAGGTCCGCTGCATTACGGGCGCCGAATAGTCGCGTGCCGACCGGATTGGCCCACAGCACACGGGTGCCGTCGCGCGACCACAGCCAAACCGGCTGGTTGCTGGTGGCGTGTACGGCCAGCCGTGCATCGCCAACGCCCCGCAACTGAAAATCCGCATTGTTCATCGGCACTTCATGACTGACTCGTTGGGCGTCCGTCCGGTATCCGCGTCACAGATTGCGGGCCAAACGATGGCATCCTTAATAATTCGTTAGTATCGCCCGCGCAGACGCGCAGGTCCACGTCCCCCGCCCATTCCAGCAGGCCAAAGCAGCAATAACGTTAATCCGCTCCGAGGGTTCGGCATTCTGCCGAACGGAGGGGCTGGGCCATGCGTTGGCAGTTGCAAAACAAAAACAAAGGTCCACGATGGGATCGGACGAGGACGGGACGCCGCGTCACATCGGCGATGCCAAGCTCGGCTAGATTGCAGTGGGCGACACGGGAGACGGTGCCGTGGATGGCTTCGTCAATGCAAAATGGAGCGGGACATGACCGACCAATTCGAAATTCCGAAGGAAATGCGCGCAATGGCCGAAGCCAGCTTTGACCAGGCCAAGCAGGCATTCGAGAAGTTTCTGGCCAGCGCCCAGAGCACGGCGTCGTCGATCGAAAACCGCGGTGAGACCGTGCGCGCCGGCGCCAAGGATGTCAGCACCAAGGCGATCGCTTATGCCGAGAAGAACGTCGCCGCGTCGCTGGATTATGCCCAGCAGCTGCTGCACGCCAAGGATCTGGGCGACGTCATGCGGCTCCACAGCGAATACGTGCAATCGCAGATGAAGTCGCTGGCAGAGCAGGCCAGCGAAATGGGCCAGATCATGAGCCGCGCTGCCATGGACGCCGCCAAGCCCAAGAGCTGACCGACCTCTGCGCTCTCCGTTCTGCAATCAATGGTTGATATTTGGCGAGTTCCATGACGTGGGCGCGCATTCGATCCGGGTCTCATGCGATTCTGCGGTGCAATATTCTGTTGCGTCGCACAATTCCGACATGATATTGCGGTAACCACAATGACGCATCGCTGATGGCGATGCCGCTCTGTTTCCCGCCAGCTGATGAAAGGCACCGGTGCCTTCCGCAGCCTCCACGGGTTTATTGATTTCACCCCCACCACGAAGGATGCACGCTATGGCCGAATCGACCGATCCGTTCTCATCTTCCGTTATCCCGTTCCAGGTGCCGGAGCAGGTCCGCGCGTTCGCCGAAAAGGGCGTCTCGCAGGCGCGCGAGGGTTATGCCAAGTTCAAGGACGCTGCCGAGACCCATAACAGCACGGTTGAAGCTGTGTTCGGCACGGCCACCAAGGGCGCTGCCGAATATTCGGCCAAGCTGCTCGACATTGCCAAGACCAACACCAATGCGGGCTTCGACTTCGCCCAGTCGCTGATCGGCGTGAAGTCGCCGTCGCAGGCGATGGAGCTGTGGACCGCTTTTGCGCGCAGCCAGGTTGAAACCTTCACCGGTCAGACCAAACAGCTGGCCGAACTCGGCCAGAAGATCGCCTCCGAGACCGCCGAACCGATCAAGACCGGCGCTTCGAAGCTGTTCCAGCCGGCCGCCTGAGCCGATCGCACCGCCAAATAATCGAAAGCCCGGGCCGCAAGCCCGGGCTTTTGTTTGCGCCAAAAATCATCATCGCGGCCTTGCCAAAGTGATGCGTTGCACCTAGTTTCCCGCCTGTTCGGGACCCCCTGATTTTGGGGCCGGTCAGGATGCAGTTGTAGCTCAGTTGGTTAGAGCGCCTGTTTGTGGAGCAGGAGGTCGGTGGTTCGAGACCACCCAACTGTACCATACAAATCAATCATTTAGCCGATTCGAACGTGGCCGTTGCTTTGGGCTGCGGCAATGTCTGACCGCGTGGGTCGGGCCGGTAACGCCGGCGCGCCGGTCAGATCATTCAGCGTGCCCACGATCTGCTCGGGGCTGTAAGGTTTCCGCACAAACAGCCCGCCTTCGGGCAACTCGACGTCCCAAATGCCCGCGTGCTTCCGCTAGGCCGGTCGTGGAACTCGATTGCCATCGTTCCGTTGGCTTCCCAACGACCGGGAGGCAATCATGATCGACGCTGATATCAGCAATACCGCTATTGCGATGATGTGCGACATCGCGCGTGCCTCCGGGCTCGATCTCAATGCCGAAAAACGTGCCGTGCTTGACGGGCTGATTGCCCAAGGGCTTGTCGAGGTGATCGATCAAGCCAAGCCGGCAGCGGCGCCGAAATTTGCGATCACGTTGAAAGGGCAGCAGCTCCTTGACGAGCGCGGCGTTGGCGTCAACGAGGCCTGATGCGGTTTCCTGCGTTGATCGCTTTCGCTGTTACTTGCCTTTGCAGAGGACCTCGCTGACCCCGCCGAGCACCGCCTTGGTCCAGATCGCATAGCCGGCATCATTCAGATGAACGCCGTCGGTTGTGTATTTCGCCGGCATGGACGGGATGGTGACAAGGCTCGCGCCAGCATCGCCGGCGATGGTTGGCAGCAACGCGTTGTAGTTGTCGATCGCCCGGTCGTTGATGCGCGCGTTATCGGATTTGCCAGCTTCAGCAGGCGTCACGGTCGCGATGGCCATTCGTGGAGCCGTGGATTTCAGCGCCGCGAGCAAAGCGAGATAGTTGGTCCTGTATGAGTCCGCGTTCACAGGGACCGCAGCATCGTTGAGTCCGAGGGAGACGACGACCATGGCGGCCTGCTTCCCGCCAAGTGCTTTTGTCAGCATGGCATCGAGACCGCTCGATGTCGTCGACCCGTCGATTCCGGCATTGACGATGGGCCGACCGCAGACGGCACGGGGGAAGGTTGCGCGTTTGACGATGCTGTCGCCGAGGATGATGACGGGATCATCGACCTGTTTCAATGCTGCCCTGATCAGAAGCGGGCGCGGCGGCGTCGCGTCATTCCCTTTGGGCCATGCCGCCCAGCCGCACAATCCCACGAATCCGACAATGCCAATACGGGTCCAGTTCATGATCGTGAACCGCCCGCACAGGTTCGGAGTGTCGCTTTTGTCTCACTGTTCATCCTGGACCGTCTCTCGCACGAGGTCGCGACGGGGCAACGGCGCCGCGATGTTCGGGAGAAACTACAGGGCCGGCGCGAAGGCAAGTCCGATCCCCGTCACGTTCGCCTTGCCAAGCTGGCAATCGTCTCCGACACTCCCACGATAACGTGCAACCAGGGGGAGACTATGCCGGTACGTCCAGGGATTTTGAGCGGGTCGCTTGCCATGTCACTCATGATCGGCGCGTCGTTCTCGGCGACGCCGTCACAAGCCTATACCGAGGATCAGCAACAGCTTTGCACCGGCGATGCCTTTCGGCTCTGTAGTGCAGCCATTCCGGATGTCGACCGCGTGACGGCGTGCATGATCCAGAAGCGGGCGCAATTGAGCCCGGGCTGCGCGCAATTCTTCCGGGCAACCCCGGCCAGCGCGCGCAGACCCGCGGGCAAGTCGCGAAGGACGAAAAAACCGACGCGTCCGAGCTGATCAGGCTTCGCTTTCACGTGAACGTTTAGTCAACGTGCAGAACGGCGTGATCTCGCCGAGTCGCTGCACCGTGATGCCGTCGATCGTGGCAAAAAAATGAACCCGTGACAAACTGACACGTTGGTATCACGCCACGAAGCAACATCTCCGGACGATGAGGAGCGTCATTTTGAGCAGTAAAGCCAATATCGACTACAAGGCCGAACTCAATCGGCACCTTGCATGGTTCGAAACCAAACTTCCGCCCGGCCCCGCCAGATTTGTAGGCTGGTTGCGCAAGCCCTCGTCGAAGCTCGTTCGATTTCCGCTTGGCATTTTGCTCATTATCGGGGGCATTTTCAGCATTCTTCCCGTGCTGGGCCTCTGGATGTTGCCGCTCGGACTCATCCTCATCGCACAGGATATTCCGCCACTGGAAAAACCGGTGGCGCAGTTTCTCGGTTGGCTTGAGCGGAAGTGGATCGAACGTCAGCGCGCGAAGGGCATTGCTATCGAAGGCCCGGACTCAACGCGTTCCAACGGCGCTGATAGCAAGATTTGAGCGTCTGACTTGATAGCAGAGTGCGACAAAGTGGCGACAAGCGTACTACACCTGACTCATTTCGGGCCTGTTGCGCCGCACTGTGTGACTCAAAAACCAACATTCCAAACAAATCAGGCACATATCCTTGAATTACGCGTAAATATGACTTTAACGAATCAGCAGACTGATTCATTTTCGCCTCCTGGGGTCAATCTGGAGGCCAACATATGAACGTCATAGTTTTCGCATCGCGTAAAGGCGGCTCGGGGAAGAGTACCCTGGCTGCACATCTTGCTGCTCAAGTTCATAAATCAACGAAGCCTTGCTTGCTCATCGACGCGGATCCGCAGGGTTCGTTGACGCTGTGGCACAAGCTGCGGGGAACAAATGAACCGCCGCTGAAGATCGCAAATCGCAGCGTGACCGAAATGGTTGCCGCCGCGAAGCGTGACGGTTTTGAATGGGTGTTCATCGACACGCCGCCGAATACATCGGCTGTGGTCGACGATGCCATCAAGAACGCAACCATGGTGATCATTCCTGCGCGTCCCGGCGTGTTCGACGTCGACGCTGTGCAGAGCACGATCCAAAGCTGCCGTTCGGCCCGCAAGCCCTATGCGGTGGTCATCAATGGTGCGCCCGCACGCCGTGACGATTCCGAAAGCCGTATCGTGACGATCGCCCGCGAAGCACTCGCCAAGTTCAAGGCTCCGGTGTGGTCCGGTCAGATCACCAACCGTGCAGATCTCCTGCTCGCGCTTGGCAACGGCGAAGGCGCCCGCGAATATCAGGCAGAAGGTCGCGCAGCCAGCGAGATCGGGAAGCTGTGGGCGGCGATCGAACGTTCGATCAAGGCTATTCGCGGCAACGGATCGGCGACCGGCGCGATGCACAAGCAGGCGGCCTGATAGCCGTTCTGCTCTTTTGACCCCAGAAAAAAGCGCGCGAGACCTTCGCGCGTTTTTTGTCGTTTGCGGCTATGCCGTGGCAGCTAAGTCTTCAACGATCGCCGCTGTGGCTGTCCTCGTTGTCTTGCCCTGGGTGATGTCCAGGAAATGCTCGATATGGGCGGGCCGTCCGAGCAGATAGCCTTGGACTTCGTCGCAACTCTCATCGCGCAAGAACTGAAGCTCCGCTTCGGTCTCAACGCCTTCGGCTAGCACGGGAAGTCCCAATCCGCGACCGAGACCGAGCACCGCCCGCACGATCGCCGCTGCCTGGCTGTTGGTGTTGACCGATTTGATGAACGAGCCGTCGATCTTGATCTTGTCGAATGGAAAGGCACGCAAGTTCGACAGTGACGAATAGCCGGTGCCGAAATCATCCATCGCGATGTGAACGCCAAGCGCCTTGATCCTGCGCAGGGTGGAGAGCGCGCGATCGAAATCGCGGATCAGGGCGGTTTCCGTGATCTCCAGTTCGAGCCGGTGCGCGGGTAAGCCCGTTTCCAGCAGGATCTCATGGACGATCGCGACGAAATTGTCGTGATAGATCTGCACTGCGGATACGTTGACGGCGATAGTGAGTGGCTGCTTCCAGCTCGCGGCTTCCTGGCAGGCGGTGCGCAGCACCCATTCGCCAATGTCGAGAATCGCGCCGGCTTCCTCGGCAACGGGAATGAAGATATCGGGCGGCACGTTGCCGCGTACTGGATGTGCCCAACGCAGCAGCGCCTCGAAGCCGATGACCGTTCCGTTCTGAATGTCTTCTTGCGGCTGATAAGCCAGCTTCATCTGATTGCCGGCGATGGCGTGACGCAAATCGTGCTCGAGCATTCGCCGGTCGCGAACCGCTTCGCCCATTTCGGCCTCGAAGAAGCGATAGGTGGCGCGGCCCTCAGTCTTGGCCCGATAAAGCGCAGTGTCCGCATGGTTGAGAAGCGTCTCCGGATCCGTGGCATCGTCGGGACAAACTGCGATGCCGATGCTGCTCGAGATGCCGTCGTCCTTCGCGCGCAGCGTTTGGAGGATTTCCTCGGCGAGGCGTCCTGCTGCGTCGGCATTTGCCAGACCCGGCAACAGAATGGCGAATTCATCGCCGCCGAGGCGGGCCATCATCTGCCCTTTTCTGAGCATTGCCGTGATACGTGACGCTGCGGTCTGCAGCACCTTGTCGCCGGCGGCATGGCCGAACAGGTCGTTGACTTCCTTGAAGCGGTCGAGATCGAGGTAGAGCACGGCGAGCTTCTTGCCGTCTGTCAGTGCCGTGATTTCCTGATCGATCCGTTCGTTGAAATGGCCGCGGTTGGGCAGCGATGTCAGTGCGTCGTGTTGGGCGAGATAGCGGATGTGCTGTTCTGCTTTCTTGCGCGCCCGCAGGTCGCGAACGGCGATCACCTGATGTGGCCGTCCGGCGAAATCGATCGGTCGCAGGATCACCTCGACGGGAATCACCGAGCCATCGCGATGGCGCAAGCTGGCTTCGATCGGCTGGTTCGGGTAAGTGAGCAATTTCTTGCGCGAGATGTCTTCCGGAAAACAGCTTTCCAGCCTGGTGCCGACAAACTTCGTAGCGGATGAGCCTGCGAGAGTGGCGAAGCTGGTATTGACGGTGACGACTTCGCTGCCGTCACAGACCAGCAGGCCCTCGACCGCGGCATTGGCAAGGCCGAGCATACGGTCGGCCTCAAGCTCCGAGCGTCGGCGGTCACGGATATCGAGTATGATGCCGGCCAGCGCCATTCCGATGATGGCAAAGCTTGCGAGCGCGACACCGGTTGCGAGCCATCCGGCCGGCACGGCCAGTTGGGAAACTTCTACGGTGGGGTCGGGGATGATCGAGACCGCGCCCATCGCGGTGAAATGGTGGCTGCAGATCGCCAGCGTCAACAGCACGGCGCCGCTGATTTTCCATTTCTCCTCGGTGCCATAGAGAGCCACGGGAAGAGCCGCTGCGCCAATCAGCGCACCAAGCAAGATTGATACGATGACGAGCACCGGATCCCACAGGATAACCCCGGGGATTTCGAGTGCTGCCATTCCGGTGTAGTGCATCGCGGCGATGCCGCCGGCGACGATGGCGCCACCAAGCCATGGCCCGTGCCGCCAGTTCGGCAGCAATGATACCGCGAGTCCGGCGCCGGTCAGCAGGATTGCCGCGACCAGCGACAGGAGGGTCAGAATGATATTGTAGCCGCTTGGAATTCCTGGCGAGAAAGCCAGCATCGCAACGAAATGCGTTGCCCAGATTCCGAAGCCGATGGAGATCGCTGACACCATCAACCATATGCCGCGCATCTGGCCGCCCGATCCGCGAGCGTGGCGCAACAGGTTGACCGCAGCGAAGGATGCAAGCGCGCAGATGAGGGCTGCGAGCACCACGAGTTTCAGATCGTGGGCCGTCGCGATGCAATTATAGACCTTCAACATGAACCGATACCGCAACGGCGGGAATGCCGCGATTGCGGGCGAAGCTAGGGGGAATTGCGTAAGGAGACGTAAATACCGCCTGGCGGATGAGCATACCGCATCCCCGCTTTATCGCTCAGCATGCTTACGGAAATGCAAACTGGTATCTTTTCGCGCATTCCTATCTACCCATGCGGCAGCTCTGCTGCGTGCTGCACTTTTGCCGCGCAAAAATGATAACCAACGATCAACCCTGTCGCGAACGGCCTGACGTATCGTTGATGTGAGCCGTCACCGGTCGACGCGGCTGACCACGTCCATCAACTCCGCGATCTTGCGACGCTGATCGGCCTTGTCGCCTGACGAGATCGCGTGCTCCACGCAATGCGCAACATGATCTCGCAGGATCTCCTCTTCGACTCGCCGCAAGGCTGCGCGGGCCGCGGCGATCTGCGTAACCACGTCGATGCAATAGCGGTCGGCCTCGACCATGCCGGCAAGGCCGCGGACCTGGCCCTCGATCCGTTTGAGGCGTTTTAAACAGGACGTCTTGATCTCGCTGCGCATGAGGTTCATATACCCCCATAGGGTATAGGTTTCAAGAGGCGAGGTCACGGTGGCAGAGACAACTCACACGCATACGGGGCATGATGCCCATGCCGGTCACACGCATGGCGCATGCTGTTCGCATGGTCACCATCACGAGGCTGCGTCGGCCAAAGTGCTCGATCCGGTCTGCGGCATGACCGTTGATCCCGCGACCGCCAAGAACCGCCTGATCTATCAGGGGCATGAATACTTCTTCTGTGGTGCCCGATGCCGCGAGCGCTTCAACGCCGATCCCGAAAGCTTCCTGAAGCCGAAGGAGCCCGCCCCGCCAGCGCCGGCCGGCACCATCTATACCTGTCCGATGCACCCGGAGATCCGTCAGGAAGGACCCGGGAGCTGTCCGATCTGCGGCATGGCGCTGGAGCCGGAGCAGGTCTCGCTCGACGACAAGCCAGATCCTGAACTGATCGACATGACCCGGCGCTTCTGGATCGCGCTGGCGCTGACCCTGCCGGTCTTCGTGCTGGAGATGGGATCACATCTCGGCCTGATGCAGCTGGTGTCGCCGACAATGTCGAACTGGATCTCGTTCGTGCTGGCGACGCCCGTGGTGCTGTGGGCCGGCGCGCCGTTCTTCGAACGCGGCTGGCGCTCGGTGGTGACGCGCAATCTCAACATGTTCACGCTGATCGCCATGGGTACCGGCGTGGCGTGGGTCTACAGCGTTGTGGCCACCTTCGCGCCTGGTTTGTTTCCCGACGCGTTCCGTGACCATCACGGTGCAGTGGCGGTCTATTTCGAAGCCGCTGCTGTCATCACCGTGCTCGTTTTGCTCGGTCAGGTGCTCGAACTGCGCGCGCGCAATCAGACGTCAGGTGCGATCCGCGCGCTGCTCGGGCTTGCGCCGAAGACCGCGCGGCGCATTGGCAAGGACGGTGATGAGGACGTCGCCCTCGACGCCATTGCCATCGGCGATTTGCTGCGGGTGAGGCCGGGCGAGAAAATTCCCGTCGACGGCGTCGTTACCGAGGGACGTTCATCGGTGGATGAATCCATGGTGACCGGCGAGTCCATGCCCGTGAGCAAGGCCGAAGGCGCGCGCGTCATCGGTGGCACCGTCAATCAGAGCGGCGGCCTCGTGCTGCGGGCCGACAAGATCGGCCGCGATACGATGTTGTCGCGCATTGTCGACATGGTCGCCAAGGCACAGCGCTCGCGTGCGCCAATCCAGCGTCTCGCGGATCGTGTCGCCGGCTGGTTCGTGCCGGCCGTGCTGGCCGCAGCGGTGATTGCATTCATCGCCTGGGCGACCTTCGGGCCGGAGCCGCGGTTCTCGTTTGCGCTTGTTGCTGCGGTCACCGTGCTGATCATCGCGTGCCCCTGTGCACTCGGTCTCGCAACGCCCATGTCGATCATGGTCGGCGTCGGTCGCGGCGCCCATGCCGGCATTCTGGTGCGTGACGCCCAGGCGCTGGAGCGCCTGGAGAGCATCGACACCATTGTGATCGACAAGACCGGTACGCTGACGGAAGGCAAGCCGAAACTGGTGAGCATCTCGCCGGCGGAAGGTTTCAACGAAAGCAACATTCTGCAACTTGCTGCGAGTATCGAACGGTCCAGCGAGCATCCGCTGGCGCAGGCCATCGTCAATGAAGCAAAGCAACGCAATGTGGCGCTGAGCGATGCCAGTGACTTCGCCTCGCCATCCGGCAAAGGCGCGTCGGGTGTGGTCAATGGCAAGCGCGTTGCGCTCGGCAATGCGATGCTGATGGACGAATTGAAAGTGGATACGACGCGCTCCGACGGCGTCGCCGAACTGGCGCGGCAGAACGGTGCGACTGCTATCTTCGTTGCCATCGATGGTAGCGTTGCCGGCGTAATGGCGATTGCCGATCCGGTGAAGCCATCGGCGCAGGATGCGTTGAAGAAGCTGCGTGCCGACGGCCTGCGGATCGTCATGCTCACCGGCGACAATGCGACGACGGCAAAGGCCGTGGCAAAGACACTGGGTATCGATGAGGTCGAGGCGGGTGTGTTGCCAGAGCGCAAGAGTGACGTGGTCACGCGTTTGCGCGGCGAAGGCCGCCGGGTCGCCATGGTTGGCGACGGCGTCAACGATGCACCTGCGCTGGCTGCTGCGGATGTCGGTATCGCCATGGGCACGGGGACCGATGTCGCGATCGAGAGTGCCGGCGTGACCTTGCTGACCGGCGATCTGATGGGGCTGGTGCGTGCGCGCGAACTATCAAAGGCTGTGATGAGCAATATCCGGCAGAATCTGACATTTGCGTTCATCTACAATGCGGCGGGCGTGCCGGTCGCGGCCGGGGTGCTGTATCCGATTTTCGGTATTCTGCTGTCGCCGATGATCGGTGCTGCCGCGATGGCGCTGTCCTCGGTGAGCGTGATCGGGAATGCTCTCCGGTTGGCGAAAGTGAAGCTGGACTGACAATTCGCGGGCGCAAAAAAAGCCGGACTCAAACGAGTCCGGCTCTGAGGTATTGGCCTCGAGAGGCCGACACAATCACCTTCCAAGAGGGATTACTGAGACTTCGCGCCACTGGAGGAGGGGGACAAATGCGCAGCGCAAAATCTCAGCGTCTGAGAAGTATGATCCCTGAAGGTGGCATGCAGCAACGCATCACTTGGCATGTCTGACATGCTGGGAAGCGTGGGCATATCTGCCCTGAAATATTGCGGGTTAGGACGGCCAGCGCTGTGCCTTGCTGACGATGAAGTCGCGGAACACCTGCACACGGGCCACCGTCTTCAACTCTTCGGGATAGACAAAATAAGTGTCGAGTTGAATCGAGTCCGACTCGCTGAAGAGCTGAACCAGGCGATCGTTTTCTTCGACCAGGTAGTCCGGCAATGCTGCAATGCCCAAGCCCTGCTGGCAGGCGCGCATCAAGCCCAGAATGTTGTTGACCTTGAAGTAGGGTTCGCGCGGGCCGGAGCCGTTGCGCCCGGCATCGATCAGCCAGCTGCGATTTTGCAGGTGCGGGGACACCTGGGCGTCGCTGAGCATGATGATGCGGTGCCCGTCGAGTTCGTCGAGGGTGCGCGGGGTGCCGAAATGCTTGATATATTCCGGCGAGCAATAAGCGTGGAATCCCATGGCGAACAGCTTGCGCTGGATCAGGTCCGGCTGGGTCGGCTTGCGGGTGCGGATGGCCACATCGGCCTCGCGCATCGACAGGTCGAGTTCCTCGTCGGTGACGATCAGCGAAATGCGGATTTCCGGATAGAGCGCGGTGAACTCGCCAAGGCGTGGGATCAGCCAGTTGATGCCGACGCCCGGGGTTGTGGTCACCTTGAGGTCGCCGCTCGGCCGCTCGCGGCTGTCGGTCAGCTTCGCGCGGGCCGCCTGGAGCTGCATGAACACATCATGGGCGGTGCGGAACAGCAGGTCGCCCTGTTCGGTAAGGATCAGGCCGCGGGCGTGGCGATGGAACAGCGAGACCGCCAGCTCCTGCTCCAGCGCGCTCACCTGTCGTGAGACTGCCGATTGCGACAGGCCCAGTTGCTCGCCTGCATGCGTGAAGCTCCCCGCTTCCGCTGCCGCGTGAAACACCTTCAGCTTGTCCCAGTCCATATCTGTAAATCCGTCGCGGGTTCGTTTGATCATCATTCGGCCGCTGCGCGGTCATGAGCATGCGCGGCGAGATAGCGCTCAGCTTCGAGGGCGGCCATGCAGCCCATGCCCGCGGCGGTGACCGCCTGCCGATAGGTTTCGTCCGCCACGTCGCCGGCGGCGAAGACGCCGGGCATCGAGGTTGCGGTGGAATTCGGAGCCACTTCGACATAGCCCGAGGGCTTCAGCTTGATCTGGCCCTTGATGAGTTCGGTCGCGGGCGCGTGGCCGATGGCAATGAAGACGCCGTCGGCTGGCACCTGGGTGATGGCGCCGGTCTTGACGTTCTTCAGGCGAACATGGGTGACCTTGGCCGGGCCTTCGGTGCCGCAGATCTCGTCGAGCGCCGAGTCCCAGACCACCTTGATCTTCGGGTGCTTGAACAATCGCTCCTGCAGGATGCGTTCGGCACGGAAATGGTCGCGGCGATGCACGATGGTGACCTGCGAGGCGAAATTGGTCAGGAACAAAGCTTCCTCGACGGCCGTGTTGCCGCCGCCGACCACGATCACTTCCTTGTTGCGATAGAAGAATCCGTCGCAGGTGGCGCAGGCGGATACGCCGCCGCCCTGGAATTTCTCTTCCGACGGGATGCCGAGCCAGCGCGCCTGCGCGCCGGTGGCCAGGATCACGGTTTCGGCGAGATAGACATCGCCGCTGTCGCAGGTCAGGCGGAACGGACGCTGGCTCAGATCCATGTCACTGACCAGATCGGTGACGATCTTGGTGCCGACATGATGCGCCTGTTTCTCCATCTGCTCCATCAGCCAGGGACCCTGGATGACGTCGGCGAAGCCCGGATAGTTTTCGACATCCGTGGTGATGGTGAGCTGGCCGCCGGGCTGGATCCCCTGGATCAGGACGGGCTCGAGCATCGCGCGTGCGGCGTAGATAGCGGCAGTGTAGCCAGCCGGGCCTGAGCCGATGATGACGACTTTGGCATGGATGGGGGCGGCCATGGTCGAGTCCCTTTCTGAAGGGAAATTGGTCATTGCTGAGGCGAAATGTGCCGGCGAACGCATCGCTGCGGCGTCGAAACTGTTGTCTGCTAGTCTAGAATATCTGGCGAGCCATGCAAGAATTGCAATTCGTCCCGGCAATTTTTCCCCCGGAGACACTTAATTTCTGCGATGCACGCGCAATAAAATTGCGCAGGTTGCGGCTCCTGCGCTAAGAGAGTCCAAACGGTTTCTTTGAATACCAGCCAGGATCCGCGCCGCGTGCCGAAAAGCCTAGACGACATCGACCTCAAAATTCTCAGCGAAATCCAGGCCGACGGCCGAATCACCAATGTGGAACTTGCCAAGCGCGTTGGCATCTCGCCGCCGCCTTGCCTGCGCCGGGTCCGGACCCTGGAAGAGGCCGGGTACATCCAGGGCTACCGCGGGTTGCTGGATCCCCGATTGCTCGGTTTCGACGTTACGGTGTTCGCCTCGGTCCACCTGTCGAGCCAGGCCGATGCCGATCTCAAGGCGTTCGAGGATTTCGTCCGCAAGGAGCCGTTGGTGCGGGAATGCTGGATGCTGTCGGGCGAGATCGACTTCATCCTGAAATGTGTGGCGCCTGATATGGCGACTTTTCAGGATTTCGTCGGTCATCTCACGGCTGCACCGCATGTCCGCAACGTCCGCACGTCCTTGGTCTTGCAGAACTCGAAATACGCTGCCGCGGTGCCGCTGGAATTGAAGACCGCGGACTAGACCGCGTTGCTAAAAGCGAAGGGCGCCCACCTTGCGGTGAGCGCCCTTTTTTATTGCCGTGATGTCGAGCTTAGCTCTTCTTGCGCATTATCGCGTCGAGGCTGATCGGGCCTCCGCCTGACGTCGCAAGATAGAGGCAGGAGAAGCAGAACAGGATGGCAGCGGTGCCGCCGTTCAGCAGCGGCAGGAAAACTGGATCCGCGCCTTTAAACATGTGGCCGAGGAAGTAAGCGAAAGCCATTTCACCGGCGAGGATGAACGCAACCGGGCGCGTGAACAGGCCGAGCAGCAGCAGCGCACCGCCGACGAGCTCAAGCCATGCCGCGACCTGGATCAACGGCGGAATATTCGCGAAATAGGGCAGAACCGGAAATTTGAAGATCTTGGCGATGCCATACTGCAGCAGCAGCAGGCCGGTGATGAAGCGGAAAAGGCTTAGTGCAGCAGGCTGAAATTTAGCGAAGGCTTGGTCCATGTCATTAGTCCCCCTGTGATGACCATCGTTTCTAGCATTACTGCAATGCAAAATGCTGGTCACTCTCGTGTGAAAACACGTGAGCTGTGGAAGTATTCCAGAAGTTTCCGTGAGTAGCGATGGCTGGATACCGCAATCAGGGGACAATAAAAAAAGCCGCGCATCATGCGCGGCTTTCTTGTTTCGCGTTGAGCGCTGTCGATCAGCGCCACTCGACCTTTGTGATCTCATACGCCTTGGCCCCGCCGGGAGCGACGACTTCGACCGATGCGCCCTTGCTCTTGCCGATCAGCGCACGCGCCAGTGGCGAGGTAATCGAGATACGACCTTTCTTGGCATCAGCCTCGGGCTCGCCGACGATCTGCCAGACCGCCTTCTTCTCGGTGTCCTCATCGATCAGCGTCACGGTCGCGCCGAACTTGATGGTGTCGCCGGACAGCTTCGAGATATCAATGATATCGGCGCGGGCGAGCTTGTCTTCGATATCGCTGATGCGGCCTTCATTATGCGACTGCTCTTCCTTGGCGGCGTGATACTCGGCATTTTCCGAGAGGTCGCCATGGGAGCGCGCTTCAGCGATCTGCTCGATGATCCGCGGACGGTGCACCGACTGACGTTCCTTCAGCTCGACCTCCAGCGCAGCGTAGCCACCTGCTGTCATCGGGACCTTCTCAACCATTCTCTTCGTCCTTTAACATCATGCGGCACGCGGCGGCGCGCGCATGAAACCATTTCGTTCTGCAAGATGTCGGCTTGGCTGCGCTTGCAGCCAGTTCAGACGCCGGCTTCGAGTGCCGAAACAAAACAAGACGCGACCGGTGAGTTCCGGTCGTGCCTTGCCCAGCTGATCTCGTCGGACCTGCAGTCCGCCCGAATTCAGGCTTCGGAAAAGTAACTCTGCAATGTGCGGACCTCAAGGTCCCCGCCCAGATAGGCCCGGACGCCCTGCGCGGCCGCCACGGCACCCGAAAGAGTGGTGTAATACGGTACTTTATGCAAGAGGGCAGCCCGCCGCAGTGAGCGGCTGTCGGCCAGGGCCTGCGGCCCGTCGGTGGTGTTCAGAACCAGCTGAATCTCGCCATTGGTGATGGCATCGACGATGTGCGGCCGGCCTTCCAGCACCTTGTTGATCTTCTCGGCGGGGACGCCGTTGTCGACCAGGAAGCGCTGGGTTCCCGACGTCGCAAGCACCTTGAAGCCGTTCGACGAGAGCAGCTTCACGGCATCGAGAATGCGCGTCTTGTCGCTTTCGCGCACGGACACGAACACGGTGCCACTGCGCGGCACGCGGGTGCCGCCGCCGAGCTGGCTCTTGGCGAAGGCGATTTCGAACGAGCGATCGATACCCATCACTTCGCCGGTGGAGCGCATCTCCGGGCCGAGCACCGTATCGACGCCGGGGAAGCGCGCGAACGGGAAGACCGATTCCTTGACGCCGACATGATCGAGCTTGCGCTTCTTGAGTTTGAAGTCGGCGAGCTTCTCGCCGGCCATGATACGCGCGGCGATCTTGGCCACCGGCATGCCCATCACCTTGGCAACGAAAGGCACGGTGCGCGACGCGCGCGGATTGACTTCAAGCACGTAGATGTCGCGATCCTTGACCGCGAACTGCACGTTCATCAGTCCGACCACGTCGAGGCCGAGCGCCATGTCGCGGGTCTGGCGTTCGAGTTCGGCGATCATGTCGTCGTCGAGCGAATGCGGCGGCAGCGAGCAGGCCGAGTCGCCGGAGTGAATGCCGGCTTCCTCGATATGCTCCATGATGCCGACGATGAAGGTATCCTTGCCATCGCACAGGCAGTCGACGTCGACTTCGATGGCATCCGACAGATAGCGATCGAACAGCAGCGGATTGGTGCCGAGCACCGTATTGATCTGGCCGGTCTTGTCGTTCGGATAGCGCGCCTTGACGTCGCCGGGCACCAGCTCTGGCAGCGTGCCGAGCAGGTAATCGCCGAGCTGGCTTTCCTCGCGAATGATCTGCATCGCGCGACCGCCGAGCACATAGGACGGACGCACCACCAGCGGCAGGCCGAGATCGGCTGCGACGAGGCGGGCCTGTTCGACCGAATAGGCGATGCCGTTCTTTGGCTGCTTCAGCTTGAGCTTGTCGAGGATGCGCTTGAAGCGATCGCGATCTTCGGCAAGATCGATGGCATCCGGCGAGGTACCGAGGATCGGCACGTCGGCGGCTTCCAACGCGCGCGCGAGCTTCAGCGGGGTCTGGCCGCCGAACTGCACGATCACGCCATGCAGCGTGCCGTTCTGACGTTCGGTGTCGATGATCTCGAGCACGTCTTCGGCAGTCAGGGGCTCGAAATACAGGCGATCCGCCGTGTCGTAGTCGGTCGACACGGTTTCCGGATTGCAGTTGACCATGATGGTCTCGTAGCCGGCGTCGGCGAGCGCGAAGCAGGCGTGACAGCAGCAATAGTCGAACTCGATGCCTTGGCCGATACGGTTCGGGCCGCCGCCAAGAATGATGACCTTGTTCTTGTCGGATGGCTGACTCTCGTCTGCGAAGGCGCCTGCGAAGGACGACTCATAGGTCGAATACATGTAAGCGGTCGGCGAGGCGAATTCGGCAGCGCAGGTGTCGATGCGCTTGAACACCGGGCGCACATCGAGCGAGCGGCGCAGTGCCTTGACGTCGGCCTCGGTCTTGCCGGCGAGCACGGCGAGGCGCGCGTCGGAGAAGCCCATGGCCTTCAGCGTCCGCATGCCGAAGGCGTTGGCGGGCAGGCCATTGGCCTTCACCTTGGCTTCCATTTCGACGATGCCACGCATCTCGGCGAGGAACCACGGATCGATCTTGCAGGAGTTGAAAATCTCCTCATCGGTCCAGCCCAGACGCATGGCCTGGCCGACTTGCAACAGACGGTCCGGCGTCGGTGTACCCAGGGCAGCGCGGATCGCGTTCTTGTCGTCGCCGCGGCCGAGATCCTCGATCTCGATTTCGTCGAGACCGGTCAGGCCGGTTTCAAGTCCGCGCAGCGCCTTCTGCAGCGACTCCTGGAATGTACGGCCGATGGCCATCACTTCGCCGACCGACTTCATCGATGTCGTCAGCGTGCGCGATGCGCCCGGGAATTTCTCGAAGGCGAAGCGGGGAATCTTGGTGACGACATAGTCGATGGTCGGCTCGAATGACGCAGGAGTTGCGCCGCCGGTGATGTCGTTGGCGATTTCATCGAGTGTGTAGCCGACGGCAAGCTTTGCCGCGACCTTGGCGATCGGGAAGCCGGTGGCCTTCGAGGCCAGCGCCGACGAGCGCGACACGCGCGGATTCATTTCGATCACGACCATGCGGCCGTCGGCAGGATTGACGCCGAACTGCACGTTGGAGCCGCCGGTCTCGACGCCGATCTCGCGCAGCACCGCCAGCGAGGCGTCGCGCATGATCTGGTATTCCTTGTCGGTCAACGTCAGCGCCGGCGCGACGGTGATGGAGTCACCGGTATGCACGCCCATCGGATCGAGATTCTCGATCGAGCAGATGATGATGCAGTTGTCCTTCTTGTCGCGGACGACTTCCATCTCGTACTCTTTCCAGCCGAGCACTGACTCTTCGATCAGCACTTCGTTGGTCGGAGACGCGTCGAGGCCGCGCTCGATGATGTCGAGGAATTCTTCGCGGTTATAGGCAATGCCGCCGCCGGTGCCGCCCATGGTGAAGGACGGGCGGATGATCGCGGGCAAACCAATTTCAGACAGCGCCATCAGCGCCTGGCCGAGAGCGTGCTCCTGATAACGCTTGCGGCGGTCGCCTTCATGCAACACCCACTGGCGCTCGTGCTCGGCCAGCGCGTCGCCCGTCAGCTTGGCTTTTTCGGCCTGGTGCTGCTCGCGATACTGCTTCTTCAGCGCGGATGCGTTGGCGAGCCGCGACTTCGGCGTCTCCAGGCCAATCTTCGTCATCGCCTCGCGGAACAGCTGGCGGTCTTCCGCCTTGTCGATGGCTTCTGCGGTGGCGCCGATCATCTCGACGTCGAACTTCTCCAGCGTGCCCTGCTGGCGCAGCGACAGCGCGCAGTTCAGCGCGGTCTGGCCGCCCATGGTCGGCAGCAGCGCAAAACCCTTGGAGCGGTCACCGCGCTCCTTCTCAATGATCTTGGCGACGATCTCGGGTGTGATCGGCTCGATATAGGTCGCGTCCGCCAGTTCCGGGTCCGTCATGATGGTGGCCGGATTGGAATTGACCAGAACGATCCGGTAGCCCTCTTCCTTGAGCGTCTTGACGGCTTGTGTGCCCGAATAGTCGAACTCGCAGGCCTGGCCGATCACGATAGGACCGGCGCCGATGATCAGGATGGTGGATATGTCGGTGCGTTTTGGCATTTAAACTCGCGGTGGTGACAAATCGGCACAAAAAAAGGGCGCGCATACGCGCGTCCCTCGGGCCCGGGCGCCAAACCAGCCATTGACCCCTCAGGGAGCCATAGGCCGATCCTCGCGCGCGGCTGTCTTTAGACCACTATAACGGGGCGGGGAAGGCTTTTGAAGGTGCCATCAACCGGCAATTTGGGCCGGTTTCGGGCGCTTCAGAAGGTGTCCGGCGAGGACGAGCGCGAGGGCTGCCGCCTCGGCGCAGCCGCCGATCCAGCCGAGGTGGTTGGAGCTCAAGGTCGACAGCACCACGCCGCCCAACGCGCTGCCGGCGGCAAAGCCGATATACATGGCGGAGGCGTTCAGCGAGAGCGCGATGACCGAGGCTTCCGGCGTGACGCGCACGAGATGCGCGACCTGTCCGGGATAGAACATCCAGCCGGCAATGCCCTGGGTAAAAATGAAGACCAGAAACAGCACACCCGCAGTGGCGGGCGGCGCGAATATCAGGGCCACCGATTGCAGCGTCAGTGACAGCATCATGCCGATCAGGCCCAGCGTCGAGGTTCGGAGCGGCCCGATACGGTCGGACATCGCGCCGCCCAGGGTGTTTCCGATGGCCGCGGCGACGCCGAAGACCAGCAGTGCCAGACTGATTCCGTTGGCGTCAAAGCCAAGTCGGTGCAGCGGCACAGCCAGATAGGTGAATGAGGTAAAGCCTCCGAGGCCCCACATGCAGGTCACAGCAAGGGTTTTCAGCACTTCGGGATGGCGCGCGACGGCAAGCCTCTGACCGAGTGTGGCAGCAGTGCGTGGCAAACCGCGGGGCAATCCCAGCAGCAGCCCGGCCAATGCGACGGCGCCGAGCGCGGCGACCATCACGAACGTCGACCGCCAGCCAAAATGACTGCCGACCCAGGTTCCGAGCGGCACGCCCAGAACCGTCGCCACCGTCAGGCCGGAGATCACCAGCGACGCGGCGCGGCCACGGCGTTCCGGTGCAGCGATCGCAATTGCGACGGCCATGGCGGTCGGCATGCACAGTCCGGCGCCGACGGCCATCAGCATGCGCGATAGCAGGAGAATGCCGAATGTGGTCGCGACGGCCGCCAAAAGGTTTCCGACGATGAAGCAGACCAGCGCCAGCGAGACGACGGTGCGACGGTCAAAATTGCTGAACAGCACGGCCAGGATCGGCGAGCCGATGGCATAGGTGATGGCGTAAACGGTGACCAATTGTCCCGTGGCCGCCAACGTGACATTCAGGTCCGCTGCCATGATTGGAAGAAGTCCAGCAATTACAAATGCTTCGGTTCCAATCGCAAATGCCGCCACGGCCAGCCAGAAGACGCTCATCGCCAAATCCTTAGTTCAATCTTCGTTGAACTATTGATGCGGCGGTGCAAAATGTCAAATGGTTCAAGAAATATTGAACATTGCGGCAACCGGTCGGAATCACTATTGAGGAGTCATGAGCCGCATTCTTCCGCATCCCACGCGCGAACAGATCGAATTGCCTGGCGTGATGGATTGCCTGAGCGATCCGATCCGGCTGGCGATCGTCTACAATCTGGCCAAACGCGAGAAAGAGGTCGGTGAATTGCGCTGCGGCGATTTCTACGGCCTCAGTGGCAAGTCCAATCTCGCCTATCATTTTGCGAAACTGCGCGAGTCCGGCCTGATGGAAACGCGCGCGGTTGGGACGGCGAGGTTGATGAAACTGCGCCGCGAAGATCTTGAGAGCAGATTTCCGGGTTTGCTGGATGCGGTGCTCGCATCGGCCGAGCGCGATGCCGAGCGCCTGCAACTGCCGGTGCTGGAATTCACCGAAGCCTGACAGCGCCGACCCACGGGTGGCCGACGCACTGGTGAATGTCTGAAAGGTTGGAGGCCCAGCCTGGACTTGAACCAGGATAAAGAGCGATGCATCGCCCCCGCGTAGACATTTCCGCCACCGGGCCGAGCACAATGTTACCGATCACGGCGTGGCGATCCACCTCAAGTTTTGTAAACCGTCTGTTAACCTTAACCGTCCGTTTGCCCGAGCCGATGCCTCAGAATGCGTGGTGGGCGACGAAGGTCATGCGCGACGAATTATGGCCGATATTGACCGGCGCCCGCGACGCGCGGAAACCGGCCGCGGTCAGCTTGGCCAGCATCTCCGCCTCGCTATAGCGCTGCAGGCCAACCTTGGTGCGCAACTGGCGATAGTCGGAGAGGGCCGTGCGCACGAGGCCGACGAAAGCATCCCAGAGAAAGCCGTGTTCCCGGGCGAGCTTCAACAGCGCCATGACATCGGTCGCCATGCCGACATCGGGCTGCAGGATGTCGCCGACCACCAGCTTGCCGCCAGGCGCCAGCAGCCGCTTGATGATTGCGAAGGCATCGTCGAGTTCGGGGCCGCTCATATACTGAGCCACCGAATTCATGACAGCCAGGTCGATCGACTGCGCCGTCATGTTGCGCAACTCTTCCAGCGACCGGACCCGAATTTTGGTGTTGGGCGCGAAGCGGGCGACCAGCCGGCCGCGAACGCCAGGCGCGGGCTCTGCCAGGATCAGCTTGCTGCAGGCATTGGCCACTTTGGCGGCCGAGAGTGCTTCGCCGCAGGCATAGTCGAGCACGACGGCATCCTGAGAGGCGATGTAGCCAATGATATCGCGGGCGATGACCTCAAAATGCACGTCACGATGCAGCTTGCTCGCATAAATCGTATGCGTGGAATCGTAATAATCGATCCAATCTTCCATCGTCTACCCGGCCCGATTGTTGTTCCCGTCGCGGGAACCCCTATATTTGTGATGCGTTGGAGACGGTCTAGAGCGTTTTCAGGCGCGTGGGAAACCGCCTTTCCTCAAGAACCGCAGTTTTCGGAAATTTGCAGTGCTTTCCGTCAAGACCACTCCGATTTTTCCTGAAATCTTCCGCCCTGACGACAATCCCCTCCAGCCATCACATCATCCGACACGGGAAGGTAAGTAACGTGAGCACCAAGACATCGAAAATCGCCGCCGAAATGAATACCCCGACTGACCTCTCAGCCGACGCCGTGGAGAAGGTGGCCAAGGCGCTGAACGGGTTGCTCGCCGACGCCTTCGCGCTCTACCTGAAGACCAAGAACTTTCATTGGCATCTCAGCGGGCGCCATTTCCGCGACTATCACCTGATGCTTGACGAGCAGTCCGACCAGATTTTTGCGACGACAGACCCGTTGGCGGAGCGCGTGCGCAAGATCGGCGGTCGCACGCTGCGTTCGATCGGCGAAGTCGCCAAGCTGCAGACCATCAAGGACAACGACGAAGCCTATGTGCCGCCGGTGGAGATGCTGCGCGAGCTGATGAACGACAACAAGAAGATGGCAGCGGCGATGCGCAAGGCCCACGATATTTGCGACGACGCCAAGGACGTCGCCAGCGCCAGCCTGCTGGAAAACTATATCGACGACACCGAGCGCCGCACCTGGTTCCTGTTCGAAGCGTCGCGTCAGGAAGGCGGCAACGAGGCGTAAGCCTCGTTCCCGATTGAATATGTCAAAGCGCCCGCTTCACAGCGGGCGTTTTCATGTGGAGATGTTGCCGTTGTTCGGCACCAAGCGCGGGGCCGCGGTTATTCAGGCTGAATGCCGAGTTCCTGAATCGTCTTGCCTGTGGCCACGAGCTCGGCGTCGAAAAAGCGCTTCGCGCCCGCAGGCGTCACCACGTCACCGGAGGCGACGTCGAAGCCGAGCACGGGCGCACGCTCCTGTACATCCGGCGATTTCAGTGCCTGCGCAATCTCGGCACTGAGCTTGTCGACGATCTCGGCAGGTGTCCCGGTCGGGGCCATCATCATGAACCAGCCTTGCAGATCCGCGCCCTTCAACGTCTCGGCAATCGCGGGCACATCCGACAGTGAATCGACGCGCTTGTTGCCGGCGATAGCGAGCGCGCGCAGCGTACCGGCCTTGATGAAGGACTCTGCCACCGATGCGGACTGGATTGTCACCTGGGTGCGTCCGGTCAGGCTGTCCTGGATCGCGTTGGTGATGGTGTTGTAGGGGACCAATACGAAACTGGTGCCCGCCTGTTTGTTGATGGTCTGTGCGATCAGGCCGGAAATGTTACGCGCGCCGTCGACCGCCATGCTCAGGGAGCCGGGAGTGGATTTTTCGAGCGCGATCAATTCCGCCAGCGTCTTTGCTTTCACGTCGGGATTGACGAGCAGGACGTGATTGCTTCGCGCTACCATCGCCACCGGCACGAAATCCTTCACGGGATCGTAGGGCAGTTTCTTGAACGTATAGGGATTGGTGACCAGCGCCGCCGACGTCGCGAACAGGAAGGTGTAGCCGTCGGGCGCGGCGCGCGCGACGGTCTGCGCGCCGACGAGGTTCGCGGCGCCCGGGCGGTTCTCAACGATGAACTGTTGTCCGAGCGCGCGGGAGAGTTTTTCGGCGACGATGCGGCACAGCACATCCGGGCTGTTGCCCGCCGCCTGCGGCACCACGATCGTCACCGGCTTTTGCGGCCATGATTGCGCATAGGCGGGCAGCGAGAGGCAAAGAATGGCGCCGGTCAACAAGATACGACGGGACAATGTGAGCATGGACTTCCTCCTGAAATGGTTGGCCTGCGATTTCTGATCGCTTGTTGAGGCGCGCTTTTTGAACGAGCGGGTCTTTGTCGTGAGAAGCAGCCCGCGGCGCTGGCGGCGCGGGCTGCCACTTGCATCAGGCTTCGTCGGCCACGCCGTTACGCAGCACGCCGAGCCGGTCGATCTCGACTTCGACGATATCGCCCGGCTTCAGCCAGAGCGGAGGCGTGCGCTTGGCGCCGACGCCGCCCGGCGTGCCGGTGGCGATCACATCGCCCGGCTCAAGGCGGGTAAAGGACGAGCAGTATTCAATCTGACGCGGGATATCGAAGATCATCTGATCGATGGTGGCGTCCTGCACGACCTGGCCGTTGACGCGGGTCTGCAGCCGCAGCGGCGCGACATCGCCGAGTTCGTCCGGCGTCATCATCCAGGGGCCGAAGCCGCCGGTCTCCGGAAAATTCTTGCCGGGCGTGAACTGATGGGTGTGACGTTGGAAATCACGCACGCTGCCTTCGTTGTAGCAGGCATAGCCGGCAATGTGGCTCCACGCATCAGCCTGCGTGATGTGGCGTCCAGGCTTGCCGATAATGATCGCGATTTCGCCTTCGAAGTCGAGATGGGTCGATACTTTCGGTCGGATGATATTGGTCAGATGTCCGGTCTGGCTGTTGGCAAAGCGGCCGAACACCGTGGGATTGTCGACCTCGGCGCGGCCGGTCTCCTTGCGGTGCATTTCGTAGTTCAGGCCGATGCAGAGGATCTTGTCCGGATTTGGAATCACCGGCAACCAGGTGATGTCGGCGGTCGGGATGCGCTTGGCCTTGCCGGCGGCGTCGCGTACGGCAGACAATGCGTCTGCCGCGATGACGGATTTGAGGTCGGGGAAACGATCGCCAAGCAGTGCGCCGACATCGAGCGCGTCATCGCCCTCGATCACGCCCCAGGTGGGTTTTCCGCCGATCTGAAAACTTGCCAATTTCATCGTGATGTCCTCGCTGTGGAAGCTGCATGTCCGTGGGGAATGCTGGTGTGGTGACGCTGTGCGGCCGGCGTGATCATTGGAGCCGCTCCGCAAGATCGGTGAGCAGCGCGTCGAGTGCGCTAACGTCGCTGGCGACACCGAAGACGTAGTGGTCGGGCCGCACGATTGCGGCGCGGCAGTCGTGACGGTCGAACCAGGCGGCGAGAACGCCGTCCTCTTCAGTAAGTACGCCATCGGCAGCGGGGCCGATGCGAATTGGCCTGATGTCCAGCCCAGTCATGATCGCTTGCAGATCGGGACCGGGCTCCAGTTCGTTGCGCATATCGAGCACAAGCCGCCATCCGGTGCCGGCAACGCTATCGAGACGGCGCTGTCCTTCTGCAGTCTTGATCCATGGCTGGGGGAACAGCGTGCCGTGTGCCGGGTGGAGGGGAAATGCCAGTAGTCCCGTCTGCAATGGCGGCACGATTTCCTGACGGGTGATGGTGCGGGGTTGGCCGCCACCCTCCGCAAGAATGCGCTCGTCGCGTGCTGCTGCGGCGTCGGGATCGCGCTCGCAGATCACATGGCCGATCGCCTTGATGCGCGAGGTGAGCTGGCGGACATGCTCGCTGCGTTCCTCGCCATAGGTGTCGAGCAGCGTCGCGCCGGATTGCCCCTTGAGAACGCGGTCGAGCTTCCAGATCAGGTTGCCGACATCGCGGATACCCTGGCACATGCCCTGACCGATGAAGGGCGGTTGCTGGTGCGCGGCATCGCCGGCAAGGAAGATGCGGCCACGTCGCCACTCCTGCGCGACCAGCGCGTGAAACCGGTAGCTTGCCGCACGCCACAACACGGCATCGTCAGGCGTGATCCAGTGCGCCAGCAACTGCCAGACCTGTGCCGCCGTCTCCATCTCGCGCGGATCTTCGCCGGGCAGCAGCATGATTTCGAAGCGGCGATGGTTGCCGGGACCGATGATGAAGGTCGTGGGCCGCGACGGATCGCAGAATTGCGCCGCGGTCTGCGGCAGCTTGCCGAGGGCCGCCTCGCTGACCTGGAGATCGACGACAAGCCAAGGCTCATCGAAGACGAGATCCTCGAACGCGATGCCAAGCTGTTGCCGCGTCCCGCTCGACGCGCCGTCGCAGGCGATCACATAGTCGGCCGTGACATCGCGCGTCACGCCGCGGTCGTTCCGCAACTGCAGCGTCACACGATCCGTCGATTGCGTGAAGCCAAGGAGCTCGGTGCCGAGTTCAACCGCGACACTGTCATAGGCTGCAGCATGTTCGCGCAGCGCGGCTTCCACCGGCGGCTGCGTGAATACCATGGTGGGCGTGTAACCGAGCGGATAGGGCTCCGCGACCATGTCGATGCGGCGGATCAACTGGCCCTTGGCACCAAAATGCTGCGAGGCCGGGAACGGCGCGATATAGGGTAGCACGCGTTCCGCGGCGCCGAGATTGTCGAGCAGGCGCAGGATCTCGTGATCGATCGCGATGGCGCGCGGCTTGTCATAGACCTCGCGCTGACGGTCGATGGCCAGTGTGCGGATGCCGCGGTCGCCGAGAAGGCTGGCGGCGATGGCGCCCGACGGGCCATGGCCGACCACGACGACCTGAAAGTCATTCTGCTGCTGTCCGGATGAAAGCGTCACGCGGCACTCTCGTCGGCATAGCCAATCGCGGTCTGTGCTGCCTTGACGTGATCGGCCTTGGGCGGGGCGATGCCCCAGTGATCGGTGCGGCCGGGTGGCCAGACCCATTCCGACGGGCCGCGCACCACATAGCTGTCATCGACCTGCAGAACTTCGGCGGTGTATTCGATGACGATCCCGACCGGATCGATGAAATAGGCAAACACATTGTCGCCGGGGCCGTGACGGCCGACGCCCCAGGCAATGGGAAATCCGGCATCGATCATGCGGCCCGAGCCCCGCATCACCGCTTCGAGATCCGGCATCAGGAAGGCGACATGATTGAGCCCGTTCACGGCAGCGTCGGCGATGACGATAGCGTGGTGGTCGCTGTTGCAGCGGACGAAGGCCATGATCTTCGAGCGGTCCGTCAGGCGAAAGCCGAGTACCTGTTCGTAGAACGCGGCGAGATCATCGACACCGGTGCTGTTGATGTTGACATGCGCGAGGCGTGTCGGACGGTTGGCCGATGACGGAGCTTCGGTATGTTGCAGGTCGCCATGAACGAAGCGCAGCACGCCGCCGTCCGGAGCGCGGATGGTCATCAGTGTGCCCCCATCTGGCGCCGGATTTGGTGCCGGGCCGGAGAGCAGCGTGGCCCCGTGTTTCACCGATGCTGCGGCGATCGTTTCGAATTCCGCATCCGAATGCAGTCGGAACGTGATGGCCCTCAGCGCGGGGCGATCGCCCTGCCGCAAGGCGACGACATGGTGATCGCTGCCGCTGGCCCGCAAGTAAGTGACGCCTTCGTGGCGTGTCACGAGGTCGAGTCCCCACACAGATGTGTAGAACTGCTCGGATCGCTGCAGATCGGGCGTGTCGAGATCGACGCTGCGCAGGGCGGAGATCGGGAAATGGGTCATTGCGAAGCCTGCTCGTCAAGGCCGAGGAAACGTCTTGCATTGGCATGAAGGACGAGATTGCGCGTGGCCTCGTCGCTGATAGCCGATGCGGCGCGCGCCGCCGGAGTGCGATCGTGGAACGCGAAGGGATAGTCGGTGCCGAGCATGAGCTGCGTTGCGCCGAACTTGCCGATCAGGTGCAGCAGCGTCGGGTCGTCATAGACCAGCGCATCGTAATAGAGCCGGCGTGCCTGCAGGGTCGGTGATTCCTGGATGCTCTCCTGCAATACAGGGAACACCTGATAGCCCTCCTGCAGCCGCGGCAGCAGCGACGCGAGCGTGCCGCCGCCGTGGCTGAACGCCATGCGCAAGCGCGGATGGCGCAGCAGGAGATTCGAGGTGATCACTGATGCTGCGGCAAGGCCGACATCGGTCGGATAGGCCAGCACCTGCTGCAATTGCGCCGGGCCGACGAGGCGATCCATGCCGCTCGGCCGCAGAGCATGGACGAACACCGCCATGTCGAGCTTCTCAACCTCGGCGAAGAATCCATCGAAGTCGGGAGACCCGATCGGCTTGCCGTTGATGTTGCTGCCGATCTCGATGCCGGCAAAGCCGAGTTCGTGCTTCAGCCGATGCAACTCGGCGATGGCGCGGTCGATGTCCTGCAGCGGTACCGCGCCGAGGGCGATCAGTCGGCCCCCGGAATGCGCGATCATCTCGGCCATCTGGTCGTTGATGTAGCGCAGCAGGTCAGTGGCCGGTTCGGGCGCCATCCAGTAGGACAGCAGCTCCGGCATCGGCGAGATCGCCTGCACGCCGAGCTCCATCTCCGCCATATCCGTGACGCGCTTGGCGACATCCCAGCAGCGATCCGACACCGTGCGATAGACGCGGCCGGCCATCATCACATGCTTGTGGCAGGGTTTGGCATCCGCCATCGACGGCCAGTCGGCCGGCACCGCTGCACCCATATAGGACGGGAAGGAGGCGGGCACGACATGCGCGTGGATATCGATCCCGCAGCCGCATCTGGCGATGGCACTCACGGCCGGGAACATCCCGCAAGGCGGGAGCCGTCCGTCGAAAGACCCGATGTCCCGGATATCTGGACTGTTTCGCCGAACATCGTCTCGCTCCCATGGCGGCATCTTGCCGTGCCACCGGGACCTCATAACCTATATAAACTTCCAATCGCAACGATAATTTATAGATTTTTTCATCCGCGCAAAAAGTGTATAGAAAAGAAAACCTTCTGGCGGGCGATTCCCGCGACCCAGATTCCTGAGACCCAGATTCCTGACCCATGAGCTTGGACACGATATCAGTGCTGGACCTGGCTTCTCCGCCGTCCTCGTCGACCCAGGCGAGCACGGTCTATGACCGGCTGCGCGAGGATTTGCTTTCCGGGCGGCTCGAGCCGGGCAGGAAATTGCAGATGCGGTTCCTGACCGACCTGTACCAGACCAGCCAGACGCCGCTGCGCGAGGCGCTGAATCGTCTGAGCGCCGATGGTCTGGTCGATTGCCGCGAGCAGCGCGGCTTTTATGTCGCGGAGATCAGCCGGAGCGAGCTCGCCGAACTCACCAAGACCCGTTGCTGGGTCGAGAGTCTGGCGCTGCGCGAATCCATGGCAGCGTCAACGCCGCAATGGGAGGAGCAGCTTCTCCTCGCGCAGCATCGCCTCGGGCGAACGCCGCGCTCGCTGAATGCCGAGCATTTCGAAGACAATCCGGAATGGGAGCGGCTGCACCGCATCTATCACCGCACCCTGATCGGCAATTGCGGGTCGCAGTCGCTGATCGCGTTCTGCGGACAACTTGCCGACCAGCTCTACCGCTATCGACGTCTGTCGATCCGCAAGGCCTTCCCGTCACGCCATGTGACCGACGAGCATCAGGCGATCATGACTGCAGTTCTGGGCGGGGACGCGGACCATGCAGTGGAACTGCTGACGGCGCATTACAGGCAGACGGCTGAAGTCATTCTCCAGGACAAGCAAATCTTCGCGGAACTGGACGGGGCCGAAGACGCTGCATCGTAGCGGACGCGGATACAGGCCGAGCCAACACCTCTGCTGGACATGAAAAGGGCCTCGCGACATGTGCAAGGCCTTGGAAGCGGTGTCTGCAGAAATCTGGCAGCCAGAAAATTTGGTAGCGGGAGAGGGACTCGAACCCCCGACCCCAGGATTATGATTCCCGTGCTCTAACCAGCTGAGCTACCCCGCCACAGGGCCGCGGCGGCCAAGATGCCGTGCCGCGAACGGGCCGCTTATAAGGAGGCGCGGGACTCCCTGTCAAGCAAACGACGCGTCGAAAATCCGCTTTTCCGCCATTCAGTTAGCGGATTTTCCGGCGGGCGCGGATTGCCGCGCTCCGCCAAGGGCTTGGGCCCGCAGGGGCCGCTTCTAGTTTCCGTCGAACGCCTTTTTCAGCGCGGCCATGTCCAGCTTGACCATGCCCATCATGGCCGTCATGGCACGCTTGGCGCCCTCGCCATTCTCGCTGGCAAGCATTTCAGTAAAGCCGTTCGGCACGATCTGCCAAGGCACGCCCCAGCGGTCGTTGATCCAGCCGCAGGCATTTGCCTTGCCGCCATTTGTCAAAATGGCGTCCCACACACGATCGACCTCGGCCTGGTCCTCGCAATGGATAGTGAAGGACACGGCCGTGCTGAATGTGGCGGGGCTGCCGCCATTGAGGCCAATGAAGCTTTGGCCGGCCAGCGTGAAGCCGACCACCAGCACGTTGCCTGCTTTGCCGCCGGGATAATCGATCGGGGCGCGCTGCACGCGATCGATGGAGGAATTGGGCACCAGCGAGCAGTAGAACCTGGCGGCTTCCTCGGCCTCGGTCTCGTACCAGATGCAGGGTGAGATCTTTGACATTGCTGCTATCCCTCTCTCGGTCAGGCCTGAGCCATCGCAGTCTGCGCCGCGGCCATGTCCATCCACATCACTTCCCAGATGTGACCGTCGGGGTCCTCATAGCTGCGGCCATACATGAAGCCGAAATCCTGCGTGGGTGTCGGATCTGGGTTGCCGCCCGCACCCACGGCCTTCTTCACAAGATCGTCGACCTCATCGCGGCTGTTGGCCGACATCGCGATCAGCACTTCGCTCGACGTCTTCGCGTCGACGATCTTCTTCGAGGTGAACTGGCGATATTTGTCGTGGGTTAGCAGCATCGCGTGGATGGTGTCGGAGAACACCATGCAGGCGGCGGTGTCGTCGGAGAATTGCGGGTTTTTGGTCGCGCCGACCGCCTCATAGAAGGCGACCGCGCGGGGCAGGTCGCTGACCGGCAGGTTGACGAAGATCATTTTGCTCATCGGATGGCTCCTGTGGGTACGCTCTGGGTGTTCTCTTTGGTGACTGTCCCGCATAGGACGCGTGGGCCTGCCGCGATCCGACATCACCGACAAAATTTTCTCAGTTATTTTTGCAGGCGGAATTTCCTGTCCGCCGCGATCAATATGTCAGCCCGGCGATCTCCGCGTGCAGACGGAATGTCGCATGGCTCATCCTGATTGCGAATTGCGGCGGCGGTGAAATCATCGTTGATTGCCAGAGACGCAAGACGCGTTCGTAGTCCGGTTCGAAACATGTCCTTTTCCTGGGTTTGTTCCGGGCTAGACTGAACGACAATAAAAAATACAGCCGGTCCGGGCATCACCCCCGGAATCGCAGAGGGAGAAACAACACATGTTGCAACGCAATCGCTTTGCTATGTCCGCTGCCGTCGCGCTCGCCGCGGCCGCCACCATGTTCGGCGGCGCAGCCCGGGCGCAGGACTATCCGACCAAGCCGATCACATTGATCGTGCCATGGCCTGCCGGTGGCTCCACCGACATCTCGATGCGCGCGATTGCGGACGCGGCGTCGAAACACCTCGGTCAGCCGATAGCCGTCGACAACAAGGGTGGCGGTGGCGGCACGGTCGGCCCGGCCACTATGGCAGCGGCGGCGAAGCCGGACGGCTACACCATCTCGCAGATTCCGATCACCGTGTTCCGTCTGCCGCTGATGCAGGACGTGTCGTGGAATCCGGACAAGGATTTCTCCTACATCATCCATCTCACCGGCTACACCTTCGGCATCACCACCAATGCGGAGTCGCAGTTCAAGACCTGGAAGGACGTGGTCGATTTCGCCAAGGCCAATCCCGGCAAGGTGACCTATGCGACGCCGGGTACCGGCACCTCGCTGCATGTGGGCATGGAGCAGATCGCGGCAATGGCCGGCATCAAGCTCACGCAGGTGCCGTTCAAGGGCGGCGCTGAAACCAACGCTGCGGTACTCGGCAATCACACCATGCTGCAGGCGGATTCCACCGGCTGGCGGCCGCTGGTCGATGCCGGCAAGCTGCGTCTGCTGATGGTGTGGACCGACAAGCGGTCGCCGAATTTCCCGGATGCGCCGACGCTGAAGGAAAGCGGCTATCCGATGGTCTATGACTCCCCGTTCGGCATCGCCGGTCCGAAAGGCATGGATCCGAAGATCGTCGCCAAGCTGCACGATGCGTTCAAGAAAGCCATCGAGGACCCCGCCGTCATCGCGACGCTGGCGAAATACGACATGGTGCCGAACTACAAGAACACCGAGGACTACAAGAAATTCGTTGTCGAGGTCACCAATTCCGAGCGCAAGGTGATCGAGGGAATCGGGTTGGGCAAGAAGCCGAATTGATCGTCGAATAACGACGTCAGGCGCATGCGATGGGGTCCATCGCATGCGCCTTCATTTCATGTCGATGTCCCGGGACAGAAACGATGACTGATCAAACCCGCCCGCCATTCCGGCTCAAC
This sequence comes from Tardiphaga sp. 709, assembly GCF_032401055.1. Classification (NCBI taxonomy): domain Bacteria; kingdom Pseudomonadati; phylum Pseudomonadota; class Alphaproteobacteria; order Hyphomicrobiales; family Nitrobacteraceae; genus Tardiphaga; species Tardiphaga sp. 709. The sequence goes on along the minus strand of NZ_CP135529.1, from coordinate 2,648,244 downwards.
AATTCAGAACTCTGGACCGGCGTGCTCGGCATCGCGCTTGGCGTGTTCGTCATTCGGTCCGGCCTGAAGCTCAAGCTCGGTACCATCAACGATCCCGGCTCCGGCTTCATGCTGTTCTATATTGGCCTGCTGATGTGCGCTTTCGCTGCCACCATCATTCTCGCTTCGGTCACCGAAGGCGGACCGACCTTCGGCTCGCGATGGGAAGGTGCAAGCTGGGGCAAGCCGGGCGCCATCATCGTCATCCTCTCGGCTTACGCTTTCGCGCTCGAACCGCTCGGCTTCCTGATCTCGACCATCCCGCTGATGCTGGTGCTGTTGCGCGTGATCGATCCCGTGCGCTGGACGCTGGCGATTCCGCTCGCGGTGCTGGCGCCTGTTGGTGTGTGGTGGGTGCTGAAACGGGGCCTGCTGATCCAGTTGCCTTCGGGCATTTTTGAAATCGGCTGACGGGAAACACGGATCATGGATGTTCTCGTCAATGTCATGCACGGCTTCGGCGTCGCGCTGCAGCCCGTCAATATTCTCTACTGCTTCATCGGCGTCTTTATCGGCACGCTGGTCGGCGTGCTGCCTGGCATCGGGCCGATCTCGGCGATGTCGCTGCTGCTGCCGGTGACGCTGTCCGGCACGCCGGAGTCCGGCATCATCATGATGGCTGGCATCTATTACGGCTCGATGTATGGCGGCTCGACCACGTCGATCCTGGTCAACATCCCCGGCGAAGCGGCGTCCGTCGTCACCTGTATCGACGGCCATCAGATGGCCAAGAAAGGCCGCGCCGGTCCGGCGCTCGGCATCTCCGCGCTTGGCTCCTTCATCGCCGGCACTTTCGCGCTGGTGATGCTGATGCTGGTGGCGCCGTCACTGGCCTCGGTCGCCATTGCGTTCGGTCCCGCAGAATATGCCAGCCTGATGGTGCTCGGTCTCGTGGTGCTGACCTTCCTGACACAAGGCTCGATGGCCAAGGCGCTGCTGATGGCCTGTATCGGCATCGTGCTTGGCCTCATCGGCCTCGACAGCATCACCGCGCAGCCGCGGCTGACCTTCGGCCGTATCGAGCTGATCGATGGCATCGGTCTCGTGCCCGTGGTGATGGGTCTGTTCGGGCTCGGCGAGGTGCTGCTCAACACCGAGCAAGTCATCAAGCGCGACATCATCAATGCCAAGATCACGCAGCTCCTGCCCAACAAGGAGGACTGGAAAGCCAGCGCCGGGCCGATCGGGCGCGGCACCATCCTCGGCTTCTTCCTCGGTATCCTGCCGGGCGGTGGCGCGGTTGTCGCGTCCTTCGCGTCCTATGCGCTGGAGAAGCGGCTGTCGAAACATCCGGAACGCTTCGGTCATGGCGCGATCGAAGGCGTTGCCGGACCTGAGGCCGCGAACAACGCGGCCGCCGGTGGCGCCTTCATTCCGCTCATGACCCTCGGCATTCCGCCGAATGTTGTGATGGCGCTGCTGCTCGGCGCTTTCGTCATTCATGGGCTGCAGCCCGGCCCGCTGCTGATCACCCAGAACCCCGGACTGTTCTGGGGCATCGTTGCCAGCATGTATATTGGCAACCTCATGCTGCTGGTGCTGAACCTGCCGCTGATCGGCATGTGGGTGAAGCTGCTGAAGCTGCCTTACAACGTGCTGTTCCCGCTGATCATCCTGTTCACGATCATCGGCGTCTATTGCAGCAGCAACAATGTGTTCGACGTCTATGTCATGATCGGCTTCGGCGTGATCGGCTACTTCATGCGCAAGTTCGGCTACGAGCCCGCGCCTTTGGTGCTGGCCTTCGTGCTCGGTCCGCTGCTGGAGAACAATCTGCGGAAGTCATTGATCCTGTCACAGGGCAATCTCATGACCTTCATCGAGCGGCCGATCTCGGCAGCCTGTCTGCTGCTGGCAGTGGTGTTGCTGATCGCGCCGCTGTTGCCTGCACTGCGTAAGAAGCGCGAGATGGTCGCACTCGACGAGGGCGCGTAGCCGGGGAGCGTTCGCATGGACACCGAACTGGCCAGGACATTCCTTGCAGTTGTGAGCGCCGGCAATTTCGTGACTGCGGCGGAGAAGCTGCATGTCACGCAGTCCACGGTCAGTGCGCGGATTCAGACGCTGGAGCAGTTGCTGCGCGTAACGCTGTTCGTCCGCAACAAGGCCGGTGCGACGCTGACGCCAGCCGGCCGCCAGTTCCAGAAACACGCGTCCACGCTGGTACGAACGGTGGAACACGCGCGACAGGATGTCGGCATTGCGAAAGGCTTCAGCGGTACGCTGACCGTCGGCGGTCGCATCGGGCTGTGGGAGGAGCATCTGCTGCACTGGCTGCCGCTGATGCGCGCGAAACATCCTGATATTGCGATCCGCGCCGAGAGTGCCCTCGAAGCCGAATTGATGCAGGGCCTCGTCGAAGGCCGGATCGATATCGGCGTCATGTATACGCCGCAGAGCCGGCCCGGCCTCAAGGTCGAGCAGTTGTTCGATGAACAGCTCATTCTGGTCTCGACCAGCACGCACAGTGCGCCGGAGCCGCAGTCGGGTTACGTCTATATCGACTGGGGCCCGGAATTCTATGCGCGCCACATGGCGCTGTTTCCGGATTTCGCAGGACCATCGCTTACGGCCAATATTGGCTGGCTCGGGCTGCAGCATGTGCTGGAGAATGGCGGCTCCGGATATTTCCCGCGCCGCATCGTTGCACCCCAGCTAAAGGCTGGGCGGCTGCATGCCGTCGCCGATGCGCCGGAATTTTCGATGCCGGCCTATGTCGTCTATCCCGGCGATCGCGACGATGCGATCATCGCCGAAGCGGTCGCACTCATGCATCGCCTCGCGCGTGACGCAGCCAACAAAAAGCCCGCGCCTGCAGGGCAGGCGAGGGCGCCGAAACGTCCGGTAAGGCGGACGTGATGCGGGGCTGAGGCGCGCCTAGGCGCCGGACGGATATCCCGATGTCGCAACGATGGCCGCGATCTGATCGGCGCTGTGCCGGGAACGCTTGGTGACTGTCAGGCGTGCGATGATCGCCGCAGCAAAGGCGAACAGCGCGAGAGCGACCGATACGTCGGGGTGGATGATCGTTTTCATGGTCGGCTCCTGCATCATCGAGGGGCGGCATAGCTCCTCGGTTCCTTCAAACCTAGGACTGCCATGAATTTTGACAAACGAATATTATTGACGCTTGCAATCGATATTATCGATTTTAAATCGACCCGAGCAGAATGACGCGGCGATCGTCGGAACGCGGCGTTCTGCACTTTGCCGAATGCAAAGATTCCGAGGCAGACACCGCGGCCACTGCAGGAAGGATGTGACCACGCGTGTGCGGCCATCGGCGCCGTGCATGAATCGATTTGCGTGTGGGAAACAGGATGTCGCGATGTGCGATGAGACGGAGCGAGCCGTCGACGTGATTGCAAGCGTGCGCGTTGCATTGGGACAAGGCGGCCGCGCCGAACTTATGCGATGGGATGCAATTGATTCAATGCGAGGACGAACAACGCGCGCTCGACAAATATCAGCCGCAGATTCGTCCGATTGAAGATTCACGCTCCGGCGACATGAGTTGGGGGCTGCATCATGGCGTTTGTCGGACCTGAATTTCCTATCAATTCCACGACCGCCAACGATCAGGCGGGAGCAACTCAAACGCTGTTGTCCGACGGACGTATTCTTGTCACATGGACTGCGACGGATGTCAGCGGTCATCAGCCGCATACAATTCAGGGCCACTACCTGTCGGCGGACGGTACGCCTCAAGGACCTGATTTTCAGATCACGATCGATCGGAGCGGAGATCCGGGAGCGCCTTCCGTCACCGCGCTTTCCGACGGCCGCGCCTTTGTCGCATGGCAATCCTATATCGCCGCCGACAATGTCACCGAAGTTCGCGGCACCCTCGTCGATGCACAGGGGCATCCCGTTGCCGATATGGTCGTCAATTCATCGACGGCAATTTCGCCGCAGATGCCTTCCGTCACGACGCTTGCCGATGGCCAGATCTTGCTGACCTACGTGTCCGCGGATGGCGGGGATCCGAAATATCTTGGCGATATCCGCGGAAGGATCCTCCACGACGACGGCACCGTTGCTGTCGACGACTTCACCGTGAATACGACCACCTGGGGTACGCAATATGATCCGAAGGTGACAGCGCTGCCCGACGGTCGGGCGTTCGTCACATGGAGGTCGTACGATCCGGACGAAGGGCGCTACAACGTCTCCGGCCAGTTCGTGAATCCCGATGGCAGCGCGAGCGGGCCGGACTTTCGCGTCCTGCCCGGAGCCCAATTCAATCAGAGCGACGCCTCCGCCGCGGTTCTCGCGGATGGCCGCATTCTCGTGGCCTGGACCGCACAGGAACCGGATGGTGATAGCAACATTCATGCGCGCCTGCTGAACCCGGACGGATCCGTGGTTGTGTCCGATAATATCGTCAATGCAAATTTTGACGGCAGTCAGGATTCCCCGTCGATCGCCGCACTGCCGGATGGCCGCGCCGTCATCATCTGGCACGCCACCGATCCCGCCACCGGCGCCAGTGATCTTTACGGTCGCCTGCTGATTCCGGGCGCTTTCCCGATCGGCAACGATTTCCTCGTTAATTCGACAGGTGGCCTGGCGGAAACCGGACCGCATCTCCTGACATTATCCGATGGGCGTATTCTCGCGACCTGGACCTCGTTTGAGCAAGGACCGGCTGCAGATGACATCCATGGCCGCATCATGTCGTTCAACACGATCACCAATGGCACGCCGGGCGATGACGTGCTCCCCGGCACGGTGGACAACGACATCATTCACGGCGGTGAGGGTCGCGACACAATACATGGTGCGGCGGGAAACGACGTCCTGCATGGCGACGGCGGCAACGACTTTCTCTACGGCGATGCCGGAAATGATTTTCTGTTCGGCGGCGATGGCGACGACCGCATGTGGGGCGGTGACGGCAATGACATCTTCGTCGGCGGCAAGGGCGCCGATGCTTTCGCAGGCGCGTCCGGGATCGATACGGTGCGTTACGAGACATCGTCGTCTGGTGTTCACATCGATCTGACGCTTGGCACGGGCAGCGGAGGCGATGCCGCCGGTGACAGTTTCAGTTCGATCGAGACGGTGATCGGCAGCCGATTTGACGACATGCTGATCGGCGACGATGCCGCCAACACGTTATCAGGCAGCAGCGGCAAGGACATCCTGGACGGTCGCGACGGCAATGACGTGCTGGATGGCGGCGAAGGCAACGATGCCCTGACCGGCGGCGCGGGCAATGACATTCTGCACGGCGGTGCCGGTAGCGATCAGCTTTGGGGCAATGCGGGTGACGATATCCTGGCCGGCGGCGCGGGTGCCGATATGCTTGCCGGCGGCGCCGGCAACGATACGGCGGACTACAGCACGTCGATCGCCCAGGTGAATATCAATCTCGCGACTGGCGTCATTCAATGGGGAGATGCTGGGGGCGACAAACTCAGTTCGATCGAAAATCTGATCGGGAGCGGGACCATGGACCTGCTGACCGGTGACGCAGGTGACAATCGCATTTCCGGTGGCGGCGGTAACGATCTGATCGATGGTGGCGGCGGTAACGATAGTCTTGATGGCGGCACCGGCAACGACACGCTCACAGGCGGGCTTGGAGCCGACGTGCTGACCGGTGGAGCCGGCGCGGACAGTTTTGTATTCAAGGCTGTGCAGGACAGTCTGCCCGGAGCTGCCGATCAGATCACCGACTTTTCGTCGATCGCCGCAGACACGGCCGATTGGATCGATCTGTCGGCAATCGATGCCAACAGCAAGGCCGCCGGTGATCAAGCGTTCGCCTTCGTCGGAAGCGCCGCTTTCACACATATCGCCGGTGAATTGCGCTTCGTCGATCATCTTCTTCAGGGCGATGTCGATGGCGATGGCGCGGCCGACTTCGCGGTTCAGGTGAACACCGCCGTCTTGAAGGCAGGTGACTTCGTCTTGTGATTTGCGCGATGTGAGTGTTGTCGCGCAGCCACCGGCGTCGCGGGTCGCCTTGGCGTCACGCGGCTGTGGAGGTCCGCGTCGTCGCGCCCGGCATCAGTTGGAACGGCTGCTCGATCACGATGCTCGGACAGCCCAGTGACGCCGCGACATGGCTGGTCGAGGCGACCACGGCATGGTCGATCTGCGAGCCGGGAATCTGGGCGACGATCAGCTGCGCGATACAGAGCTGTTTGGTGCCGCGCAGGTCGAGATCGACCCGGTAGGCAAACAGCGCATGGACGATATCGCGCCGGTCGCGGATCACGATCAGCCCGTTGTCGCCGCCGTCGGCATCGGTTCGCCGGCGCACGAAATCCAGCCATGCATCCAGCGTAACGCTGGCATCGTGCAGATAGACGAGCGGATAGGCTGCGCGAGCGTCCGCCCAAGTCACTGGTTGCGCCTGATATTCCTCATTCATCGCCGGATTCCCGCATGGCCTGCGAAATTGGCGGGGATGGGCTGGTTCGGCATTGATATGGGTCAAAGCGTCCACGATTGATCCATGTCAAATGGTGTAGAGTGATTTTCAAGACCTGCCACATATGACCAAACCGAAGATGGACAGTGCCATGACCTTCGCGGAACCAGCGGCCGAGACCTGTGCCGGAGAGCGCGACTGCAAGCACGGCCGTAGCACCAACGGCTGCGACGATTGCAAGGTGCGCCTGTTCAGCGTCTGCGGCGCATTGGAACCGGCGGAACTCGACGAGCTCGATCGCCTCAGCCAGGTCAAGAATTTCCCGGCCAAGGCCATGCTGTTCGATCAGGGCGCGCTGGCCGGTAGCGTGTTCAACGTGACCGAAGGCATCGTCCGGCTCTACAAGTCGCTACCCGATGGCCGTCGCCAGATCGTCGGCTTCGCGCTGCCCGGTGATTTCCTCGGACTTGCGCTGATGGACCGCTACGGCGTCGCCGCCGAAGCCGTGACGCAGGTGCGCGTCTGCCGCTTCAGCCGTGCGGCCTTCCTCACCTATGTCGACGGCAAGCCGCATCTGCTGCGTCGGCTGCATGAATTTGCCGGCCATGAGCTCTCGCTCGCGCAGGACCAGATGCTGCTGCTCGGCCGTCGTACCGCCGACGAGAAGGTGGCCGCCTTCCTGCTGAACCTGCAGGCGCGCTATGGCCGCATCGGCGCGATGTCGGTCAACGTGCCGCTGCCCATGAGCCGCCAGGACATCGCCGACTATCTCGGCCTGACCATCGAAACCGTCAGCCGCACCCTGACCAAGCTCGCCAAGGAAAAGACCGTAGTCGTGGTGCCCGATGGTGTGCGGCTGCTGTCCACCGACCGGCTGGATCAGCTCGCCGCGGCCTAGCTTCGTTTTCTTACCTCGCCCCGCCTAGCGAAGCTTTGCTTCGCGCGGCGGGGCGAGGGCAGCGCCGCATCTCCCACCGCAATCTTGACCCACCTCAAGGCGCAGTCATCGCGCGAGGCGCAAGCTCTTCTCCGTCACTCAAGGAGAAGAGATATGCCTCTCGACAGTATGCTGGTTGCCGCCGCCGTGGTCGCGATGTTCGTCTGCTTCGCGCTGCCGCTGGCCTGGGTCTCGCGCCGGACCTTTGGGCAGTCCTGAGCCCCTTCGGAGGCCACACGGCGCCTCGCAAACAGCTGATTTGTTCTCCAAAACATGCCATGAGTTCTGACTCCCGGTCGCGGCTGCGCCGCTTCAGGGCTCTTGGTGTGCGAAGGAGAACAAATGGCTGCTCATGTGAGCCCGCTGGCCGGCAAAACCATCGATCCGTCCCTGCTGGTCAACGTGCCTCGGCTGGTGTCGGCCTATTTCGCCGGCAAGCCGGATCCGTCCATCCCCGCCCAGCGCGTCGCTTTCGGCACCTCCGGCCATCGCGGCTCCGCGCTCCACAATTCCTTCAACGAGAACCACATCCTCGCGGTCAGCCAGGCGATCTGCGATTACCGCAAGGGCGCCGGCATCGATGGCCCGCTGTTCATCGGCATCGACACCCATGCGCTGGCTGAACCGGCGCTGGTCAGCGCGCTGGAAGTCTTCGCCGCCAATGGCGTGCATGTGCGGATTGACCAGGACGACGGTTATACGCCGACGCCGGTGATCTCCCACGCCATCCTCACCTACAACAAGGGCCGCTCGTCCGGTCTGGCCGATGGCGTCGTGGTCACGCCGTCGCACAACCCGCCGGAAGACGGCGGCTTCAAATATAATCCGCCGAACGGTGGCCCGGCCGATACCGACATCACCGGCATCATGGAGAAAGCTGCCAACGGCTTCCTCGAGAACGACATGGCCGGCGTCAAGCGCATCCCGATCGCGCGTGCCCGCAAATCCGAATTCGTGAAGCGCTACGATTTCATCACGCCCTATGTGACCGACCTCGCCGATGTCGTCGACATGGAGGCGATCCGCGCATCAGGCGTCAAGATCGGCATCGATCCGCTCGGCGGCGCCGGCGTGCATTACTGGCAGCCGATCATCGAGCGCTACAAGCTCGATGCAACCATCGTGAACACAACGATCGATCCGACCTTCCGCTTCATGACGCTGGACTGGGACGGCAAGATCCGCATGGACTGCTCGTCGCCCTATGCGATGGCCAAGCTCATCGGCATGCGCGACCGGTTCGACGTCGCTTTCGCCAACGACACCGATGCCGACCGCCACGGCATCGTCACCCGCACCGGCGGCTTGATGAATCCGAACCATTATCTGGCGGCGTCCATCGACTATCTGTTCGCGCACCGGCCGCACTGGCGCAAGGATGCGGCGGTGGGCAAGACCATCGTCTCCAGCGCCATCATCGACCGCGTGGTGAACAAGCTCGGCCGCCAACTGGTCGAGACGCCGGTCGGCTTCAAATGGTTCGTGAACGGTCTCGTCGACGGCTCGTTCGGCTTCGGCGGCGAGGAAAGCGCCGGCGCGTCGTTCCTGCGCAAGGACGGCACGGTGTGGACCACCGACAAGGATGGCCTGATCCTCGGTCTGCTTGCTGCAGAGATCACCGCGGTGACGAAGGAAAATCCGAGCCAGCGCTTCGAGAAGCTGACCGCCGAATTCGGCACGCCCTATTACGAGCGCATCGACGCCACGGCCACGCCCGAGCAGAAAAACGTGCTGAAGAAGGTCACGCCGGAGCAGATCGGCATGACCGAACTCGCCGGCGATGCGGTGACCAAGACCGAGAGCAAGGCGGCCGGCAATGACCAGTCGTTCGGTGGCATCAAGGTGTCGACCGCGAATGGCTGGTTCGCCGCGCGGCCGTCCGGCACCGAGGACGTTTACAAGATCTATGCGGAGAGTTTCCGCAGCGAGGATCATCTCAAGCAGATTCAAAGCGACGCGCAGGCGGCGATCTCGAAGGTGTTTGCCAAGTAATTCCACACGCAATCACAAACTCGTCGTTCCGGGGCGCGCGCTTCTCCGCGCGCGAACCCGGAACCTCGTGGTGTTTGGCGCGATCAGAGATTCACAGAATGAGGTTCCGGGTTCGCTCGCAAGAGCGAGCGCCCCGGAACGACGAGTATGTTTCTCAATGCCCGCTCGTCCGCCACCGCAGCAGTCGCTGCTCGACCATCGACATCGCCAGCGCGGTCACATAGCCGATCACGCCGAGCAGGATCACGCCGGCGAACAGATCCGGCGAACGAAACGCGCGCGCCGAGAGCAGCACCCAGTGGCCTAATCCGTCGAGGCCCGCGAGGATTTCGCAGACCACCGCCAGGATCAGCGACACGGTCAGGCTGAGCCGCATGCCGGAGATGATATCGGGACTGGCAGATGGCAGAGCTATCTTGAAGATCACCGCGAGGCGCGACATGTGCAGCGAGCGCGCGACCTCATAGAGACGCGGCTCTACTGCGCCGAAGCCGTGAACGGTCGCAAGCAGCATCGGCCAGATCGCGCCGAAAGCGATGACGAAAAGGGCCATGCCCTGGGTTAGCCCGAACAGGGCGATGGCGACGGGAATGATCGCCGATACGGGCAGTGGCCGCAGGAATTCCAGCGACGGGGCGACATAGCTGCGCATCGCCTTGGACGAACCGATCATAGCGCCGAGTGCGATGCCGACGACGGATGCGACTAGCCAGCCATAGAACATGTGTTCGAGGGTGCCGATTGTCTTGTCCAGTAATGTGCCATTGCTGAAGCCGCGCATCAGCGCGGCCCAGGCGCGGTCGGGGCCGGGAAGGAATACCGGCGAGACCAGTTTCAGATTGGCGATCAGCTGCCACAGCGCGATCAGGCCTGCAGCCACGGCGAAGCTGGCAAGGCGCCAGAGGGTGAGTGCCCAGTTCATCGGACCTCTCCCGCCAGCGCTGCGGGGCCAAACAGATGCTGCTGCGCGGCCAGCAATCCGGCATTGAGCGCGTAGCCGATGAGACCGATCCACAGCAGATAAGCGAGCATCAGATCGGGACGTAATGCCTGCTGCGCAATCATGATACCGGCGCCGAGCCCGATGGGATTGATCGCGATCTCCACGGTAACGGCGACGATCAGCGCGATGCCGGCCGCGAGGCGAAAGGCGAGGAAGATGCGCGGCAGTGCGGCAGGAATGATGATCTTGCGGATACGGTCGCCTGGCGATAGCCGCAGCGCGCGGGAGACTTCGATCAGCCGTGGCTCGATACTGCGCACCGCCGCGCGGCTGAGGATCAGGATCGGCCACACACAGGCAAAGGCGACGATCACAATTTCCATGCGATAGCCGAAGCCGAGCGCGATCAGCGCGATCGGCAGCAGCGCGATGGAGGGAATCGGCCGCAGGGATTCGATGGTCACTTCCATCAACCGGTCGAGCGGCTGGAAGATGCCGAGTGCAATTCCGAAGAACAATCCGATGGCGCCGCCGACCACGAGGCCGGCAAAGGCCGAAGCCAGCGTGTCGCGCGTGGCCGACAGGATCGAACCATCGCCGAACGCATTGAACAGCGCCAGCACCACCGCGCTCGGCGGCGCCAGCGCGTCGCTATGGATCTCGACGGAGCGCGCCCAGATTTCCAGCATGATGAGCAGGCTCATCGGAAGGATCGCCGCTTTCAGGCGCTCGGATCTCATGCTTCCGATGCCTTGATGAAGTCGAACAATTCGCGGCGTAGCCGCAGGAATTCCGGGTTCTCGCGCGTGGTCAATTGATCGCGCGGGCGCGGCAGGTTGATCGGAAGATCGATGCCGATGCGGCCGGGATGCGGCAGCAGGCCGACCACGCGGTCGCCGAGATAAATGGCTTCTTCGAGATCGTGGGTGACGAAGATCACCGTGGCCTTGCTGGCATCGAGCAGCGACAGGACCTCGTCCTGCAGACCCTGCCGCGTCATGGCGTCGAGTGCGCCGAACGGCTCGTCCATCAGCAGCGCTTTCGGTTCCTGCGCCAGACATCGCGCGATCTGCAGCCGCTGCTGCATGCCGCCGGACATCTCGGCGGGATATTTCGCGGCGTGATGGGGCAGGCCAACTTTTTTCAACAGCTCGTCGATGCGCGCCGGCCGCTGGGCCTTGGACATGCCGATGGTTTCCAGCGCCAGCGCGACATTTCCGGCGGCGGTGCGCCATGGCAGCAATGCCTTGCCGTAATCCTGAAACACGATGGCGATGTCGCGCCGGGGCGTGCGCATCGGCTCGCCGTCGAAGCTGACATGTCCCGATGTCGGCTGGTACAGGCCGGCGGCGAGGCGCAGCGCCGTGGTCTTGCCGCAGCCGGAGGCGCCGATGATGCAGAGGAACTCGCCGGGCTTTACGTCGAGGCTGACGTTTTCGATGATCGTCTTGCCGCCGAGATCCAGCGTGACATGGGAAAACGCGATCTGCGACTTTTCGAGTTGGGCCGCCGGCATGTCTTTGCGAAGGGCAATGGATGTCATCGCGCTCAATCTCCCTGTCCGGGCGGATAGACGAAAGCGAGCGTCGAATGCAGATGCGACGTCAGCATGGCCTGCGCAGGACCGGTTTCGCGCGCAAGCACGCGATCGGCCAGAAGCTGATGGGCTGCGACAAAGCGGCTGCCGCTGTCGAAGCCGCGCATCATCACCCTGCGATAGCGATAGGCCTGATCGTAAAGTTCCGAATGCGCCGAGAGCAGGCGCTTCGAATTGCAGGCCGCCAGCAATGCGGTGTGAAATCCCTTATGGAGCTTGTCGAAATCCGGCGCCCCTTCGCGGAATTCATCGCCGGTCCGGTCGATATGCCGGCGCATCTGGTGAAGCGCGCCGAGGATGCCGGCCTCCCAGGCATCGTCGCCGTGTTCGATGGCCAGCCGCAGCGCTTCCATCTCCACCACGCTGCGCATCCGTGTGATGTCGGCCAGATCCTCCCGGCTGATGTCGGCGACGCGAAAACCGCGCTGGCCGATGCCGATAATCAGGCCGCGTGAGATCAGGCGTGACAGTCCTTCGCGCATCGGCGTGGCGCCGATCTCGTAACGTTGCACGAGATCGACGATGCCAAGCCGCGTGCCTGGCGCGAGATTGCCGGCAATGATGTCATGCTGAAGCAGTGTCGCTGCACGCTCGCTCAGCGTATCCGAGCCGGATACATCGATTGGACTGCTAAGGGGCTGGCCCGCCATTCAGTTCGCCCTATTTCAGAATCAGTTTGTTGAGATCGAGTTTGGTCTCCAGCATTTTCTGCGAGGACATGACGTCGATCCACCATGCCAGTTGCTCGGGCTTCAGCACCGGCTCCGACTTGTTCGGCGGCGATGCCTTCACCAGTTCGATGGTCTGTTTGGTGAATTTGGCAATCGCGGCCGAGGTCTTGTCCTTGTCGCTGTTCACGATCGCCGCGCCTTCGGCGATGGCAGCGCGGAATTTCCTGACGGTGTCGGGATTCTTCTCGGCCCATTCACGCGAGGCGGCATAGAAGATGATCGGCTCCGTGCGCTCGAGCTCCGACGCGTAGCGCGCGCCAATGCTGCCGCTGCCCGCGGCCAGCATGCGCGATACCGTCGGCTCGGCGGTCAGCACGGCGTCGACACCGCCGGACTTGATGATGTCCGGCATGGTCGGGAAGGTCACTTCGACGAAATTGACCTTCCTGGGATCGACACCCTTGTCGACCAGCCATTTGACGAACAGCACGTGAAGGAACGCACCGAGGCCCGGCGCGCCGACCTTCTTGCCGATGAAGTCCTTCGGCTCCTTGATGGTGATGCCGTTACGCACGAAGGCGGTGATATTGGCGTTGGATATCGGGCTCATCACCGTTGCGCCGGCGACCGCGACGAGATCCAGGCCGCCATCGGCAGCCTGCAGGAAGACGGTGGAGGTCGGGCCGCCGATCTGGATCGAGCCGGACAGAATGGCCGCCGGGATATTGGAATTGATGCCGATGGGGATCATCTCGGCATCGAGGCCGTGCTTCTTGAAGATGCCTTCATCGACCGCGACCATTGCCGAGGCGCAGTCCGTTGTTGCGGTGCAACCGATCTGGAGCTTGGTCTGGGCATGCGCGGTGCCCGTCACAGCGAGCGTGGCCAATAGGGCTGTCACCATCCATTTGGTCATCGTCGTCTCCCTCACCCGAGCATTTTTCGATCGTGAAGCAATCTTTGCGATCGCCTCTTGTTTATCGATATTTTTTTTGATCATATATATTATCGAAGAACAAGCAAGAGGGAGAAGCCTGTGAAACTCGCGACATTTCGAGCCAGCGGCCAGCAGGATGGCCAAGCCAAGGTCGGTATCGTTGACGCCAATGACGGCAGGCTGTTCGATCTCGCCAGCGCCGCGGGGCGCGATGGTGGCAATCCCGCTTTTGACTCGATGCTGGCGCTGATCGATGCAGGTGAAGGCGCGCTCGATGCCGCGCGAAAGGTTTTCGAGAAACATGGCAGCGACGCTTCGCTGTCGGTGAATGTCGCCGGTGCCGATGTTCTGGCGCCGGTTCCGGAGCCGCGCCAGTGCCGCGACGGCATGTCGTTTCCGCTGCATATCCTGCAGGCGCCGCGCGGCCAGCTCAAGCTCGCTGCGCGGGCCAAGAACGATATGGCCGAATTGGCCCGGCTGGAAGCCGAGCCGCTCGGTGAGTTGCCTGAAGTGTATCGCCGCCAGCCGATCTACTACATCACCAATCGCTTCAGCGTGCGCGGTACCAACACCACGGTGAAGTGGCCGCGCTACAGCAAGGTGATGGATTACGAACTCGAATTCGGCATCATCACCAAGAACAAGGGCGCGAATATCTCCGCGGCCAAGGCGAAAGATCACATCTTCGGCTACACCATCTTCAACGATTTCTCCGCGCGCGACGCCCAGCGGCTGGAGATGGAAGGCCGACTTGGCCCGGCCAAGGGCAAGAGCTTCGATGGCGGCAATGTGCTGGGGCCGTGGATTGTCACGCCCGAGGAGATCGGCGATCCCTACAGGCTGAAGATGGAATGCCGCGTCAACGGCAAGGTGCGCTCGTCCTCGACCAGTGAGGGCATGCTGTTCTCCTTCGAGGAGATCATCGCGCATGTGACCAAGGACGAGACGCTGATGCCTGGCGAATTCATCGGCTCCGGCACCGTCGGTAATGGCTGCGGCCTCGAACTGGGCTGGTATCTCGAACACAATGACGAGATCGAACTCGAGGTCGAGAAGATCGGCGTGTTGAAGAACAAGGTGGTGCGGCAGGACGTGTGAGGCGCAGCGCTCTCCACCGTCATTGCGACCACACTGTCATTCCGGGGCGCGCGCGCCTCTTGCGCGCGTGAACCCGGAATCCCCGCATGTTTTGCGCTGAACATTTCGAGATTCCGGGCTTGGCCCCGTCGCCTCCGGCGCCGGTCCCGCCCCGGAATGACAATCAAAAACACAAACGCACTGAGGAAATCCCATGTCCCGTCGCCTCATCGACATCTCCGTTCCCCTGCAGAACGACGTTCCCGCCGATCCGCCGGGCAATCATCCCACCATCAATTATGTCGATCACCAGCAGGGCCTGCCGCGGATGCTGCAGTTCTTCGACGGGCTGAAGAAGGAAGACCTGCCGGACGGCGAGGGCTGGGCAGTCGAGCTGGTGCAGCTCTCGACCCATAACGGCACGCATCTCGATGCGCCCTATCATTTCCATCCCACCATGAATCGCGGTGAGCGTTCATGGACCATCGACGAAGTGCCGCTGGACTGGTGTTTGCAGCCCGGCGTGAAGCTCGACTTCCGGCATTTTCCGGACGGCTATGTCGCGACGGCCAAGGACGTTGAAGAAGAACTCAAGCGCATCGGCCATACGTTGAGCCCGCTGGAGATCGTCGTCGTCAACACATCTGCCGGCGTCAAATACGGTCAGCAGGACTATGTCATCTCCGGCTGCGGCATGGGCTATGAGGCCACCATGTATCTGCTGGAGCGCGGCGTACGCCTCACCGGCATCGATGGCTGGAGCTGGGACGCGCCGTTCGTCCACACCGCGAAGAAATATGCCGAGACGAAAGATGCGAGCCTGATCTGGGAAGGCCATAAGGCCGGCCGCCATATCGGCTATTGCCATCTCGAGAAGCTGCACAATCTCGAACAGCTGCCGTCCACCGGTTTCATGGTGTCGTGCTTCCCGGTGAAAATCGAGAAGGCGTCGGCGGGCTGGACAAGGGCGGTAGCGATTATCGAGGGGTGAACCACACACTGTCATTCCGGGGCGTGGGCGCCTCTTGGCGCACACGAACCCCGGAATCCCGAGATGTTCAGCGTTGAACACATCGAGATTCCGGGTCTGCACTCCAGCCTGCTCCGCAGTCTTGCGTGCATCCCGGAATGACGAGTGTGTGGGGCCAGCGCAGTAAGCACCGCCGCCGCTACACCGCCACCGCGTCCTCATGCCCGAAATAGGCCCGCTCCAGCCGCTGCGGCAGGTTCGCTTCCGTTGTCTCCGCCTCCAGCACGATGCGCCCTTGCGACAGCGCATAGACACGGTTGGCCGCAGCCAGCGCCTTTTCCACCAGTTGCTCCACCAGCAGCACGGCGGTTCCCTGCCTCTGCAGTTGCGCGATCACCGTCAGCACGCGGTCGACCAGCACCGGCGAGAGGCCCGCAGAAGGCTCGTCGAGCATCAGCAGCCGCGGGCGCCGCACAAGGCCCTGTGCCACCACAAGCATCTGCTGCTGTCCGCCCGAAAGTGACGCCCCGCGCTCATGGCGCTTCTCGGCGATCTCTGGAAAGAACGACAGCGCCTCGTCGACGCGCGCATGGCGCTCGCCGCGTGGCAGGTCGTAGGCCGCGAGCAGCAGGTTTTCGGTCACGGTCTGCTGCGTGAACACGCGATGGCCCTCGATCACATGCACCAGGCCGGCGCGCGCCGCCTCGCGGGGCGTGCCGTTGCTGATATCACGTCCGTCGAAGCGAACGCTCGCCGCATTGACCGGCAGCAGGCCGGAGATCGCGCGCAGAAGTGTTGATTTCCCGGCGCCGTTGGGGCCGAGCAGTGTCACCACTTCGCCCGCGGCGATATGCAGGTCGATACCATGGAGCACGCGGATCTTGCCGTAGCCGGATTCCAGCGCGGTGACCTTGAGCAGCGGTTCAGCCTCCGAGGTAAGCACTGACGACCTCCTTGTGAACGCGGATTTCGGCGGGGGTGCCGGCGGCGAGGATCTTGCCGAGATTGAGCACGGTGACCTGATCGCAGATGTCGAAGATCAGGTCGGCGTGGTGCTCGACCAGGAGTACGCCGGTGCCGCGGCGGCTGATCGCCTTGATCAGCGCGCCCAGCCGTGTGATCTCGTCGCTGGAGAGGCCTGCGGCGGGCTCGTCCAGCAGCAGGAAGTCCGGCTGCAGCATCAAGGCGCGGGCGATCTCGATGAAGCGCAATTCGCTGTGCTGCAGGCGATCGGCGCGAACATCCGCCAGCGCCTCCAGCCCGACGACGCCGAGCATCGCGCGGGCCTGTGCGGTGAGCTTGCGTTCGTCGCGATGATGTCGCGGCAGCGACAGCAGCGCCTCGGCAAATGTCGCTTCGCCTTCGATGGTGCCGCCGACCATCACATTCTCAAGCACCGAGGCTTCGCCGATCACGCGCGGCGTCTGGAAGGTGCGGGCGATGCCCTTGCCCGCGCGCAGCTCGGGCATGCCCGGCGGCAGCGCGTCGTCGCCGAGGGTGATCGTGCCGCCCTTGGCGGCGTAGTAGCCGGAGATCACGTTCAGCGTCGTGGTCTTGCCGGAGCCGTTGGGGCCGATCAGGCCGTGGATCTGGCCAGGCTTCACATCGAGATCGAGGCCGTCGATGGCCCGCACATTGCCGAAGGTGAGCACAACATCGCGCAGTATCAGCGTCTTGGTGGTGGCCGTCTTGCGCAGCACCTCGGAGAGTCCCGCGATGCGCGGCACGATGGCACGGTTGCTGGCGAGCGGACGGCGGCTCTTGAAATCCAGCAGCGCCGCGATGCCGCCGGGCATTACGAGCACGATCAGCAACAGCAGCACCGCATAGAGGAAGGTCGACCACGCGGCCAGAGGCGCTGCGATTTCCGGCAAGATGGTGAGGATGATGGTGCCGAGCATCGGGCCGAGGATCGAGCCGCGGCCGCCGATCAGGATGGCGATGAAGAACAAGACCGAGAGATCGAAGGTGAAGGCATCCGGGGTGATATAGGTCTGCAGGCTGGCGAACAGCCCGCCGGCGAAGGCGGCCATGGCGCCGGCGAGCAGGAAGATCGACACCAGCAGCTTCGGCTTGGAGATGCCGGTGGCTTCCGCCGCCACATCCGCATCGCGGATCGCGATCAGCGCGCGGCCGAACCGGCTATAGGCGATATTGGCACTGAGCCAGGTGGCCACCGCCGCGAAGCCGATGCACAGATAATAGAAACCCCATGGCGTATTGAACGGCGCGGAGAATTCCGGCCCGACGATTCCGATGCCACCGCCGGTGACGCTCTGCCAGGCCAGTGCGATTTGCGTGACGATGGTGGCGAATCCGAGCGTGGTCATGGCGAAGTAGAAGGTACGCAGCCGCATGGCTGGCAGGCCGACGATCACACCGAACACGGCGCCGACGCAGCTTGCGATGATCAGTGCGCCGTAGATCGGCACCGGCGGCAGCACATTGCCGGCGGCAAGCACGCTGGTCGTGTAGGCGCCGAGCGTCAGCAGCGCCACATAGCCGATGGCGAGATGGCCGGCGAAGCCGACCACGAGATTGAGCCCGGCGACCAGTACCCAGTAGATCGCGGCGCGGGTGCCGATCAGCGCCCAGTAGTCATTGCTGACAAAGGGCAGGATCATCGCCAGCGCGAACACGCCGAGAAACGGCAGCAGTGCCGGCAGCACGGAATGTCTGATCGTGCCCTCGCGCGATGTCGGAATATCGGTGATCGCCGTCATCACACCCTCCGCGCCGTTGCGGAGCCGAACAGGCCCTGCGGCGCTGCCAGCAGCACGATGATGAAGATCGCGAACACCGCGACCGACGAGAAGATGCCGCCGACCAGGAAATTTGCTGCCTGCTGGAACAGGCCGAGCGCGAGGCCGCCGATCAGCGCACCGCGATTGTTGCCGAGGCCGCCGAGCGCCACCGGCACGAAGCCGTAGAAGTTCAGCAGCGCGCCATTGGCGAAGAAGGCCAGCATCAATTCACCGCCGGCGAAGCCCGCGACGCCGCCGATCACGCCGGCGAGCGCATAGCTTGCGACGCGCAGATTGCGCTCGGGCAGGCCAAGTGCACGCGCCGCGAAATTATCCTCGGCGATGGCCATGAAGGCATGGCCCACCAGCGTGCGGCGATAGAGATATTCGAGGCCGAGAATGGTGAGGCCGCAGGCCACCACCGGCAGCCAGAATTTCTCGTCCCAGACACCGGTGCCGAGACCGACGATGCGCGGGAAGGGCTGCGGCTCGGTGCCCCATTTGATCGCGGTGACCTGCTGGATCATCAGTGCCAGCGCCAGCGTCGACAGCACATAGAGATGCTGTTCGAGGCTTTTGAGCACCGGCCGCACCGCGACGAATTCGGTGATGACGCCGATGATGGCGCAGGCGATCAGAGTGAGGGCGAAGCCGACCAGGGTCGGCATCCCCATTTTCAGCATGAACAGCGAGCCGAACACCCCGCCGAGCATCGCGAGCTGTCCGGCGGTGAAGCTCATCACCCGCGAGGTCGAGAACATCGTGTTGTAGGTGATGCCAACGAGCGCATAGATTGCGCCCGCCGCGAGGCCTGAAGCTATGATCGAGCCGAGCATGTGTGTCGTCCTCGCGCCGGCTTACGAGTAGCCGGGGGCGAGGGCGAAGGTGCCGTTCTTGGCGGAACGCGCTTCCGACATGACGATCTCGTCGGTCGGATAGCCGTTATGCTGGGTGGGTGAGAACGAATAGTTGCCGAAATAGCCGGGATATTTGGTCAGCGAGTTCCAGTATTTGACAATGCCTTCGCTGTCGGTCGATCCGCTGGCCTCGACGGCTTTAGCGATCAGCTCGACGGCATCGATGCCGCCGGCAATCCACCACAGCAGCGTATCGTTGAGCGGCACCTTGGCCTTGTTCAGGCGATCGACGAGATCCTGGCTCTTCGCAGGCAGCTTGCCGGCGGAGTCATAACTGCAGCTCTTGTAGCCGATGGCGTAGACCTTCTCCCAGTTGGCGGGTTTCTCGATCAGGCTGGCGAGTTCGCCGGATGCCAGCGAGGGATGGCCGACAAAGGCAACGTCCCAGTTCATGGACGCGCGGGTGTTGAACATGCGCGCTTCCATGCCGGTGGACACGCTCCACACCACGATGACCTGCGCAGCGGCATTCTTGGCGCGCAGCATGTCCGGCGTCATGTCGGGCTGGGTCGCGTCGATATTGGCGCTGTAGACCACGTCCGCGCCGTCTTTCTTGAAGGCCTCGACCGAGGCTTTCACGGCGGTGACGCCGTAGCCGGTGGTGTCGCCGATCACGGCGATCTTGCTGACTTTCAGCACCTTGAGGCAGTAGTTGCGGACGGCGTCGTCCCACTGGCCGTTGGACGGCGCGATGCGAAACGCGGCGGGGAATTTCGCGGGGTCGATCAGCGTATCGACGACGCAGGGGTGCAGGTCGGGCATCTTGGCGCGTGCCATCAGCGGCGTCGTGGCCAGGGCTTCGCCGGAATTCACCGGTCCCCAGATCGCATGGACCTTGGCTTGGCTGATCAATTCCTGCGTGGCGTTGACGGCCTTGGTGGGATCGCCTTGCGTGTCGCGCGTGATGATCTCGATCTTGCGGCCCTTGACGCCGCCGGCGGCATTGATGGCTTCCGTGGCAAATGTGACGCCGCGGTTGAAGCCGACGGTCGGCGCCGAACTCGGTCCGGTCATGGCGGCGAGCCAGCCGATCTTGATCGGTTCGGACGATTGCGCAATGGCGGGACGTGCGAGTGGAAAGGTTGCTGCGCCGAGCGCGCCGGCGCCGCCCAATAGAATACCACGACGAGAAATGCTCATCTTGACTTCCTCCCTGTGTTTTCCCCTTTGCGGTGCCTGTCATTGATGCAGGCATCCGTTTCGTCCGCCCGGTCACCGCCGGATTATGTGTGTGATGTCGTTGGTCGGTCAGATACTCCGGATCGTCATGACATGCGTCGATGTCGCGCGGTGGCAGAGCGCGACGCGCAGATCCATCTCCATCGCCTCAGGCTGACCTGTCGCGGTGGCTTTGGCAATCGGCTTGTGATCTTTGACGATGGCAGGGACGTTGCCAAGGGCCTGGCCGTTGCAAGTCACACGGTGCTGCTCTGCAGTCGCGGTCGTCTGTTGCAACGCAATGATGCGTGAATGTTGTCAGGTCGCGCTGAAGCCGCCATCTGCCGATAACACATGACCGACGATATAGCCGGCATCGTCGGAGGCGAGCCACACCACCGCTTCCGCGACTTCATGTGGCTGGCCCATACGCCGGATCGGCAGGCCTGCTGCGACGGCTGACATGTCGGCGATCCCCGAAGCGAGCATCATGTCGGTGACCACGCGGCCCGGCGCCACTGCATTGATGCGGATGCCGCGCGGCCCGCATTCCATCGCCGCCGAACGCATCAGCGAGATCACCGCCGCTTTCGATGCGGAATATAGCGCAAGGCCGGGATTGGGATTGCGGATGCCGCTCACCGACGCATTGATGACGATGCGGCCGCCGCCATTCAGTTCCATGGCCTGGATCTGATGCTTCAGGCCAAGAAACACCGAGCGGACATTGGCGTCGAACACGGTGTCGTAGACCGCGCTGGCCTGCTGCTCGATCGGCGCGCGCCGTTCCTGATAGCCGGCATTGTTGAAGGCCACATCGAGCCGCCCGAAACGGGACATCACGGCCTGCACCAGACTGGCGACCTCGGCCTCCTCGGTCACATCGGTGCGGACGAACAGCGTCTTGGCGCCGAACCGGCCGCAGTCGTCGGCGGCGGCCTGTCCCTCGGCCTCGCGACGGCCTGCGATCACCACTGCAGCTGCGCCTTCCTGCGCCATCAGCAGCGCAGCCGCCCGGCCGATGCCGGTGCCGCCGCCGGTCACGAGGCAGATGCGTCCGGCCATGCGGTCGCGGGGGCGGAACTGGGCAGCACTGGTTGTCATGGTCATTCCTTGCACGGACCGTGCTAACACGGTCATTATTCGTCGCCCAGCAATATAGTTGTATCATGCAACTATCGTCAAGGAGCCTGCGATTGTCCGATATTGACGCCGATTTGATTGATCACATCCGCGCCGCGTCGCGTCTGATGGTGCGCGAACTCGGTTTCATGCAGGCAACGGTTGCAGCGACCGACTATCCGCCATCGGCGGTGCATACGCTGCTGGAGATCGGCGCGCGCGAGGCGATGACCGCCGTCGAATTATCGGCGTTTCTCGGCCTGGAGAAATCCAGTGTCAGCCGGATGATCCGCAAGCTGATCGACGCCGGTGAGCTGAAGGAAGCCGCCAGTGCCGGCGACGGCCGCGTCAAGCGGCTGTTGCTCACGGCCAAGGGGCGGCGCACCCGCGAGGCGATCGAGGCCTATGGGCAGCGGCAGGTCACCAATGCCTTGCAGCAACTGGCTCCGGCCCAGCGTCAGAAGGTGGCCGAAGGTCTCGCGCTGTATGCCGAGGCGCTGGAAGCGCATCGGCTGGCAGATGCGGAGATGCCGGACGGGACATTGGCCAGGCGGTCTTGAACCGCTACAGTCGAATCCGGCACACTCGACCGGCTTGACTGGTTCGCATCGTGCAAAAGTAAGTCGTGCCAAAGCAAAAAGAAACAGGGATGGAATTATGCCGGGCCACAAGAAGACCCCCGATCAACTCCGCAGCGCACGCTGGTTCGCGCCGGACGACCTGCGTGCCTTCGGCCATCGCTCGCGCGCGATGCAGCAGGGCTATGCACCGGTCGAGTGGAAGGGGCGGCCTGTCATTGCGATCCTCAACACCTGGTCGGAAGCGCAGCCGTGCCACATGCATTTCAAGACCCGCGTCGACGATGTGAAGCGCGGCATCCTGATGGCTGGCGGCTTCCCGATGGAGCTGCCGGCGCTGTCGCTGTCGGAGAGCTTCCTGAAGCCGACGACGATGCTCTATCGCAACATGCTGGCGATGGACGCCGAGGAATTGCTGCGCGGCCATCCCGTCGATGGCGTGGTGCTGATGGGCGGCTGCGACAAGACCACGCCGGGGCTTCTGCTCGGCGCCACCAGCGCGGGCTATCCCGCGATCTATCTGCCGGCCGGGCCGATGCTGCGCGGTAACTGGAAGGGCAAGACGCTGGGCTCCGGCTCCGATGCCTGGAAATACTGGGACGAGCGCCGTGCGGGAAAAATCTCCGACAAGGAATGGGTCGAGGTCGAGGGCGGCATCGCCAGGAGCTACGGCACCTGCATGACCATGGGCACGGCGTCGACCATGACCGCGATCGCGGAGTCGATCGGCATGACGCTGCCTGGTGCCTCGTCGATCCCTGCCGCGGACGCCGGCCACATCCGCATGGCCTCGGAATGCGGTCGCCGTATCGTCGAGATGGTGTGGGAAGATCTGACGCCGCAGAAGATCCAGACGCGCAAGGCCTTCGAGAATGCGATCACCGTGGCGATGGCGATGGGCTGCTCGACCAATGCGATCATCCATCTGATCGCGCAGGCGCGCCGCGCCGGTCAGGACATCGGCCTCGACGATTTCGAGATCGCCAGCCGCAAGGTGCCTGTGATCGCGAATGTGCGCCCGTCCGGCGACAAATATCTGATGGAGGACTTCTTCTATGCCGGCGGCCTGCCGGGACTGATGAGCCGCATCAAGGACCATCTCCATCTCGATGTGATGACGGTCACCGGCAAGACGCTGGGCGAGAACATCGCCGGCGCCGAAGTCTATAACGACGACGTCATCCGAACCGTCAAAGATCCCATCTACGCCGAGGGCGCGCTGGCTGTGCTCAAGGGCAACCTTGCGCCCGACGGCTGCGTCATCAAGCCCAGTGCCTGCGAGCCGCGCTTCCTCAAGCATACCGGCCCGGCCATGGTGTTCGACGACTACCCGTCAATGAAGAAGGCGATCGACGACGAAAGCCTCGACGTGACAGCCGATCACGTGCTGATCCTGCGCAATGCAGGACCGCAGGGCGGGCCGGGCATGCCGGAATGGGGCATGCTGCCGATTCCGAAGAAGCTGGTGAAGCAGGGCGTGCGCGACATGGTGCGTCTGAGCGATGCACGCATGAGCGGCACCAGCTACGGCGCCTGCATCCTGCATGTGGCGCCGGAATCCTTTATCGGCGGTCCGCTGGCGCTGGTCGAGAATGGCGACATGATCACCCTCGACGTCGATGCACGCACGATCAATCTCGACATCTCGGATGCGGAGATGGAGAAGCGTCGCGCCGCATGGAAAGCCCCGGAGCGCAATTACGAGCGCGGCTATGGCTGGATGTTCACCAAACATATCCAGCAGGCCAATGAAGGCTGCGACTTCGACTTCCTGCGCACCGACTTCGGCGCGCCGGTCAAAGAACCCGTGATTTATTGAGTGAGTGATCCCATGACCAAGCTCAGCGACGCGACCCGCGCCAAACTCAAGACCATCTCCACCGCCACCGTGGCCACCGCGCTCTACAAGCGCGGCTTCCGCACGCAATGCATCCAGGACGTTCATCCGCTCGGACCGGACCAGCCGACGCTGGTCGGCGAGGCCTTCACGCTGCGCTACATGCCGGCGCGCGAGGATCTCAACAAGCTCGACGTGTTCAGGGATCGCTCGCATCCGCAGCGCAAGGCTGTGGAGGATTGCCCGCCCGGTGCAGTGCTCGTCATGGACAGCCGCAAGGATGCGCGTGCGGCTTCCGCCGGCGCGATCCTGATCAACCGACTGGCGCAGCGCGGCGTTGCCGGTGTCATCACCGATGGCGGCTTCCGCGATTCCGCCGAGATCGCCAAACTCGGCTTCCCGGCCTATCACCATCGTCCGAGCGCCCCGACCAACCTGACGCTGCATCAGGCCATCGAGATCAACGGCCCGATCGGCTGCGGCGATGCGCCGGTGTTTCCCGGCGACGTGATCCTCGGCGACAGCGATGGCGTCATCGTCATCCCCGCGCATCTCGCAGACGAGATCGCCAATGAAGCTTTCGAGATGACGGCCTTCGAGGATTTCGTCACCGAACAGGTGCAGAAGGGCAAGGGCATCTTCGGGCTCTATCCCGCGACCGACGAGCAAACGCTGGTGGATTTCGCAGCGTGGCGGAAAGAGAAGGGGCGGTAGGGCGCGATCACGGCGTGCATCGCGTCAGGATGGAACCAGAGGCGGTTCTTGGCTTTGTCTTGGAGCGGTGCGCCGGTGCGCATCATCCATCACTCAGCCGGAAAGGGACGCTATGCGCAGCCTCATCGTCGCGGTCGGACTGTCGCTGCTGGCGCAGGGCGCAGCCCTCGCCAAGGATTCCGACAAGCCGTCCAGGGCTTTCAATGCCGAGACGATCAACGCCGCCAATTTCACCGGCAAGCTGCCGCCCGACGAAAAGCTCAGCTCGCTGGCGGTGAAGCTCCAGGTGCTGCTCGACCGCGCGCATTTCTCGCCGGGCGAGATCGATGGATTGTTTGGCGACAATGTCGAGAAGGCGCTTCTGGCTTTCGCCGAGGCTAACAGCCTGCCGCCCGGCAAGGTGCTGACACCGGAGATCTGGACCAAGTTACAGGCCGCGTCCTCCGAACCAGTCATGACCGGTTACGTGCTGACCGAGAAAGACGTGAAGGGTCCGTATCTCGACAAGCTGCCGGTCAAGATGGAAGAGATGAAATCCCTGAAAAAGCTCGACTTCACCAATGCTGTGGAAGCGCTCGGTGAGCGCTTCCACATGAGCCAGGATTTGCTTGAGACGCTCAATCCCAAAGCAAAGTTCGACAAGGCCGGTGAGACCATCACCATCGTCAAGCTGTCGGATCGCAAGCCGGACAAGGTCGACCGTCTCGAGGTCGACAAGGTTCGCCAGACCGTGAAGGCCTTCGCCAAGGATGGCGCGCTGCTCGCCTTCTATCCCGCCAGCGTCGGCAGCGAGGAGAAGCCGACGCCGTCAGGTAAGCTGAAAGTGACGTCGGTTCACGCCAACCCGGTCTATCGTTACGATCCGAAATACAAGTTCAAGGGCGTGGAATCGTCGAAGCCCTTCACCATCAATGGCGGCCCCAACAATCCCGTCGGCGCGATGTGGATCGGCCTGTCGGAGAAGAGCTACGGTATCCACGGCACGTCGGATCCATCGCGTGTCAGCAAGAGCGATTCCCACGGCTGCGTGCGTCTCACCAACTGGGACGTGGAGCGCCTCGGTGCGTCCGTGAAGAAGGGCGTGGAGGTCAGCTTTGTCGATGGCAAGCAGGCGGCGAAGTAGGTTTGCCGGCACAGCGCAAGTTTCCTGCGGTCATTCCGGGCTCGGTCCCGTCGCCTACGGCGCCGGTCCCGCCCTCAGGCAAACCAATTGGTTTGCCGGGGAATGACAGTTTGGCGCACCGAAACATTTTTTCCTACCCTCCGTTGACAATGCGCCAACATGGATTATATTCCCCTTCGTCCTGCCCCACCGAGAGGGGCGATCGCGATCGTCACGTTCGCGGGGTGGGATGCGGTGGACGCCGGAGATGCGGCGTTACGCGGTTCATGGGGGACGTCTGTCTTCGGGCAGGACGGATCTGCGCCAGCACTGCCACTGGCAAGGAGACGGCCGACCTTGGGATGGAAAGACCCCTGGACAGTGTGACGGACGACCAAGTCAAAACGCGTCCGGCTTACTCGCTTGAGGCACCCTGTCCCATTCGCCTTGGGACTGTAATTTTGGTGATGGGATCGTTCGCCATGGCAACGCGCAAGCAACCGAAAAAACACCGTATGCGGAACGTCGGGCACTCGCTCGGCGAATCCGAAAGTCCTGATGCACTCACACTTGCGGAAGACCGCATTCGCATCAGGCCCAAGGGTGCAACGGGCACCCGGCGTTCCGCACGCCCTCTCACAAGGGGGCGGGAATGCAAACCACGACGGCGCCCCCGCGCCGCAAATAATGGGGGTGATGACGCATGTCTGAAGCGCAGTGGCTGTTTGACATTCACATCGGCGATGGCGCGCAGGCGCCAGACCCCACGTCGCTCGACTGTGTCGCGCTAGGGGGAGGGATAAAGGAGCAAAGCTATCCCCTGAAATCCCGCACCCGCTTCACCATCTGCTCCACATGGGCGATTGGCGTTTCCGGCTGGATGCCGTGGCCGAGATTGAAGATGAAGCGTCCGCTGGCATAATTCGCCAGCACGTCATCGACAGCGCGATCGAGCGCGGCGCCACCGGCGATCAGCACCAGCGGATCGAGATTGCCCTGCACGGCGACGTGGCTCTGCACCCGCTCGCGCACGAATGACGGTTCGGCGGCCCAGTCGATGCTCACGGCATCGACACCGGTGGCGCCGACATAACTCGGCAGCAGCGCGCCGGCGCCGCGCGGGAAGCCGATGATCTTCGCATTCGGCACCTTTGCACGCACACCTGCGATGATGCGCTTGGTCGGCTCCACCGACCAGCACTGGAATTCCGCTGCGGGCAGTATGCCGGCCCAGGTATCGAAGATCTGCAGTACATCGGCGCCGGCGTTGAGCTGGCTGAGCAAGTAAGTGATCGAGTTCTCGACGATGGTGTCGATGATTTTGGCGAAGGCCTCCGGATGCCGATAGGCCATCATCCGCGCCGGCGCCTGATCCGGCGTGCCCTTGCCGGCGACCATGTAGGTCGCAACGGTCCAGGCGCGCCGCAGAAGCCGATCAGTGTAATCTTCGGATTGAGCTCGGCGCGCACGCGGCGCAGTGCTTCGAACACCGGTTCGAGCTTGGTGAAATCCGCCTCGGGTGAGAGCGTCGCGACCTTTTCCGGCGTGTCCAATGGATCGAGCCGCGGGCCTTCGCCGACCTCGAAGCGGACCGAGCGGCCGAGCGCATAGGGGATCACCAGGATATCCGAGAAGATGATCGCGGCATCGAAACCAAAACGCCGGATCGGCTGCAGCGTCACTTCGGTGGCGAAATCCGGATTGAAACACAGGTCGAGGAAACCACCGGCCCGCGCGCGAACCTCGCGATATTCAGGCAGATAACGCCCGGCCTGTCGCATCATCCAGAGCGGCGGCACCGCCTGGCGCTGGCCGGCGAGGACATCGAGGAACGGCTTGCGGGGCGTGGACTGGGTCAAATGCTTGGGTTCCGGAAACTGGTGCCGAAAGGCATGATTTTGCCGCCTCTGATACACCGCCGCTTCGCTCTTGGCGAGGCGCGGCAATTCCGCAAAACCGGCGATTCACCTCACGTTTTGACGCATCTCAAGGTGTCATCGCGCCGCAGGCGGCATATAGACTGTACGAACATCATGAGCGAAAAGACCATGAACATCATGACCCCGATCGTCAGTCCAGAAATCGAACAGAACCGCACCCGCGCCAAGGTCTGGTTCGAATCCCTCCGCGACCGCATCTGCGCCGAGATCGAGGCGCTGGAGCGCGAGGCGCCGCAGGCGCTGTTTTCGGGCGCGCCGGCCACCTTCACCTACAAGCCGTGGACCCGCGCGACAGGCATCGGCGGCGGCGTCGGTGGTTTCCTCTCGGGCGGTCGCCTGTTCGAGAAGATCGGCATCCACACCTCATCCGCGAATGGCAAGCTGTCGCCGGAGATGGCGCGGCAAATGCCCGGCGGCGGATCGCAGCTCGACTACGTCTCCAGCAGCATCAGCCTGATCATGCATCCGCGCAGCCCGCGCGTGCCGACCGTGCACATGAACACGCGCTTCCTGTCGACGGCCGTGGGCTGGTTCGGCGGCGGCGCGGATCTGACGCCGATGCTGCCCGAGCAGCGCAAGGTCGACGCGCCGGATACGATCACGTTTCACGATGCGATGCGCGGCGCCTGCGATGCGCATGATCCCGCTTACTACAAGAAGTTCAAGGCCTGGGCCGACGACTATTTCTTTCTGCCGCATCGCGGCGTGGCGCGCGGCGTCGGCGGCATCTTCTTCGATCAGCTCAACACCGGCGATTTCGAGAAGGACTTCGCCTTCACGCGTGACGTCGGCTCGGCCTTCCTCGATGTCTATCCGCGCATCGTGCGTGCACGGATGCAGGAAGCCTGGACCGAGGAAGAGCGCGCGCAGCAGCTCGAAACGCGCGGGCTCTATGTCGAGTTCAATCTACTCTACGACAAGGGCACGATGTTCGGCCTGCAGACCGGCGGCAACGTCGAGAATATTCTGAGCTCGATGCCGCCGCTGGTCAGCTGGAAGTAAGGTCGATCAGGCTGCGCTCGGCGCCTGTTCGATCGCACCCTGCACGGCCCAGGACAGATCCGTGTTGAGCTGGAACGCGACCGAGCCTTCATCGATGATCGCCTGCGGATTCTTGGCAAGCTTGCCGGCTTCATCGAGCGCGGTGCGATAGTCCGACTTCAGCGCTGCCAAATCGGCATAGGCCGGGAAGTCGTAGAACGACAATTCCTCCGGCGCGAGGCCGGGCTTCTTGGCGAGCAGACGCTTGAGAATCTGGCCGCCGGAGAGATCGCCGAGATAGCGCGTATAGGCATGGGCAATCAGCAATTCGCCGTCGCCCTTGGCGGCATCCACGATGCGCTTGGCATAGGCTTCGCCAGCAGGCAGCATCGGCACAGCAGAAAAATCGCCATCGCACAGCACATTGAGATCGGCTTGCATCGCCGATGCGCGATCGAGCCGATACTGGGCGAGTGCGGCGAGCACAGGCGTGTCGCGATGGCTCTCAAGTCCGGCTTCCAGCGCCTGATAGGCGGCCAGCAGGTTTCGTTGCAGCAGGACATAGCCCTTGCGGCTGACGTCACCGCGCAACATGTCCTTGATGATGCCGGAGCGCTCGGCTTCGGTGTGAAGCACCTTGGTGCCGAGATAAAGGGCGGTCACGACGCTGACGGGCGCAGTGCTATCTGCCGAGACAGCAGGCATTGAATTCTCCGATGATTGGTAAAGGGATGTGTTGGCGCTCGGGCTGGCGACACCATATCACCCTCGCCGGATGCTACAAGGTGAGGCCAGGTCGGTCGCTATAGCGCTGCGCGGCTACGAGACTTGCGGCGCGCCGGCGCAGATTTGCCGGCTTCCGTCGCAGGCAGGAACTGCGCGCCCTGAGCGGCGAGGAATGCGCGCATTGCCTGCGCCGGCGGCAGCAGCACCTTGTCCTTGCGGTTGAGCACGAACCATTGCCGGATGATCGGCAGGCCGATCACATCCAGCATCACCAGTCGCCGCTGCTCCAGTTCGGTGGCCACCGTATGCGCGGAGATGAAGGCGATGCCGAGCCCGGCCATCACGGCCTGTTTGATGGTCTCATTGCTGTCCATCTCCATACCGATCGTGGCACGCAAGCCTGCGCTCTCGAACAATTGCTCCATCAACCCGCGCGTGCCCGAGCCGGGCTCACGCGTCAGGAAAGTCTCGCCTGCAAGATCGCTCATAGAGAGGCGCGCCTTGCTCGCGAGGCGATGATCGCTCGGTGCGATGATCACATGCGGATGATCGCCGATCAGGTTCACATCCATGTCGATCCCGACGGGCGGCCGGCCCATGATCGCGATATCGAGATCGTAGCTGCGCAGACCTGCGATGGTCTCCTCGCGATTGCCGACCGTCAGCAAGATCTCGATCTTGGGATGGAGCTTCGCGAAGGCGGAGATGGCGAAGGGCACGAAGTATTTCGCGGTGCTGACGGCGCCGATGGAAATGCGCCCGCCGGTCTTGCCGGCCATCATGTCCAGCGATGTTGCGCAGGCGGCCATCGCCGCCTCGATCCGTTCCGACAGCGCCAACACCTCGCGGCCGGCATCGGTCAGGACCATTCCGTCGCCGGTGCGCTGGATCAGCGGCAGGCCGGCGAGGCCTTGCAGGTTGCGCAGTTGCAAGGTGACAGCCGGCTGTGTCAGGCGCATCTTCAAAGCTGCCGCCGTAATGCTGCCGCTGGCGGCGACGGCGGCCAGTGCACGCAGCTGGCGGATCGAGATGTCGCGGAAGCGCTTCGTCATATAAGGAAAACTTTCGCCGCCTAATTTTTACGAAAGTTCCTTTATTTGGCCCCGAGGGTCAATATCTGTGGGCAAAATGACCCATTTCTGCCATTCCCGGGCCTTCCGGACACGGCCATGTGCCAGAAGGAGCCCAGTATTTTGCGGAGATTGCGATGACCGACCACATGCCCCTGTCCCGATATACGGCTGACTATGCCGGACAGGACCCGCTGCGGCTGGCCGTCGCTGCTGCGGTCGATGCCTTCGCCAAGGCCTCCATCGAAATCTCCGACCTGATCGGCTGCGGCGCGCTGGCCGGAATTACCGGCGAGGCGCAGGGCGCGCAGAACGCCGATGGCGACGTGCAGAAGGATCTCGATGTCCGCGCCGACGAGATCGTTCGCGCGGCGCTGAAGCCGGTGTCCTGGGCAGCGCTGGCCTCCGAGGAAGCCGAGACAGCGGATATCAGTGATAGCGGCGGGTTGCTCGACATCGCCTATGACCCGCTCGATGGTTCGTCGAATATCGAAACCAATATGACGGTGGGCACGATCTTCTCGATCATGCCGACCTCGAAGGGCGCGATCCCATTCACGCAAAAAGGCAGCGCACAGATTGCTGCCGGCTTCGTTGTCTACGGCCCGCAGACATCGCTGGTCCTCACGCTCGGTGATGGCGTCGATATCTTCACGCTCGATCGCACAGCAAGAAGCTACAAGCGCATTCGCCAGCGCGTGCAGATCCCGGCCGAGTGCGCGGAATATGCGATCAACGCGTCCAACCATCGCCACTGGGAAGCGCCGGTGCGCGACTTTGTCGAGGAGTGCCTCGCCGGCGTCGATGGCCCGCGTGGCAAGAATTTCAACATGCGCTGGATTGCAGCCCTGGTCGCCGAGGCCTATCGCATCCTGATCCGCGGCGGCGTGTTTCTCTATCCGTCCGATGCGCGCAAGGGCTATGCCGATGGCCGGCTGCGTCTCGTCTATGAAGCGCATCCCATGGCCTTCATCGTCGAACAGGCCGGCGGCGGCGCGACCACGGGCCGTACCCGTATTCTCGATCTTGCGCCGACGGCAATCCATCAGCGCGTGCCGTTGATCATGGGTTCGATCAGCAAGGTGAGACGTATCGAGACCATGCATCTCGATGCCAGCGCGGGACAAGCGCAAGCTGCAGCAGAATAAAGCAAAGCGCAGCCGAACAAAGAATGTGCGCACGACACATCCTGTTTTGACCAATTCAAAACATGACAGGCTTGAGGGCTTCTAAGGCCAGCCGGCCCGAAACGGGTTGAGCATGACGTGACCGCGGCCTAGACAAACGCAGGGGTCGCAAAGGATACGCGCATGCTTCCGCAGCAGGTCAAGGTCTCTGATATCACCGACGAGAATTCGGCACAGACCTATCTCAACCAGGCCATCATGACGACGTTCTGCCGCGTGCTCGACAGTTCACGTCTGGCGCCCGATGTGGTCATGCGTCTTCTGGCAACCGCGATCGGCTCGACCTATCGCGAAGTTGCTGCTGCCCATCAGGACGGCCAGTGCCCCTGCGGGTGGCGCCCCGTGCCGGATGCCGATATCGAGGCCCTGCGATCGTCGCTCGAAGACGCGGCTGCGCCAAAGATGGCCGACGACCTGCACAGCATGGTGATCGCCGGACGGGCGTAATCGCCGACCGATCTGCCCTGAATTAAGGCGCATCTGCGCGGAATTGGCCACTGCGGATCACCGCAGATGGCAATTCTGGGCCTGTTCCGCTCTCCCGATCACGTGATTGGGCCAGCGTGATCGACATATGGCAATTCCTTTAGACCTAAACTACTTTGGCCCGATCCTTGAATGTCGAGGAGATCGCGATCGGTGCAAAGTGACCTCATGACATCCTCATCCGCTGCAGTTCTCGACCACACCCCGGCCAGTTCGACCGTCTGGCGCGAGGTCGCACGTGCGATCGCCGATATTGGCGCCAAGCGCTGTTTCGGTCTCGTTGGCGGCGCAAACTTCAAGGTGACGCTCGGCCTCACCGAGTTCGGTGTCGAATTCGTTGCTGCACGCCATGAGGGCGGCGCGGTGAGCATGGCCGATGTGGCGGCGCGTCTGACGCATGACCTGACCATCGTCAGTGTGACGGCGGGGCCGGGTTTGACCAATGCGATCACCGGCATCGGCGAAGCGGCCAAGAGCGACACGCCGTTGCTCGTTCTCGCAGGCGATGTGGTGCTGGGCGACAAGCAGTCGGCATTTGCCTTTAATCAATCCGAACTCGTTCACGCGGTCGGCGGCGAATGGCGGCAGATCGCCGATGCACAGAGCGCTTATGCCGACACCTGGAAGGCGGCGTCGCTGGCGCTGCGCGAGCGCAAGCCGGTCGTGCTCAGCCTGCCGATCAATGTGCAGGAAATGCAGGTCGCGGCGACAATGGGCAAGAAGCATTTGCCGATCATGCCGCGGGTCACGATTAATCCGGCAAAGCTGGACGAACTCGTGGCAACGATCCGGACATCGAAGCGACCGCTGATCCTGGCGGGTCATGGCGCTGTCGTGGCCGATGCGCAGCCGTTACTGGTGCAACTGGCCGACAAACTCGGCGCGCTGCTGGCGACGTCATTGCAGGCGCACGGGATGTTTTCCGGCCATCCGTGGAATCTCGGCGTGGCCGGCGGTTTCTCGTCGAAGGCCACGGCCGAACTGATTGCGCAGAGCGATATGATCCTGGCATTCGGCATGTCGCTGAACATGTGGACCACGAAGAAGGGCAAGCTGATTTCGGATTATGCCCAGCTCGTGCAGATCGACGTCGAGAAGGGCCGCATCGGCGTCCATCGTCCGGTCGATCTCGAACTTGAAGGCGATGCCTCCGCTGTGGCCACTGCCGTGTTGCAGGCGTTTGACAAGACGCCGCCCAGCGAGGCCGGCTGGCGCACGCCAGAGGTTGCCGCGGTGATGACTGCCAGGGGCAATCACAATCTGGCCTATGACGACACCAGCACTGCCGAACACATCGATCCGCGCACGCTGAGCAAGGCGATGGACGATATCCTGCCGAAGGATCGCACCGTCGTTGTCGACGGCGGGCATTTCGTCGGCTGGGTGACGCGTTATATTTCCGCGCCCGACCATAAAGGCTGGTGCATTCCGATCGCGTTCCAGTCGATCGGCCTCGGCCTTGCCGGTGCGATCGGTGCGGCAGTGACGCAGCCGGAGCGGCTGACCGTGCTCGCGGTCGGTGACGGCGGCTTCCTGATGTCGATTGCGGAGCTTGAAACCGCGGTGCGGCTGAAGAAGCGCATCTGCATCTTCATCTATAACGACAGCGCCTACAGCGCTGAAGTGCATCACTTCGGGCCAGAAGGCTACAATGCCGGAATGGCGCAATTCCCGGTCACCGATTTTGCCGCTATCGCGCGCGGCTACGGCGCCGATGGCGTGGTGGTGCGGACGCTCGCCGATCTCGATGCCGTGAAGACTTGGGTCGCCGATGGTGCGCAGGGCGTGTTCATCGTCGACGGCCGGATCAATCCGAAGCTGATTGCGGATTGGTACAGCGAGATGTTCAGCGGCGCGAACCTCTAACGAATTTCCTGCGCAGATCTCTCCCCACGTCGTGGCCGGGCTTGTCCCGGCCACCCACGCCTTGTTGCGCGTGAACGAAGACGTGGATGCCCGGGACAAGCCCGGGCATGACGAGTGTATGGGGCGATGAAAAGTTAAACGGCCACGCTCGTTGGCTGTCTCGCCACCTCAACATTCCCGAACCATTCTTTCGCAATGGTCAGATCCGCCTGCGAGAGCTGATGGCCAACGGGCAGCGTGCGGTGCTGTACATGGGCGCCCGCTTTCGTCAGCATCACGGCGAGTCGCTGCGAATTGCTCGGCGGGATGATCGGATCGGATTGGCCTGATACGATCAGGACCGGTTTGCCGGCAAGATCCGCCGCCGGCGCCTCACGCAACGGCACCATCGCCCGCAGCAAGATGCCGCCCGCCAGCACGTCCGGCCGCAACAGCATCATCGCGGCCGCGATATTGGCGCCGTTGGAATAGCCGAGCGCGATGGGTGCTTTGAGCCCGTAACGCTTGCGTGCTTCGGTGAGGAAGTCCGCGAGCTCGTTGGCGCGACTGACCACGTCGTCCTCGTCGAACACGCCTTCGGCGAGCCGGCGAAAGAAGCGTGGCATGCCATGCTCCAGCACCTGGCCGCGCGGTGAGAGTAGGGCCGCGCCCGGCGCAATCGCCTCGCCGAGCGGCAGCAGATCGCTTTCGTCACCGCCGGTGCCGTGCAGCAGCAGGAGCGGTGTTGCCTCGTGCCGGTTGCCCGGCACGAAGCGATGGATGTGGGACAGGTCATTGCTCATGACGCCACCTTTTCGATATCGAGCACCGGCAACACGCGTTCGATCTCGCTGCGATGCTTTTCGAGGAACGCGGGCAGCTTCAGATGCTCGCCGAGGGATTCGACGGGCTCGTCCACGGCGAAGCCGGGGATGTCGGTGGCGATCTCGAACAGCACGCCGCCGGGTTC
This sequence comes from Tardiphaga sp. 709, assembly GCF_032401055.1. Taxonomy (NCBI): domain Bacteria; kingdom Pseudomonadati; phylum Pseudomonadota; class Alphaproteobacteria; order Hyphomicrobiales; family Nitrobacteraceae; genus Tardiphaga; species Tardiphaga sp. 709. The sequence goes on along the minus strand of NZ_CP135529.1, from coordinate 2,613,322 downwards.
GCGGAAATAGACCGAGCGGAAGTAGTTACGGTCCTTCTGCTCCGTCGGCTGCTGGCCATGAGTCTTCACCAGCTTGTTGGCCATCACCTGCTGATCGGCATCATCGATGGCGCGGAAGGCGACGTGATGCACCGAACCGCGGCCCTGACGTCCCGGCAGGAAACCACCGGCTTCGTAGATGTCGACAATGCCACCTTCGACGCTGTCGGCGCTCAGGCGGATGATTGAGCCTTCACGCGCGGTTTCCCTGAAGCCGAACACGTCGGTGAGGATCGCGCTGGTCTTTTCGGCCTTCTCCAGCAGCAGCGTCACGCCATGGAAGCCGCGGATCGCATGCTCCGCCGGAACGTCGCCATTGCTCCAGCCGGGCTCGTTCTCCGCGCCGGCAACGCCGACCAGAGCAAGGCTCATGCCGTCCGGATCGGTGAAGGGCAGTACGGCTTCGCCGAAGCGCTTTTCGAGCGCCTCATGGGCAATACCCTTCTCGATGAAGCGATGCGTCCAGTAGCCGAGCGAGCGGGCAGGGACCCGGAACGAGGTCTGCTGGGTCTGGCCGACACCGCCGCGGCCGGGCGCGGCATGCTCCCACGGGAAGAAGGTCAGGATGGTGCCCGGCTTGCCGGTCTCATCGCCGTAATAGAAGTGGTAGGTGCCCGGATCGTCAAAATTGACGGTCTTCTTGACGAAGCGCATGCCCAGCGCGCGGGTGTAAAAGTCGAAATTCCGCAAGGCGTTACCGGCGATTGCGGTCACATGGTGGATGCCTGACATGGTCTGTCTCCTGGTTGGGAAGGCGTCTCGTCTTCCGTTGCCTGGATAATTGGGCGATCCCCAATCAAAGACAATCTGGCTATTTGTGACATGACTGTCTATGAATTGGTGACAGTCAGGAATGCCCATGGACAAGCTCAACAGCCTGCGCGCCTTCGTCAAAGTCGTCGAACTCGGCAGTTTCTCCGAGGCTGGGCGGCAACTGCGGCTGTCGCGTTCGGCGATCTCCAAATATGTCGGCGAGCTCGAACAGGACCTTGGCGTGCAATTGCTCAACCGCACCACGCGTCACGCCAGCGCGACCGAGAATGGCCAGGCCTATTTCGAACGCGCGCTGACCATTCTGGCCGATCTGGATGCCGCCGATCAGGCGGTGGCGCAGGCGCAATCGACGCCGCGCGGATTGCTGCGCGTCAATGCGCCGATGTCATTCGGCACGCTGCAACTCGGGCCGGCCATCGCCGACTTCATGGCGCAATGTCCGGAGCTGCAAATTCAGCTCGTACTCTCGGACGATCAGGTCGATCCGATGCAGGGTGGCTTCGATGTCACGCTGCGTATCGCCGATCTGGAATCATCCAGCCTCATTGCGCGCAAGATCGTCGCCATTGATCGCGTCGTCTGTGCATCGCCGGATTATCTCAGGCAGCACGGTACGCCAAAGCTGCCGGAAGACCTGCGCAGCCACGCACTTCTGACTTACGGCTTCCTGCTCACGGGCAATCAATGGAAGCTCACGGGCAAGAATGGTGACGATCACTGGATCCAGCCGAGCTGGACGCTCTGCGTCAACAATGCCGAGGTGCTGCGCGATGCCGCCATCAAAAGCAGGGGAGTCGCGCTGCTGCCGACCTTCATTGCCGGCGATGCATTACGTGCAGGATCTCTGCGCGGTGTGCTCAGTGCCTACAAGGCGCCGCCGTTGACGCTCTATGCGATCTATCCACCGACGCGGCATCTCGCCGTGAAGGTGCGGCTGTTCATCGACTTCCTGGTGGCGCGCTTCAGCGGCGTGCCCGAGTGGGACAAGCAACTCAAAACGTAGGGCGAATTAGCGCCAGATCGCGCGCATGCGGGAATTGATGTCCATGCGCACACCCTGCGCGGCCGCACGCGCCGGATCGACTGCCGCGACCTGTGGCCAGGTCGTGCGTTCGAACAGGTGGAGCAGCGCTTCGGGTATGAAACGCGTGCGCGACGCATAGACATGGCGGTCGCCTTGCGCGTGCTGGCCATGGGTGAAGAAGCGCTGCGGCACCATCAGGTGCAGATCGTCCTTGGCGCGCGTCATCGCCACGTAGAGTAACCGGCGCTCCTCCTCGATCTCGGCGGATGTGCCGGTGCCCAAATCCGACGGCATGCACCCATCGACCACATTCAGCACATAGACCGATTTCCATTCCTGCCCCTTGGCGGAGTGGATGGTCGAAAGGATCAGATAGTCCTCGTCGAGCAATGGCACGCCAGACTGATCGCTGGTCGCGTCCGGTGGGTCGAGCGTGAGTTCGGTGAGAAAACGTTCTCGCGACGGATAGCCTGACGCGATCTGCTCGAGCTGGATCAGATCGGCGCGGCGCGCCAGCGGATCCTCGTGAATGCGATCGAGATGCGGCTCGTACCAGCGCCGCGCCAGTTCCAGTTCGGCGGGCCAGCCGGCACGGCCTGATTTGATTTCACTGATGACCTCGACAAAGTCGCGCCAGTCGGCGGCCGCGCGCGGCGGAGCCGGTGCGTGAACAAGGGCGTCGATCGGATCGGGCGCTGCGATCATGTGATCCAGCGCACGCTGCGCCGATGCAGGTCCCACACCGGGCAGCAATTGCATCAGGCGGAAACCGGCAACCCGGTCGCGCGGGTTTTCGACGAAACGCAGCAGCGCCAGGATGTCCTTGACATGCGCGGCATCGAGAAACTTGAGTCCGCCGAATTTGACGAATGGAATGTTCCGCCGCGTCAGCTCTACCTCAAGCGACCCGCTATGCGACGACGTCCGGAACAGCACGGCCTGTTCCTTTAGCTTCATGCCGCCTTCGCGATTGTCGAGCACACGCGCAACGATGGCGCGGGCCTGATCGGTCTCGTCCCGGATGGTGACGAGTTGCGGCTTGGCGGAGGAGACGCGATCGGTCCAGAGATTTTTGGTGAAGCGCTCGCGCGCGAGATCGATCACGCCATTGGCCGCTGCCAGGATCGGTTGCGTGGATCGATAGTTGCGGTCGAGCGTGATGATTTGCGCGGGTGGACTGAACTGCCTGGGGAAATCGAGAATGTTGCGCACTGTGGCGGCGCGAAACGAATAGATCGACTGCGCGTCGTCGCCGACGACGGTGAGGCCCGCCCCGTTGGGCTTCAAAGCCATCAGGATCGCCGATTGCAGGCGATTGGTGTCCTGATATTCGTCCACGAGCACGTGATCGAAGCGACCGCCGATATCGCTAGCCAGTAGCGGTTCGCTCGCCATCTGCGCCCAGTACAGCAGCAGGTCGTCGTAATCGAGCACGTTCTGCTTCTGCTTGGCTTCGACATAGCCGGCGAACAGCTCGCGCAGCTCGGCCGACCATGCCGCGCACCACGGATAGGAGGCGCCCAGCACGTGATCGAGCTCGGTCTCGGAATTGACGCAGCGGGAGTAGATCGCGAGGCACGTGCCCTTGGTCGGAAAACGCGTCTCGGTTTTGGAGAAGCCGAGTTCGTGCCGGACCAGATTCATCAGGTCGGCGGAATCCTCGCGGTCGTGAATGGTGAATGCAGGATCGAGTCCGATCTGTTCGGCATAGTCCCGCAGGAGTCGCGCGCCAATGCCGTGAAAGGTGCCGGCCCAGGCCAGTGCGTCGGTCATGACGCCGGCATTGTCGCCCATCACCTTGCGCGCGATGCGTTCGACGCGGCGGCTCATTTCGCTGGCCGCGCGCCGCGAGAAGGTCATCAGCAGGATGCGGCGCGGATCGGCGCCATTGACGATCAGATGCGCGACGCGGTGTGCGAGGGTGTTGGTCTTGCCGGAACCGGCACCGGCGATGACCAACAGCGGAGCAGACGTGATGCTGTTCCCCTGCGGGAACACGCCATGCTCGACGGCACGGCGTTGTTCTGGATTGAGGGCGTCGAGATAAGAGGCTTGAGCGAGCAAGGCATGTATCCGAGGTGACGAATCACGCTCGCTGATTCCCGCTTTGTTCGCAATGGAAGAGCGGCGTGCCGAAGCGCGCCGCTGGAAGAATTAGGCCGCCCGCACTTCGCGCAGGAACACATCGACCTGCGTGCGGAGGTCTTCGCCGTTGCGTGACAGGTCCGCGGCCGATTCCACCACGCGCGACGCGGCGAGGCCGGTCTCGCGGGCGGCGTCATTGACGCCGGCAATGTTTTGCGAGACCTCGCCGGTGCCGCGGGCGGCTTCGGCGACGTTGCGGGCGATTTCGAGCGTGGCTGCGCCCTGTTCCTCGACGGCGGCGGCGATGGCGCTTGCGATCTCGCTGACGCGGCCGATGGTCGAGGTGATGCTCTGGATCGAACCCACCGAGAGCTTCGTGGCGTTCTGAATCGCGCCGACCTGTGCCGAGATTTCGTCCGTTGCCTTCGACGTCTGGGTAGCCAGTGCTTTCACTTCGGAAGCGACGACGGCGAAGCCGCGGCCGGCTTCACCTGCGCGGGCCGCTTCGATGGTGGCGTTGAGTGCGAGCAGGTTGGTCTGCGCAGCGATCTCGCTGATCAGCTTGACGACGTCGCCGATCTTCTGTGCCGCCTCCGCGAGGCTCTGCACTTCGCTATTGGTGACGTTCGCTTGCGACACCGCATCGCCGGCGACGCGGGCAGATTCGTTGACCTGCTGTGCGATCTCGCTGATTGAGGCGTTGAGCTCCTCGATAGCAGCGGCGACCGCCTGAGCGCTCTGCGTGGCCTCCTCGGACGCTGCCGCGACGGCTGCGGTCTGCCGGGTCGATTCCTCGGCGGTGGCCGCCATCGATTGCGCGGTGTTGCGGAGTTCGCCGGCAGCCGAACCGACGGCGGTGACTACGGTACCAACGCTGCCCTCGAAGCGCGAGGCGAGAGCATTCATGGTGTCGCGGCGATCGTTCTGGGCGCGCTCGCGCTGTTCTTCCTGCGCGGCGCGCAGCTGTTCGGTTTCAATGAGACCGGTCTTGAAGATTTCGACAGCGCCGGCCATCGAGCCGATCTCATCCTTGCGGCCTGCACCCGGCACGGCAACCGTGTGGTTGCCGCCGGCGATCGTGCGCATGGCGGTTTCGAGCGCGCGGATGGGCTTCGCCATGGAGCGTCCCATCCAGGTGGCGATGGCGCCCGCGAGCAGCAGCACGCAGGCAGAAATGATGCCGAGCCAGTTGAGCGACGAGCGCATCAGGCTTTGATAGCTGCTGGTATCGCGGGTGATTTCGAACACGGCGACGTTGTCGCCGGAGAAACTCTTGATCGCGCCGAAGGTGGTTGCGACCGGCTTGTTGTTGAGTTCGCCATATTGCGTGACGATTTCCCCTCCGAGCGCGCGCCGGAGCAACGCAGCGTCGGGTGCCGTCGACGTCAAGGTCGATGCCAGGGTCATGACCTTGTTGTTCTGGCCGTCGATCTGATGAATGCCGACGTCAACCTTGAAACGTGCCTTCATGCTTTCGACGAAAGTCTTGCCGAAGGGGGCGCCGACATCCATCGTGCCGAGCAGTGTGGTGCCGTCCATGATGGGAACGACGCCGAAGACGTTGAGCGCGTCGCGACCAGGCTCGATGCCGCCAACAGGCTTCCGGCTCGACTGTCCCTGAACGACCATCTTGCGGCGTTCGCCGACATTGTCGCCGAAGGTGCCGGGATTGTGCACACGGGCAAACGTTACGGCCGGCGGAACCTGGATGGAGATCAACTCGATGCCGCGCGGCTTGATCAGTTGATGCGCTTCCTTGAGGCTTCCGATCATCCGCTCGCGGTCATTGGCTTTCAGCGCATCCTTGGAGGTCTGGCTCGACGCCATGGTTTCGGCGACGGCCAGAACCGTGCGAGTCTCTGCGTTCAGCGCTGCCGTGAGATTGGCGTAGTCGTCATGCGCTTCGCGCGTAAGGGCCGTGTCGATGATCGCCTGTTGCTGCCACATGCTGAAGGCAGCGAGCGCGCCGCACGATCCGGCAGCGACGAGCGTGATGGCGACAATCATACGTGCCGAAATAGAATTGAGTGCTTGCATCGACGTGCCCCTTGGACCGCGACAAGCAATTTTGCTGCGGCACTGAAATTCCACGTGAAAATAGGGAAGCCGAGTGAAGGAGCCCTTAATTACCTCTGCTGTGTAGGTATCCTGGTATCATGATTCCATTATGCCGCAGCAGATTTTGGCTTCGGGCGATGCCAGCATCAGTCGTGATCGAATGTGCGACGATACTAGTGGAGCCGAGACGAGCCATTCCCCGGCGCAAGGCACCGGTCCACGTGCGAGAGAAGAACCGCCGATTTGAGGGGCTTCTGGAGGCGACAGACGGCGCCGAGCTCGGTGGACATCGCGAGAAAATCGGGCGCTGACACGCCTGCCGGTGAGGCCGCGTGATCTGACATGACGATGATCGGGATCTCCGGGCGGCACTGATGCGCCAGCTTCATCGTCTCCAGCCCGTTCATCCCGGGCATGAAGATATCGATGATGAGCAGATCGAAATCCGCGTTGCGGAGGATGTGGCGCGCGCGCGGGCCGTCACTCGCGCAGGTGACGCGGTGGCCTTCGCGCTCCAGCATCAATTTGGTGAAGATCTGAACGACCTTGTCATCGTCGACGATCAGGATACTTGCCATCTGCCGGTCCCCTGGATGCCGTCGCGCCAGTGCGGAGCATGGTTGTCTGGTTACGCACGCATCGCTACATGCCACGTTGCAAATGTGGCTTCTCGTTAAACGCCGCATCGAGCAGCGACCTGTGCACCTGAATATGTCCGTCATAACTGACGAAGCCGAGCTTGCGAAACTTGTTCATGAAGAAGCTGACGCGCGACCGCGTGGTGCCGATCATCTCCGCCAGCATTTCCTGACTGATGTCGATATCGATGGGATGGCTGGCGCCTCCCTCGCCATAGTGAGCGAGGATCAGTAACAGGCGCGCGAGGCGCTTCTCGCTTGAATTGAACAACTGATCGATCAGATCTTCTTCGATGCGGTTGTTGCGCGACAGAAGATAGGCGACGAAGAATTCTGCGAAAGCCGGCTCATCGCGCAGATGGGCGAGCATCACCGACTTGTTGATGGTAACAATCGTGCAGTCTTCCATCGCCGTCGTTGTGACGGTGCGCAACGGATGACCATTCAGGCAACCCTCACCGAGGAATTGTCCGGGTTCGAGCAGGCCGACGACGGCTTCCTTGCCTTGTTCGGACAGGACCGTGAGCTTGATACGCCCGCTCAGGATGTAACAAACAGAATCTGCCGTCTCACCCTGACAGAAGATGTTCTGGTTTTTCTTGTAGTCGGTCGTAACCTTTCCGATGCCGGGGCAGATCAGAAAATACGGCGCATCGAACTCGGCTACAGCAGGGACCTTCAAGGCAGCTAGCCGTGTCATCGCGAATCTCCGGAGATCGATCTTTGCAGGTCAGCGTAAATCTATTCAGGGTTGTATTGTTCCCGTCAGATCTAGTTAAATTGCCGGCATAGATCACAAACGCACATGCGTAGGCGGGAGGATTGATGGGGTCATCAATGCCGATGCGCACATAGATACCACCAGGCGCGTGACGCGGCGTAGTTACGTCATCGGATTCACTGCCCTGAAACAACTTCCCTCCATGTTGCTACGCAACTTAACGCGCAGATCGTCTGTCATGTCCGCAACACACGCTGCCCTCGAATTGCGAGGGTTAACGAAACGTTTCGATCGGCCAGCTGTCGACGGACTCGATCTTACGGTTCGTGCTGGCGAGTTCTATGCGCTCCTGGGTGCCAACGGAGCCGGCAAGACGACGACATTGCGCATGGTCGCTGGATTGCTGCGCCCCGATGCAGGATCGGTGTCGATACTTGGTATCGACGCGCTCGCCGATCCCGTTGCGGCAAAGCAGATCATGGCCTGGGTCTCCGACGAGCCGATGATCTATGACAAGCTGACGCCGCTCGAATATCTCGAATTCGTTGCCGGTCTATGGGGCTGCGATGCTGAAACGGCAGAGAGCACGTCGCACGGATTGTTGGCATCGCTAGGCCTTGGTCCACATCTGCATGAGCGATGCGAAGGCTTCTCCAAGGGGACGCGCCAGAAGGTGGCGCTGGCCGGCGCGCTGGTGCATGAGCCCCGGCTGATCATTCTCGACGAACCTTTGACCGGGCTCGATGCCGTGTCGGCGCGTCATGTCAAAGGCCTGTTGCAGGATCGCGTGCGCTCCGGCTGCACAGTGATCATGACCACGCATATTCTCGAAGTCGCCGAGCGCATGGCTGACCGGATCGGCGTGATCGCTGCGGGCAGGCTCATCGCCGAAGGTACGCTTGCCGAATTGCGTCAGCAGAACGGACAGGGCGACACCAGCCTCGAAGACATGTTCGTGGCGCTGGTGGACGGCGCACCGGTCGCCGCATGACGCCATCCGCCAGCGTGATGTGGTTTGCCGGCCATGAAGTCCGGCTGGCATGGCGAGAGATGCTGGGCATGCTCACAGCGGGCCGTCGCTGGCGTCCGCGCAGCATTTCGCTTCTGCTGATTGTCTTCGTGATCTTCCTGCATTTGCCGGCCTATGCGGTGGTCGGCCGTTTCGCAGATGTGCAGACGCCGCTCGATCAATCGACGGCGATTGTTATCACTGCGAGTATCTTCCTCGCCTGGGCGCTCGTTCTGTCGCAGGCGATCGAGTCCGTCACCCGCGTGTTTTATGCGCGCGCCGATCTCGATCTCATCATGTCGTCGCCGGCACCGCTCACCAACCTGTTCTCCGTTCGCATCGCGGCCATCGCATTGACGGTGACGCTGATGGCGATGTTGCTGGCGACGCCTTTTGTCAACGTGCTGGTGATCGGCGGCGGCGCACGCTGGTTCTCCGCCTATGCCGTCGTCATCGCGATGGGCCTGTCCGCATCGGCGTGCGCCATCGCCATCACCGTCGGACTGTTTCAGCTTTGCGGTCCCGCGAAGACACGACTGGTCGCGCAGATTATTTCTGCGGTTACGGGCGCAGGCTTCGTCATCGCATTGCAGGTTGCGGCGATTCTCTCTTACGGCACGCTGTCGCGTTTTGCCGTGCTGACCTCCGATGCCGCAGCCGCCTTTGCGCCGGCGGCGGACAGCGTGGTGTGGTGGCCCGCGCGCGCGATGCTCGGCGATATCGCAGCACTGGTGCCGCTGCTGGCGGCCGGGTTGATCCTGCTTGGCATCACGATGGCGATCTTCTCGCCGCGATTCAGCAACTACGTGGCCAGTGCCGTGCCATTGGCGCAAGTTGGTCGGAAGAAAGTCGCAAGACCGTTCCGGACGGGATCCCGGCGTAACGCCTTGCGTCGCAAGGAGTTTATCCTGTTGTGGCGCGATCCGTGGTTGGTCTCGCAAACGCTGATGCAACTGCTGTATCTGCTGCCGCCGGCCTTGATGCTGTGGCGCAGCTTCGGCGAGGGCGCCGGCGCCTTCATCGTGCTGGCCCCAGTGATCGTGATGGCCGCGGGTCAGCTCGCCGGCGGCCTGGCCTGGCTGACGATCTCCGGTGAGGACGCCGCGGATCTGGTGACGACCGCACCGCTTCCGGCAAACACGATCGTCACGGCCAAGGTCGAAGTCGTGCTGGTGATCATCGCCGCCGTGTTCACGCCGATGGTCGCAGGTCTGGCGCTCGTTTCACTGCAGCTGGCTGCGGTGACGGCATTGGCGACCGTTGTGGCGGCAGCCTCGGCGACGGCCATCCAGCTCTGGTTCAGGGTGCAGGCACGGCGCAGCCAGTTCAGGCGACGTCAGACGTCATCGCGTATCGCGACCTTCGCCGAAGCCTTCTCGTCGATCGGCTGGGCTGCGACGGCGGCGCTGGCACTGGTGCTGCCGATTGCCTCTGTGATCTCGGGTGTCATGACGGCAGGCCTCATGGCGCTGACGTGGAAGATCAGTCCTGTCAGGACCTGAAACAACAAAGCCGCCCGCGGACACGGATGGCTTTGCAATTACCGACTGCCTCTTAAACGACTAAGCCACCATCGACATCCGTGCGACGGCAGGGGTGGCTTCGCTAAAAACCTCTTCGGTGATCACCCTAAAGCGCACCAGCGGCGTCGGGCCGAAATTGGTGGAGATTGCGACGTCCGCGGCATCGCGGCCGCGGGCCATCACGATGCGCCCGATGCGCGGATGATTGTGGCGCGCATCGAAGGTGTACCACTTGTGTCCGAGATAGACTTCGAACCAGGCGCTGAAATCCATCGGCGCGGGATCCTTGGGCACGCCGATATCACCGAGATAGCCGGTGCAGTAGCGCGCCGGAATGTTCATGCAGCGGCACAGCGCGACGGCCAGATGCGCGAAGTCGCGGCAGACGCCGATGCGCTCTTCATGACCTTCAAAGGCTGTACGATCGTTGCGGGCATGGTGATAGCCGAACTCGATGCGTTGATGCGCGTAATCGACAATGGCTTGGACGCGCGCTGCGCCATCCTCGATATGGCCGAACAGCGACCAGGCCAGATCTGACAGCTTCTGAGTGTCGCAATAGCGGCTGCCGAGCAGGAAGACCATGACATCGTCAGGTAGCTCGCCGACCGCCTGCAGCGGCCCGGACGGCGGAGCCGCATCCGGCAGCCCGCTATCTGAAATCAGAAAGTCATTTTTGATCTCGATGAGCCCGGGCGGTGCGACGATGCGCGTGCAGGTATTGCCGAACATGTCGAGATAGTCATGCGCCTGTACGTCATGGGAAAACTGGATGCGGTGTGGGCTCTGCAAATCCTTCGCGCGCGAAGGATGAATGCTGAGCATCAGGATCATGGGTGTTTCCTGCAAACACTGGAAAGCGATGTCGTAGCCCGCGCGAATCTTCACTTTTACGTCTCCACTAGCTCGGCAAATCAGGAATTCATCGTTGCCAGACAAGTGTAGTCACCAAACATCGTTCCGAGGTTCAGTGACAGGAATGTGCAGAAAATGTGGGCAGCGAGGCCGCGCCGGCCTCGCTGCGCCATAAGCTATTTCTTCAGGGACAATAGCAGCAGCGAGCGGGCGGTCACCTGATACATATGGCCGAACGGGAAATCCTCGCCGCCTTTCGTATCGGGGATATTGGTATCCACCAGAAGTTCCCAGGCCTGTCCACCAAACGCCTCGGGCATCGTGAAATCGACCAGTCCTTCGAAGCCGTTCAGAATCATCAGCATGGTCTGGTCCTCGGCGGGCTTGTGGATGCCGGTCTTCTGCGCGCGGCCGTCCAGCAGCATGCCGAAGCATTTCATGTTGCCGTCTTTCCAATGTGTGTCTTCCATCGGGCCGCCATTGGCGTTGATCCAGGTCACGTCGCGGACGTCGAGATCGGGATCGTGTTCGCCGGTCAGGAAGCGGCTGCGACGCAGGACCGAGCAGCCGCCGAGCAGTTTGATGAGCCGCTTGGTGAAAGCGAGCAGATCCTTGCCCTCGGTCGTCAGGCTCCAGTTGAACCAGGAAATCTCGCTGTCCTGGCAATAGGCATTGTTGTTGCCGTTCTGCGTGCGGCCGAATTCATCGCCGCCGAGCAGCATCGGCGTACCCTGCGAGAACAGCAGCGTTGCCAGCATGTTGCGCTTCTGCCGCTCGCGCAGCGCGATGATCGCCTTGTCGTTGGTCGGCCCTTCCACACCGCAATTCCACGAGGCGTTGTTGGAGGAGCCGTCCTTGTTATCCTCGCCATTGGCCTCGTTGTGTTTCTCGTTGTAGCTCGTCCAGTCGTTCAGCGTGAAGCCGTCATGGGCGGTGACGAAGTTGACGCTGGCCCAGGCGCGGCGGCCCTGGTGGTTGAACATGTCGCCGGACGCGACAAGCCGCGGCGCCAGTGCCGAGACCGGCGCTTCGCCACGCCAGAAGTCGCGCGCGGTATCGCGGAATTTGTCGTTCCATTCCGCCCAGCCTGGCGGGAAGCCGCCGACCTGATAGCCGCCGGGCCCGATGTCCCAAGGTTCGGCGATCAGCTTCACTGTCGTCAGCAATGGGTCCTGATCGACGGCTTTCAGGAAGCCGCTCTGTTCGGTGAAGCCGTAGACTTCTCGCGCGAGAATGGTGCCGAGATCGAAACGGAAGCCGTCGATGTGCATCTCCCGCACCCAGTAGCGCAGGCTGTCCGCCACCATCTGGATGACGCGGGCATTGGACAGGTTGACCGTGTTGCCTGTGCCAGTGTCGTTGATGTAGTAGCGGGGTTTGTCCGGCATCAGCCGGTAATAGCTGGCATTGTCGATGCCTTTGAAGGATAGCGTCGGGCCAAGCTCGTTGCCTTCGGCGGTGTGGTTATAGACCACGTCGAGGATGACCTCGAGCCCGCCGGCGTGCAGCGCCGACACCATCTCCTTGAACTCGCGCAGCGAGTTCGGTACGTCCGATGCGTAGCGAGGATCGGGCGCGAAGAAGCCGATGGAATTGTAGCCCCAGTAATTCACCAGCTTCTTGTTCAGCAGATAGTCGTCATTGATGAAAGTATGGATTGGCAACAGCTCGACCGAGGTGATGCCGAGGCCGCAGAGATAATCCACCACAGGCTTGCTGCCGAAGCCGGCATAGGTGCCGCGCAGTTTTTCCGGCACGTCGGGATGCAGCTTGGTGAAGCCCTTGACGTGGGTCTCGTAGATGATGGTCTGGTCCCATGGCACAGGCTGCCGGCCGGCTTCACCGGCCCAGTCGAAGTCGCGATCGACAATCACGCATTTAGGCATGAACGGGGCGGAGTCGCGTTCGTCGAAAGTGGTATCGTCGCCGCTCTCCATCTTGTAGCCGAACACGGCCGGATTCCATTCGAGCTGCCCGGCATGGGCGCGGGCATAGGGATCCAGCAGCAGCTTGTTCGGATTGAAACGATGGCCCTTTTCCGGCTCATACGGGCCATGGACGCGGTAGCCATAGAAAGTGCCGGGGCTGACGTCCGGGATGTAGCCGTGAAACACCTCGTCGGTATATTCCGGCAGCTCGATTCGCGTTTCCTTGTCGCCGTCGAACAGGCAGACCTCGACCTTGGTGGCATTGGCCGAGAAGAGCGCGAAGTTGGTGCCCTTTCCGTCCCAATGCGCGCCAAAGGGATAGGGAAGACCTTCTTCAACTACTCTGTTCGTCACGATTGCCCCACTGTCTGGTGATGAAAATGCGCGGGATAACTGCGCCGCCGCATTTCCGTTGCAATGCAATCAGGTTGTTTCGGAATATATCTTGGCCTGCGAGGGTCGCTAGCCCGGAGTTTTGCTTATGACCGACGTCTCCCGTCACAAACGCATCGCATTGCTGGGCGCGCCAGTTGAAGTCGGGGCCTCGCAGCGCGGGACTTTGATGGGGCCGGCGGCCATGCGGACGGCAGGCTTGGGGCCGCTGCTGGAGGAGCTTGGCTTCGAGGTGGAGGATCATGGTGACCTCATGCCACCGTCTGTGCCTCTGTCGACAGATACGCCGCCGGAGAATGCCAAGCATTACCGTGTGATCCAGAGCTGGATCCAGGCGTTGAGTGCGCGAGCCTACACGCTTGCCAAATCGGGCGCGCTGCCGATCTTCGTGGGGGGTGATCACAGCCTGTCCATGGGATCGGTCAATGGCGTGGCGCGACACTGGCACGAGCAGGGGCGCGAACTGTTCGTGCTGTGGCTCGACGCGCATGCCGATTACAATACGCCGCACACGACCATCACCGGCAACATGCACGGCATGTCCGCGGCCTTTCTGTGCGGCGAGCCCGGTCTGGATGGCTTGCTCGGCGTTGATCCGCGCGCATCGATCAAGCCTGACAATCTCGATCTGTTCGGGATTCGCTCCATCGACAAGCTCGAGAAAGAGCTGGTGCACGCACGCAAGGTGGCCATTGCAGATATGCGGCAGATCGACGAGTTCGGTGTCGGAGTTCTGATCCGCCGTGTCATCGAGCGGGTCAAGGCGCGCAACGGCGTGTTGCATGTGTCCTTCGATGTGGATTTCCTCGATCCTGCAACAGCGCCCGGCGTTGGCACCATGGTGCCCGGCGGCGCGACCTATCGTGAGGCGCATCTGATCATGGAGCTGCTGCACGATTCCGGCCTGATGTGTTCGCTGGATGTCGTCGAGCTCAACCCGTTTCTGGACGAGCGCGGGCGTACCGCACGGGTGATGGTCGAGCTGGTCGGCAGCCTGTTCGGGCAGCAGATCACCGATCGGCCGACACCGAGCAACGCAATTATACCGCCCGGCTAGTTCACGTTCGGCAAAACCTCGATTGGTTCCGGGCTTTCGTGCGCGTTACGCGTGATCGTTTTGTCATGCTCTCGGAACTAACCCTGCAGTGCGGGATTGCTACCTCATGGTTCACACACGAGGAGCACGTCATGATTAAGCATCTTGCCATCATCGCCGTTGCTGCGGCGGGCATCAGCAGCGCAATTCCAGCCAAGGCCCAGGAGTTCGGCGTTGGCGTCGGTCCGGGAGGCGTTACGGTTGGCGCCGTCGGCCGCGACCGCTATCGCGACGACTATGATCGCGGGTACTACCGCGATCGTCGTGACCGCAACGAGACCGTGATCATCAAGCGCAGCCGCGACCGCGATCGTGGCTATTACGATGGCGGCGTCGAACGTCGTACTGTCATCGAACGCTACTAATATTACGCCGAACGAGAGGCGGCCCTTCCTCGGAAGGGCCGTTTTTTCGTGCGTGATGGAAGCCTCAGAACATTGAGTGACAGGACCATGGCAACTGCAGCGACAGTCTGGTGGCAGGCCGGTACCATCTATCAGATCTATCCGCGGTCGTTTCAGGACTCGAACGGAGACGGCATCGGCGATCTCGCGGGCATCGTTGGCCGGCTGCCTTATCTGCGGCGGCTCGGCATCGACGCGATCTGGCTGTCGCCGATCTTCCCGTCTCCGATGGCAGACTTCGGCTATGACATATCAGACTATATCGGCGTCGATCCGATTTTCGGTACGTCGGCCGATTTCGATGCGCTGGTGGCTGCGGCTCACGGTCATGGTCTGAAGATCATTCTCGATCTGGTGCCGAACCACACCTCGGATCAGCATCCGTGGTTTGTCGAAAGCCGGTCATCATCAGATAATCCCAAACGCGATTGGTATATCTGGCACGATCCGAAGCCGGACGGCAGCGCGCCGACCAACTGGATGTCGGAGTTTGGCGGCAGCTCCTGGCAATATGACGAGGCCACCCAGCAATATTACTATCATGCCTTTCTCGACAAACAGCCCGACCTGAACTGGCGCAATCCTGCCGTTCGTGACGCCATCTATGAGGTGATGCGGTTCTGGATGCGCCGCGGCGTAGATGGCTTTCGCGTCGATGTGATCTGGCATCTGATCAAGGATTCTGAATTTCGCGATAACCCTGCAAATCCGAATTTCACGGCCGGGCGCCCGCCACACGAGGCTTTCCTGCCGCTCTACTCGACCGATCGGCCGGAGACGCTGGATGTGGTCGCCGAAATGCGCCGCGTGGTCGATGAATTCGACGATCGCGTGCTGATCGGCGAGATCTATCTCCCGTTCGATCGGCTGGTCGCCTACTACGGAAGTGACCTGTCGGGCGCGCATCTGCCGTTCAATTTTGCGCTGCTCTCCGCGCCGTGGAATGCTTTTGCCATCGGCGAATTGATCGCGCGCTACGAAGCCGCACTGCCGCTCGGCGCCTGGCCGAACTGGGTGCTCGGCAATCACGACCGGCCGCGCGTCGCTAGCCGGGTTGGCATGGCCCAGGCGCGCGTCGCTGCGATGTTGCTGCTGACGCTACGCGGGACGCCGACGCTATACTATGGCGACGAGATCGGCATGAAGCAGGTGCCTATTGCACCGGATCAGGTTCAGGATCCGTTCGAAAAGAATGTGCCTGGGATTGGTCTCGGCCGCGACGGATGCCGCACGCCGATGCAATGGGGTGCCACCGAGCATGCGGGTTTCACGACCGGCCAGCCCTGGCTGCCGCTGGATGCGGACTATCCGCATCAGAATGCGGCGGCGCTTGCGGCCGATCCCCATTCGATTCTTAGCCTCTATGTGAAGCTGATCGATTTGCGCAAGCACATGCCTGAGCTTGTGTTCGGCGGCTATGAGCCTGTGGACGCTGCGGGCGATGTGCTGGCCTATCGGCGCGTCTATGACGGGCAGGCGCTCCTGATTGCCCTCAATTTGAGCGGTGAGCCTGTCGTATTGCATGTGGAGGGCGGCGAGATTTTGCTGGCGACGGCGCTGGATCGTAAGGGCGAGAACGTGTCGGGCCAATTGGAGTTGCGCGGCAATGAGGGCGCTATTGTAAGGTTACGATAGCTCAGGTCCATCAGCCATCTTCCTGGACTGCCTGGCTTGCGCTCGCAATGACGCGGAGGGGCTGGTGCGATTATCCCGGATGCGCATCCGTCTCGCCATCGATGTCGCTTCTGCGCAGCAGATAATCCAGACCGCCGACACGATACCAGCGATAGGCATAGGCCTCCAGCATCAGATGATGCTTGCCTTTGGCGTCGGCGCGGCTGTGGTCTTCAGCCAGAAGGTTGATCAGGTGTTCGCCCTGCTGGCCGTCTATCCCGACAGCAAAGGTAACTTCGCAGGGTTTCTCGTCGAGATTATGCACGAACAAGACCGAGTTGTTGCGCCAGTCATAGCGGATCGCGAGCACGGCCGGATTGCGCGTGGCGATGATGGCAAAGTCGCCCCAACCGATCTCCGGCACTTCCTTGCGCATGCGGATCATGCGCTCGGTCCAGTTCAGCATCGAATTGGGATCGCGGCGTTGTTTGGCGACATTCACGTGGTCGTAGCCATAGGGGCCTTTGTTGATCACCGGGTTTTTCGACCTGTCGCTCTTGGTGAAGCCGGCATGCGGCTCGGTCGACCATTGCATCGGCGTTCGCGCGCAATTGCGCTCCGGTAGGGATAGATCGTCGCCCATGGCGATTTCGTCGCCATAGCGCAGCACCGGTGTGCCGGGCAGCGTGTACATCAGGCTATAAGCGAGTTCGAGCCGGCGCCGGTCGCCGCCCAACATAGGCGCCAGCCGACGGCGGATGCCGCGGTCGTAGAGCTGCATGTCCTTGTCCGGGCCGAATTTGGCAAACACCGTCTGGCGTTGCTCTTCAGTCAGCCGTCCAAGATCGAGCTCGTCATGATTGCGCAGAAACAAGCCCCATTGCGCCGTCGCCGGGCGCGGCTTGGTCACCTTCATGGCCGCCGCCAGTGGACGTACATCGCCGGAGGCCAGCGCATAGAAAAGGTTCTGGTTGACGTGGAAGTTGAACATCATCTGCATGCGGTCGCCATCGTCTCCGAAATATTCCATGTCGGTTTCCGGCAGCACATTGGCTTCGGCGAGAATGATTGCATCGCCCTTGCGCCATTGCAGGAATTCGCGGAAGGCGCGCAGCATGTCGTATTGTTCGGTCGGCTTATTGACCTTCGGTCCCTTGGTGGCGATCACGAAGGGCACGGCGTCCATGCGGAAGCCGGAGACGCCGAGCTGCAGCCAGAAGCCCATAATCTTCAGGATCTCGGCCTGTACATAGGGATTTGATGTGTTGAGGTCGGGCTGAAAATCGTAGAAGCGATGGAAGAACCAGGACTTCGACGTGGTGTCGTGGGTCCAGGTCGATTTCTGCACGCCGGGAAACACCATGCCCTTGTTGGCATTGGCTGGCTTCTTGTCCGACCAGACATACCAGTCGCGATACTTCGAATCCCTGGCGCTGCGCGCGTCCTTGAACCAGGCATGCTGGTCCGAGGTGTGGTTGACCACGAGATCGATGATGACGCGGATGCCGCGCTGGTGGCAGCCATGGGTGAATTCGACAAAGTCGCCGAGCGTGCCGTAGCGCGGATCGACGCCGTAATAGTCTGAGATGTCGTAGCCGTCGTCCTTGCCGGGCGACGGCTGGAACGGCATTAGCCAGATCGCGGTAATGCCGAGGCCATGAATGTAGTCAAGCCGCCGCGTGAGGCCCTTGAAATCGCCGCAACCGTCACCGTCGGCATCCATGAAACTGCCGACGGACAGGCAGTAGAAAACGGCGTTTTTGTACCAGAGGTCGTCGATCATGATGGCACCGGTATGCAGGACGGTGCGGTTCAAGTCGTGGCGCAAGCGAGGGTTCCGTTTTCGCCGGCGGTATCCATCGTTCTCATTGCAAACAAAAACGCCGCCGGTTGCCCGACGGCGTGTTGATAATGCGATCGGCTGGTGTGCCGAAGCTCAGTCGAGACCGATTGTGGTCAGGTCCTGGAACCAGTGCTGGGCCTGCACGAACTTCTTCACCTTAGGCGACAGCGCATGCGGGTTGGTGTCGTGAACTACCCAGACCAGCACGGCATCGTCGACGATCTGCGCGTGGGCTTCGGCGAGCAACTCGTCCTGCTTCTTCGGATCGAACGTGTTCTTGGCTTCGTCGATCAGCGCATCGACCTTCGGGTTCTTGTAGCCGCCCCAGTTCACGCCGACCGGTGCGATCTGGCCGGAGTGGAAGAAGCGCACGATGGCGTAGAGCGGATCCGAGGTGACGTAAGCGATGTTGTTGGACGTGATGCCCTTCATGCTGTCGTCGGCCGCACCCTTGCGCCATGCGGTGTAGAGAACTTCGAGTTCGACGACCTTGAATTCCACCTCGACGCCGATTTCCTTGAAGCTCTGCTGCAGGAATTCGTTGATCGGCAGCGACAGCATCTGGCCGGTGCCGCCATTGGCGATGATGAACGTCGCCTTCAGCGGCTTCTCCGGGCCGTAGCCGGCTTCCTTCACCAGCTTCTTGGCTTCGGCAAGATCATACTTGATCTTGAATGTCGGCTTGCCGAACCACGGGCTCGACGGATCGACCTGGCCGATGGCGGGCTTGGCGAGTCCGTTCATCAGCGCGACGACGGCATCGCGATCGATGGCGAGGTTGAGCGCCTTGCGCAAGCGGACGTCGGTCCAGGGTGAACCCGGCAGCACGCTGAGGTGATAATTCCAGACATGCGGCGTGACGTTGTCGACGATCTTCATGCCGGCGCCCTTGAGCTGCGGCACAGCGTCGGGAGCAGGGGTCTCGATCAGGTCGACCTGACCGGCGAGCAGCGCGTTGGTGCGGGTGAGGGCTTCCGGCATGGGCACGAGCACGAGCTTGTCGGCTTTCGGAATGCGCTTCTTGTCCCAGTAATCCGGATTCTTGCTGAGCTCGGCGAGCTCGCGCGGAACGAGCTTGGTCAGCTTGAACGGGCCGGTGCCCGACGGCTGCGATGCGAACTTGTCCCAGTCCTTGCCGACCTTCTCATACTGCGCCGGGCTGGAGACCAGGAACCAGAGCATCTGATACGGGAAGAAGGAGTCGACGGTCTTGGTCGTGATCTCCACGGTGCCGTCGTCGATCTTCGCGTAGCTTGCGACCGAGGGCAGGCGGGTCTTCACCTGCGCGCTCTGGCGCTTGTCGAATTGCGGCGCCTTCTCGTTCAGCACCTTGTCGAGATTCCAGATCACCGCATCGGCGTTGAAGTCGCTGCCATCGTGAAACTTGACGCCCTTGCGCAAGGTGAAACGCCACTTGGTCTTGTCGGTGTCGTCGACCTTCCATTCGGTGGCGAGGCCGGGAATGAGTTTACCCGGACGATCGGCGACATCCATTTCCCAGGCGACGAGCGGATCGTAGATTGTGTAACCGGTGAACTGGTAGCCGCCGGCGCCGCGATCGGGCTGACCCGTGGTCAGCGGCACGTCCGCCATCGAGATGCCATAGCGCACCACCGTTTCGGCTTGCGCCGGCGCGGCTGCACCTATGGCGGCGGCGATGGCCGCAACAAACAACGAGCTTCGAACGCGCATAAACCAGACTCCGTATGGTGGGATATTGTCTGCCAGATACCTGCAATCCTGATGCCAGATTGGGCATTTCGAACGGTTGGTGTGTGCTGGTGTGCTGCAGTGCCGCAGTTTGAGTCATTGCGGTGCAAGGTTGCAGGCCTTGGCACAAGCGTTGCATAAGAATTAGCCAGTTTAGAACAAACCAACACTGGCGAGAGCCAACGTGTCATCCAAAGCCAAGAGGGACTGATTACGATGCGTATCGAAAAGCCGACAAAGAGCCGTCTCGCGGCAGCAGTCACGATGCTGACGCTCGCCACGGCCCTGACCTTGCCACAGGTGGCGCGCGCCGAAACGGTGCTGCGCATCGGCATGACCGCTGCCGACATTCCGCGCACGCTTGGCCAGCCCGATCAGGGCTTCGAAGGCAATCGTTTCACCGGCAATACGATGTATGACGGCCTGACCGGCTGGGATCTGTCGTCCGCGACCAAAGCGAGTGTCGTTATCCCGGCGCTCGCCACCGAGTGGGCAGTCGACGACGCCGACAAGAAGAAGTGGACCTTCAAACTGCGTCCCGGCGTCACTTTTCACGACGGTTCGGCCTTCAATGCGGACGCCGTGGTCTGGAATGTGGACAAGGTGCTCAAACAAGATGCAGTCCAGTTCGATGCCAGCCAGGTCGGTGTAACCGCCTCGCGCATGCCGACTTTGGTGTCGGCGAAGAAGATCGACGACATGACCGTCGAGCTGACCACCAAGGAGCCGGACTCCTTCCTGCCGATCAATCTCACCAACCTCTTTATGGCGAGCCCCACCAAGTGGCAGGCGCTGTTCGACAAGGCTGAAGGCGCCGATGCCAAGGCCAAGTCGCAGGCCGCATGGGCGGCCTTCGCGCGCGAAGCTTCTGGCACCGGCCCGTGGAAGATGTCGAAGTTCACGCCGCGCGAGCGTCTCGAACTGGTGAAGAACGACGCCTACTGGAACAAGGACCGTGTTCCGAAGACCGACAAGATGGTGTTGCTGCCGATGCCGGAAGCCAACGCACGCACCGCTGCGTTGCTGTCCGGTCAGGTGGATTGGGTCGAAGCGCCGGCGCCCGACGCGGTCAAGGAAATCACCGCGCGTGGCTTCAAGATCGAGAAGAACGAGCAGCCGCATGTCTGGCCGTGGCAGTTCTCCCGTGCCGAAGGCTCGCCGTGGAACGACATCCGCGTCCGCAAGGCCGCCAATCTCTGCATCGATCGTGAAGGCCTGAAGGATGGTCTGCTCGCCGGCCTGATGGTGCCGGCAAGCGGCACTTTCGAGCCGGGCCACCCCTGGCGCGGCAAGCCGACCTTCGAGATCAAGTATGACCTGAAGGCAGCGCAAGCGCTGATGAAGGAAGCCGGTTACGGCCCCACCAAGAAGCTCGAAGTGAAGACGCAGACCTCGGCGTCCGGCTCCGGCCAGATGCTGCCGCTGCCGATGAACGAATATCTGCAGCAGGCGCTGGCGGAGTGCTACTTCGACGTCAAGCTCGACGTCATTGAGTGGAATACGCTGTTCACCAACTGGCGCCGCGGCGTCAAGGATCCCTCGGCGAACGGCTCCAACGCCACCAACGTCACCTATGCGGCGATGGATCCGTTCTTCGCACTGGTTCGCTTCCTGCAGTCGTCGATGGCGCCGCCGGTCTCGAACAATTGGGGCTTCATCAACAATCCGAAGTTCGATGAACTCGTGACCAAGGCACGCACCACCTTCGATGCGACGGCACGTGACGCGGCGCTGGCCGAGCTGCACGCCGCTTCGGTCGATGACGCAGCCTTCCTCTACGTGGCCCATGACGTCGGTCCGCGTGCGCTGAGCCCGAAGATCAAGGGCTTTGTGCAGCCGAAGAGCTGGTTCGTCGACTTCTCGCCGGTGTCGATCACGCCGTAAGCAACAGGTGAATATCGGCCGCACATTGTGCAGCTGATATTCGCACGAACCTCTCCACGTCATGGCCGGGCTTGACCCGGCCATCCATGCCTTCTTCGCTGCAAAGACGTGGATGCCCGGGTCAAGCCCGGGCATGACGAACGAGGGGGCAGAGTCTGAACCGAAGGTGATTAGTGTTCGTCTACATCGCGCGACGCGTCGTCTATGTGATTCCTATCGTCCTCAGCGTGGCGCTGGTGTGTTTCCTGCTGGTGCACATCACGCCCGGCGATCCTCTCGTGGCCATTCTCCCCGCTGACGCATCGCAGGAACTGGCGCAGCAACTGCGCGTCGCTTACGGCTTCGATCGCCCGCTGCCGGTCCAGTTCGGTCTGTGGCTATGGCGTGCGCTGCATGGCGATCTCGGCAGCTCCATCGCCACCGGACGCCCCGTGCTGGCGGAAGTGCTGAAGGCCGTCGGAAACACCGTGACGCTGGCCATCGCCGCGGCGGCCATCGGCTTCACGCTCGGTCTGTTCTTCGGCCTGATCGCCGGCTATTTCCGCGACACCTGGGTCGACAAGGTGGCGACCTCGATCGCCATCGCTGGCGTCTCCGTGCCGCATTACTGGCTTGGCATGGTGCTGGTCATCATCTTCTCGGTGCAGCTCAACTGGCTGCCTGCGGTTGGCGCAGGGCCGGGCGGCTCCGGCTCATGGGCTTGGGACTGGGAGCACATCAAATATCTTGTGCTGCCGGCGATCACGACATCGGTCATTCCGATGGGCATCGTGACCCGCACGGTGCGTGCGCTCACAGGCGATATCCTGTCGCAGGATTTCGTCGAAGCGCTGCGCGCCAAAGGCCTGCAGGAAACCAAGGTGTTTCGCCACGTCATCAAGAATGCGGCGCCCACGGCGCTGGCTGTGATGGGCCTGCAGCTCGGCTACATGCTCGGCGGTTCGATCCTGATCGAAACCGTGTTCTCGTGGCCCGGTTCGGGGCTTCTTCTGAACTCCGCAATCTTCCAGCGAGACCTGCCGCTGCTGCAGGGCACGATCCTGGTGCTGGCGCTGTTCTTCGTGTTCCTCAATCTTCTGGTCGATATCGCGCAGGCATCGATCGATCCGCGCATCAAGCGGAGCTGACCATGCTGGATATCCTCTCATGACTGTAATGACAGACACCGCATTGCAGGCGGCGCCTGCCACCAAGGCCCGCGGCTATTGGGCCACGGTCGGCCGCCGCATCGTGCGCGACAAAGTCAGCATGGCCTGCGCGTTCATTCTGCTGCTGATCTTCCTGGCGGCGATCTTTGCGCCCTATCTGCATCTCGCAGACCCCTATCAGGGCTCGATGATCCGTCGCCTGCGCGCGATCGGTACGCCCAATTATCCGCTCGGCACCGACGAACTCGGCCGCGACATGCTGGCGCGCCTGATCTATGGCGGCCGTCTGTCGCTGTTGATCGGCATCCTGCCGGTGATCCTGGCCTTCATCATCGGGACGGGTCTTGGCGTTGTGGCCGGCTATGTCGGCGGCAAGCTCAATACCGCGATCATGCGCACCGTCGACGTGTTCTACGCGTTCCCGTCGGTGCTGCTGGCCATCGCGATCTCCGGCGCGCTCGGCGCCGGCATCGTCAATTCGATCGTGTCGCTGACCATCGTCTTCGTGCCGCAGATCACGCGTGTCGCCGAGAGCGTTACCACGGGCGTGCGTAACATGGACTATGTGGAAGCCGCGCGTGCCTCCGGCGCGAACGCTTTCACCATCATGCGCGTGCACATGCTGGGCAACGTGCTGGGTTCGATCTTCGTCTACGCGACTGGCCTGATCTCGGTGTCGATGATCCTCGCTGCCGGCCTGTCGTTCCTCGGCCTCGGTACCAAGCCGCCGGAGCCGGAATGGGGTCTGATGCTGAACACGCTGCGCACCGCGATCTATGTCAATCCGTGGGTGGCAGCACTCCCAGGCGCGATGATCTTCGCGGTGTCGATCTGTTTCAATCTGCTGAGCGACGGCATGCGCAGTGCCATGGATATCCGGAACTGATGGCATGAGTGATATTGTAGAAGAAATCGACAAGCTGGAGCCGCTGGAAGACATTGGCGGTGTTGCACAGCCGCTGTTGCAGGTGGTCAGCCTGACCAAGCACTTCCCCGTGCGCGGCGGCTTGTTTGCGCCGAGCAAGACCGTGCGGGCGGTGGACGATGTGTCCTTCGCCATTTCCAAGGGCGAGACCGTCGGTATCGTCGGCGAATCCGGCTGCGGCAAGTCGACGACAGCGCGGCTGCTGATGCATCTGATGCCGCGCAATTCCGGCGATATCATCTATGACGGCCGCACCGTCGGGCGCGAACTTTCGCTGCGCGAGCTACGCCGCGGCATGCAGATGGTGTTCCAGGATAGCTATGCGTCGCTTAATCCGCGCCTGACCATCGAGGAATCGATCGCCTTCGGGCCGAAGGTGCACGGCATGGCCGACAAGGCCGCGCGGCTGCTGGCGCGTGAGCTGCTCGGCAAGGTCGGCCTGCGGCCCGAGACCTTCGCCAACCGCTATCCGCATGAAGTCTCCGGTGGCCAGCGTCAGCGCGTCAACATCGCACGTGCGCTCGCGCTGTCGCCGCGTCTTGTCATTCTCGATGAGGCCGTCTCGGCACTCGACAAGTCGGTCGAGGCGCAGGTGCTCAATCTGCTGGTCGATCTCAAACGCGAATTCGGCCTGACCTATCTGTTCATCAGCCACGATCTCAACGTGGTGCGCTATATCTCCGACCGCGTGCTGGTGATGTATCTTGGCGAAGTGGTTGAACTCGGTCCGGTGGACGAGGTCTGGGACGGGCCGGCGCATCCCTATACGCGGGCGCTGCTCGCCGCGATGCCGTCATCCGATCCCGACAACCGTACCGAGACGCCGCCGATCACAGGCGATCCGCCGAACCCGATTGATCCACCGTCCGGTTGTCGTTTCCACACACGCTGCCCCTTTGCCGAAGCGATGTGCGGTGAGGCGACGCCGAAGCTGACTGAAATCACGGTAACCGGCCATCAGGCTGCCTGTTACATGGCGATTCCGGGCTCGGGACACAGCAAAGCACCTGCCGCAGGAGTGCAGTGACATGACCAAACCGACTGCCAAGCAGATCAAGGCGCTGACCGAAGTCAGCGGCCTTCCGGCCTCCGACGAGGTTGCGGAGCGCATCGCCAATTCGATCGGGCCGGCGTTCGAGGGATTCGCGGCTGTGGCTGGGACGCTGCCGTTCGATCTTGAGCCCGCGACCTTCCTCGCTGTTCAGAATACGAAGGCTGCCAAATGAGCGCGACCGAACCCGCATTGCTGTCGCTGACGGAAGTCGCCGACGCTATCGCCACAAAGAAGATTTCGTCGCGCGAAGCCACGCAGTCGTGCCTCGATCGCGCCGTGAAGTCGCAGCCGAGCCTCAACGCCTATATGTCGATCGAGGCGGATACGGCGCTGACAGCGGCCGACGCAGCCGATGCCGAGCTCGCCAAGGGGGAAAGCCGCGGCGTGCTGCACGGCGTGCCGCTGGCGCACAAGGACATGTATTACGACGAGGGACATGTCGTGACCTGCGGCTCGCATATTCGCCGCGACTGGGTGGCGACCACGACGGCGACATCGCTGCAGCGCCTGAAGGATGCCGGCACGGTGCGGCTCGGTTCGTTGCAGATGGTCGAATTCGCCTATGGCCCGCTCGGTCACAACGTGCATTACGGCGCCGTGCATAACCCCTGGCATGTCGATCACGTCACCGGCGGTTCATCGTCCGGCTCGGGCTCGGCCGTTGCGGCGCGTCTCACTTTTGCGGCGCTCGGCTCCGACACCGGCGGCTCGATCCGGCTGCCGGCGCATTTCTGCGGCGTCTCCGGTTTGAAAACGACCGTCGGTCTGGTCAGCCGCGCCGGTGCGATGCCGCTGTCGCAATCGCTCGATACGGTCGGTCCGCTGGCGCGCACCGTCGAGGATTGCGCGCTGCTGACCGGTCTGATGGCCGGTGCGGATCCGCTCGATCCGACCACCAGCACGCGCCCTGTGCCGGACTACATGGCGGCGACGCGCGTGTCCGCCAAAGGCATGACGGTCGGTATCCCCAAGGCGTTCTATGTCGACGATCTCGATGCCGATACCGCGGCCATTCTGCAGAACACCATTGCGACGCTAAAGGATGAAGGCATCAAGATCGTCGAAGTCGATCTGCCCAATCAGGGCCAGCTCACGGCAGCCTGCCAATTCGTGCTTGCGACGGAAGCCGCGGCAATGCACAAGCGCTGGATGATCGAGCGTCCGCAGGACTACGGCGCGCAGGTGCTGATGCGGTTGCAGAACGGTCTCGCGATCACCGGCGTCTCCTATATCGAGGCGCTGCGCTGGCGCGGTCCTGCGCTTGCGGCCTATCTCGCTGCGGTGACCGGAACTGACGCGGTGCTCGCTCCGGTCTCGCCCGGCGCGGCTCCGACCATTGCCGAGACCGATGTCGGCAACAGCTCGGGTGCTGAAGCGATGATCCAGCGCCTGACGCGCTTCACGCGCCCGATCAACTATCTCGGTCTGCCCGGTCTCTCGATCCCCGCGGGTTTCACCAAGTCGAAACTTCCGGTCGGCATGCAGCTGATTGGTCGGCCGTTCGATGAAGCGACGCTGGTGACCATCGGTGCTGCCTTCCAGCGCGCCACGGATTTCCACAAACAGTGCCCGGAGTTGGCATGAGCAATCTTGTCGAGGTTCGCAATCTCAACGTCCGGTTCGGCGGCGAACGCACCGTCTATGCGGTAAACGATCTCAATCTCACGCTCGGCGAAGGCGAGGTGCTTGGCCTGCTCGGCGAGTCCGGGTCAGGCAAGAGCGTCACTTTGCGCGCGCTGATGCGACTGCTACCCAAAAAGCGTACTCAGATCACCGGCACGGTCAACGTGCTCGGCAAGGACGTGCTGGCACTCGACGATGACGAGCTCTCGGCATTTCGCGGCCAGACGGTGTCGATGATTTTCCAGGAGCCTGCGCTGGCGCTGGACCCCGTTTATACGATCGGCCAGCAGATCGCCGAAAGCGTGATGCGCCACGAGGGCAAGAGCCAGGCTGAGGGCGTGAAGCGCGCGCTCGAAATGCTCGAGGTCGTGCGCATTCCCTCCGCCAAGCGTCGTCTCGATGCCTATCCGCACGAGATGTCCGGCGGCATGCGGCAACGCGCGATGATTGCGCTGGCGCTCGCCTGCAAGCCGAAGATTCTGCTCGCCGACGAGCCGACCACGGCACTCGATGCCACCGTGCAGATCCAGATCCTGCTCTTGCTGCGCGAGCTGCAGCGCGAGTTCGGCATGTCGATCATCTTCGTCACGCACGATATCGGCGTGGCCATCGAGATCTGCGACCGCGTCGCGGTGATGTATGCAGGTCAGATCGTTGAACAGGGCACGCTGAGCCAGATCGTGCGCTCGGCCGTGCATCCCTATCCGCAGGGGCTGCTGGCCTCGACCGTGCACGGCGCCAAGCGCGGGGCACGGCTTGAGACCATTCCCGGTACGCCGCCGTCGCTCGACAAGCCGCCGGTGAATTGCTCCTTCGCGCCGCGCTGCAAATTCGCCCAGCCGCGTTGCGTCGAGGCGCCGCCGCCGAATGTCGAACTCGCCGATAATCGTGTGGTGCGGTGTATTCTGGCGGAGCAGGCGGCAGCGGCAGTGCCGGCCTGACGCCTTCCTACCCCGCCAAATTCTTCAGCAGGAACGTCAGCGCCGTCTGCGCGAAACTGTGCATGTTGCCGGACCGGTCGCTGCTGCCGGTCTCCAGCGTCATGACCTCGTTCCGCGGGCCGGCGACGGCCATGCAGCTATGGCCGGCGGCGTCGCCGTAGCGATTGCCGGAGGGGCCGGTGGCGCCGGTCTCCGACAGACCCCAGTCGCAGCCGAGGCGGGTGCGGATCTGCGTTGCCAGCAGTTGTGCATAGGGCTCGGAAGACGAACGCATGCCCGGTACCCGAAACGCATCATCGGAAATATCCATCAACACGCGCCTTGCATCGCGCGTATAGATCACGCCGCCGCCGATGAAATAGGCGGAGGCGCCGGGCACCGCGAGCAGCGCGGCAGAAATCAGACCGCCGGTGGAGGATTCGGCTATGCCGATGGTCTGCTTGCGTGCGATCAGCTCAATGGCGATCTTCTCGGCGAGGGGAATGAGATCTCTCATGACTTCTTTCCCCAAGGTTTAGACCAGGGCCTGATCCACGGCTTCTTTGCCAGTGATCCGTAGACAGCGCGAATGAAATTCTTGCTGGCGGTTTCGTTCGGCGCCCATTTGGCGTCGAGATCGGCGAATGGCTTGGCCGCCAGAACCTCGTCCTCGGTCTTGCCTTCCTTGATCAGCTTCGCCATGCGATCGCGCGCCGTCACCAGCATGGTGCGATAGTCGACCAGCGCAGCCTTGTTCGCGAGCGGACCGTGGCCGGGAACGATCTTAGTGTTGTCATTCGCCAGTTTCAGATAGGCGTCTGTCGCTGCGATCATGCCCTTGATATTGCCGCCGTTGAGGAGATCGATATTGGGATAGCGGCCATTGCTGAATGTATCACCGGTCGCAATGACATTGGCGCTCTTGAAGTAGACATAGGTGTCGCCGTCGGTATGCGCGTTGTCGGGATGGCGCAGTTCGGCGATGCGGCCGGGCAGACTGAGTTTAAGCTGATGCGTGTAGGTGTTGGTCGGCAGCGCCGCCTTCGGCGCAGGCGGATTCTGCGCGCCGGTCAGGAAATTCGTGGTGCCCTTTTTCAGGCGGGTTCTGACCTTGACGTTGGCGACGATGGTCGCGCCTTCGTTGGCAAAGGCCTCATTGCCGCCGGTGTGGTCGCCGTGGAAATGCGTGTTGACGAGATACTTGACCGGCTGCGGTGTCACCGCGGCGATGGCGGCCTTGATCTTGTCATGCAGCGGGGCAAACTGGCTGTCGACGAGGATGGCGCCCGATTTGGCCGTGGCCAGCGTCATGTTGCCGCCCTGGCCTTCGAGCATGTAGACGCCGTCACCGAGGTCCGTGGTCTTGATCTCGACTTTTGAGAAGTCGGGCGGCGGCGGTGCTGCCGGCGGTGTGGGCGCCTGCTGTGCGAGCGCAGGCGCCAGCGCCAGAAGGGTGAAAACCGCGGCCAGTGTCGTCCGATTCATCGCAAGCTCCATTCCGAAACAGGCCAGACTTCTAGCATGTTTCGGATGGCGATCTGCTCGCGAACACGTGATGTCGACAATGCCGATCAGCGGCCAGGACGGTCACGCTCCGGCGGGACCTG
Source organism: Tardiphaga sp. 709 (assembly GCF_032401055.1). Lineage (NCBI taxonomy): Bacteria > Pseudomonadati > Pseudomonadota > Alphaproteobacteria > Hyphomicrobiales > Nitrobacteraceae > Tardiphaga > Tardiphaga sp. 709. The sequence goes on along the minus strand of NZ_CP135529.1, from coordinate 2,584,447 downwards.
CGAGAGCAGCCACTCACGAAAAGCCTTCAGCTTCCGCGAGTCCGAAGAGGCTTCGGGCGACACCAGATAGAAGCCGGCATCGGCGGGCAGGCTAATGTCGAACGGCATCACCAGCCGGCCCTTGGCCAGATCGCCCTCCACATAGGTGGTGCGGCCGATCGCGACGCCGAGGCCATCGATAGCGGCCTGCAGCGTCATGAAAATCATGTCGAAGGTCAGGTCCGGTTGCTTCGAAATATTGGCCGGCAGTCCGGCGGCGGTGAGCCAGAGCCGCCAGTCATCGTCGTAGCCGCCGCTCGAATGCAATAGTGTATAGCCGGCAAGGTCCTGCGGCTGTCGCAGCGCCTTTTTGCCGGTCAGGAGCGCGGGGCTGCACACCGGAAACAGATGATCGGCGGTGAGCCAGTCCGCGCGCAAGCCCGGCCATTGGCCGCGGCCGTAGCGGATCGCGGCATCGACATCGCCGCTCTTGAAATCGACCATGCTGGTCGACGTCGTGATACGTACATCGATATCGGGATGGGCTTTCTGGAACATCGAGATGCGCGGCAGGAGCCATTTCGACGCCATCGACGCAAGCGTGCTCACGGTCAGCACGTGGTCGTTGTCACGGCGCTTGAGTCGGTCCGTAGCAAGACGCAGATCGTTGAAGGCCGCGCGTACGCTCGGCAGATAGTCGTGTCCTTGCGGGGTGAGTGCGAGCGCACGGTTTTGCCGAATGAACAGTTTGAGACCGAGCTCCTCTTCCAGTCGCTTGATCTGATGGCTGATCGCGGTCTGCGTGACGTTCAGCTCGCTTGCCGCATTGGTGAAGCTCAGATGGCGCGCGGCGGCTTCGAAGGCGCGCAGCCCGTTGAGTGACGGCAACCGGGTGCTCATCCGCGCTCTCTCCCTGGCGATTCACCGCTCGTGCCATCCATGAATTTTTGTCATGTGATGCGGTGCACAATGTCGTTTGTGCGATTTGGAAATGAAGTCGATATTTGCCGCATAAATTTAGCTTCAGGAGAGAAAAATGTCTACTTGCACCCATGAATCGATGACAAATTATCATGCCCCGCTGAGCCTCGGAGCGATCGCTGAGACCCTTCACGTCTGGCGTGAGCGCGCCAAGCAGCGGCGTGAACTGGCGCAGTGGAGCGAGCGCGACATCCACGATGCGGGTTTCTCGGTGAACGACGTGATGGCTGAGGCCGGCAAGCCCTTCTGGCAGGCGTGACGCCCAAGGGATGTTAGGGAGCGACTGCGATGAAACATCTCAACCTCGATGATCTCGGCCAGTATTCAGACGTGCTGTTGCTGCGTAGCGGAACAGCCGTCACGGTGCGCTTTGTCGAGGTTGCAGATGCCGAAGCGTTGCAGGGCTATTTTCGCGGCCTGTCGACGCGTTCGCGCTACAATCGCTTCATGGGTGCCGCCAGTGAATTGCCGGCCGGGCAGCTGCAGAAGTTCATCCATGTCGGCGAGGCCGACAGCTTTTCGGTCGTCGCAACGATCTCGCGCGATGGTGCGGAGACGATTGTCGGGGAAGCCCGCTATGCGTTCGATGAACTGACATCCCGTTTCGAGATGGGACTGTCTGTTGCCGACTCCATGCAAGGGCAGGGCGTCGGCGCGGCGCTCCTGTCCAATCTGGAGTGTCGCGCTGCGGCGTTGGACGCCGATTTTCTGTTTGGCGACACATTGCGCTCCAATGAGGCGATGCTCGCGCTGGCGCGCAAGGCCGGCTTCACATTCGCGCCGACACCGGGCGATTGGAAGCAGATGCGGTTCGAGAAGCAGATCGATACGACGCCGGCCCGAACATCTTGCGCAACATGGCGCCTTGCAGCGCAGTCGCTGCAGCCGACACTTGCCTGAGCGCGGCAAGATTAGCCACGCCGAGGCAAGAGCGACGCGACGAAGCAATCCAATTCCCTCTCTCTAGCTCCGGATTGCTTCGTCGCAAGTGCTCGTCCCGAAGACGGAATCAAGCTGTCTGTTTGGTAAAGTCGGTTGACGTAGCTACCTCGCGCCACGCTGCCAGTTCCTTCTCGACAAAAGCATGCTTGCTCTCGATCCGCGCAACCGTGTCGCTGCCGAGCGGCAAGCGGACCGGAGGGGTCTTGGCAGCCGCGAGCTGCATGAAGGCCTTTGCCAGCTTGCTGGGATCGCCGGGCTGCGCATGATTGGCGTCGGCGGCATGGCCGCGAGTCTTGCCGACGGTTGCGTGATAGTCGCCGATCTCGAGCGCGGTGCGCACCAGCGAGTTATCATCCAGAAAGTCGGTGCGAAAGAAGCCGGGCTCGACCACCGTCACATGGATGCCGAGCGGCGCGACTTCGGCGGCCAGCGCTTCGCTGATGCCCTCCACGGCGAATTTGGTAGAACCATAGACGCCCCAGCCGGGGAAGCCGGCATATCCGCCGACTGATGACACGTTCATGATGTGACCTGAGCCCTGCCGGCGCATATGCGGCAGCACGGCACGGGTGACGCCGAGCAGGCCGAATACATTGGTGGCATAGAGACGTTCGACTTCCTTGGCGCTGGCTTCCTCGATCGCGCCGAGCAGGCCATAGCCGGCATTGTTGACCAGCACATCGATGCGACCGAATTTTTTGACGGCTTCAGCCGCAGCTTCATGAGCCTGGGCTTCGTTGGTGACATCGAGCCGCGTGGCCAGCAGGCGTTCATGGGCACCGAGGCGTGCGGTGACGGCGCTGGGATCGCGGGCCGTTGCAACGACGGCGTCGCCCTGGGCCAACGCTTCTGCCGCGATGAGGGCGCCGAAACCGCGGGATGCTCCTGTGATGAACCAGACACGCATGATGGTCTCCCTTTCGTATGGCCCCGCGTCAGTGCCGGGCTGATGGGAGGAAACTAGCGGCTCGCCAGAGCTGAAATAATCCTCTATTTATTCCATGCGTTCATGAGCTGGATTCAACAATGAGCCTGATCGGCCCGGCCGACCTTGCCACCTTTCTGGCGATTGCCCGGCATCGCAGCTTTCGCAATGCCGCCGTCGAACTTGGCGTATCTGCTTCGGCATTGAGCCATGCCTTGCGCGGCATCGAGGAGCGGCTGGATATCCGGCTGGTCAATCGCACCACCCGCAGTGTCGCGCTGACCGAGGCCGGGGAGCGGCTGTTTGCGCGGGTTAGCCCGGCATTCCAGGACATCGATGACGCGCTGGAAGATCTCAATCATTTTCGTGGCAAGCCGGCGGGGACGTTGCGCTTCAATGCCGCCCGGCAATCCGCGCAGCTCGTGCTGCTGCCGATCGTCACGCGATTCCTGAAAGCCTATCCGGAGATCAATGTCGAGATTGCCGTGAATGACGGTCTTGTCGACATGGTCTCTGCCGGCTTCGATGCGGGTATCCGCTTCGGCGAAACTGTCGCAGCGGACATGATTGCCGTGCCTATCGGTCCGCGGCAGCGATCGGCCGTCGTTGCGTCACCCGGCTTCTTCAAGCAGCACAGGCCGCCGCAGACGCCACACGAGCTGAAGGATCTGCCCTGCATCCGCTATCGATTCTGGGGCGGTGCGCTTTATCGCTGGGAATTCGAGCGCGGCGGCATCGAGGTCGAGATCAACGTCACGGGCGCGCTCACCTTGAACGATCAGGACCTGATGGTGGACGCTGCGCTGGACGGAGCCGGGCTGGCTTACGTGTTCGAAGGACAGGTCGAGGAGTTGATCGCCAAGCGCAAGCTGGTGCGCGTGCTCGCCGACTGGTGCCCGGCCTATCCCGGCTTCTTCATGTATTATCCAAGCCGGCGACAACTGCCGGCGGCATTACGCGCCTTCATCGATTTTGCCAAAACGCCCGCTCCTGCAAAGTCGAAGACCTAGATGCGTTTCAGTTGCCTGAGAAGTTCGGCTTGCGCTTCTCGATGAAGGCTTGCACCGCCTCGCGGTGATCTGCCGTCATGGTCGTGCGGATCAGCCGCTCGGCTTCATGGTCCCGCGCCGTCGCAAAATCGAAGGCCAGTGCCTCGTCGAGATTGTCCTTCATATAGCGCAGTGCCAGCGTCGGCCCCTGCGCCATGCCGCGCGCCAGCGCGAAAGCCTCGTCCTGCAGCCTGTCGTCGGGCACCACGCGGTTGAACAACCCGATGGCTTCGGCGCGGCTTGCCTCCACTTTTTCGGCGGTGAACATCAGCTCGCGCGCGCGGGCTGTGCCGACGAGACGCGTCAACAGCCAGGCGATGCCGTAATCGCCGCTGAGACCGACGCGCAGATAGCCTGTCGAGACGAAAGCCGATTGCGCGGCGATGCGGATATCGCAGGCCATGGCGATGGCGAGGCCCGCACCTGCAGCAGGGCCTGGGAGCGCGGCAATGGTGGGCTTGCGCACGGCAACGAGGGCGCCGGTCAGGAGGCGCTGGCGCTCCTGCAGATCGGCGACACGCTCGTCGAACGACATCTCCAGCACCGTCTGCTTGCGATGCGCGCCCATGCC